>JANQLA010000482.1 GCA_028280855.1 Melioribacteraceae bacterium
AAAAACGAAGTGTACTTCATAAAATATATTGCCACAAAAGATGAATTATGGATTGGAACAAATAACGGTGCATACAAATGGAAAGATAACAAACTAATGAATTTTCAAACTTCCGAAGGGCTTGCCGATGACGAGACAAACAGGAGCGCATTTCTTTATAATGAACAAGACGGAAGTGTTTGGATTGGCACAATTGGGGGAGTATCAATTTATCAACGAAATCTCGAAAACCTTTATAGTACTAAGCCAATATTAAATATTGACAATGTTTTAGTAAATAATAAAGCTCATGGCGAAGATTACAGTAAGCTTGAATCGATTGACGGAAACGCTACCTTGAAATTTAGCGCTATGAGCCTTTATAACAACCCTAGCATCAATTATGAAACAGAAATAACCGGGCTGGATTCGGAATACTATAATGAATATACAAGTGCCAGCGGCATAATTGAAATTGAAGATCTTCCCGTCGGCTTTTATGAACTAAGTACAGTAGCGCTGGATAAATTTGGTAATAAAAGCGACAAAGTAAAAATAAACCTAAACGTAAGTAGCGACAACCGAGCTTCGAATTTCCAGGTAATTATTATAATTCTATTCATCTTGGGCTCCACCTATTCATTTATTGTTTGGAGAAAAAAATACTCACTAAATAAAAGGCCCGAACAAGAAAAATCACTGCCGAACGCGGGGGAAAAAACTTATTGTATAAACATCTTTGGAAATTTTACTATTGTATCTCCAAATGATGGAACAATAGAGGCAAAGTTTTCTCCGAGATCAAGAGAGCTTTTTTTATTATTACTTATTCATTCATTTAACGGAAACAATCTCAGGGGAATATCTTCTGAAAAGATGAGTAAAATGATTTGGGAAGATTCATCAACGCAAAACACTAAAAACAAGAGAAACCTTGCAATTAAAAAGTTAAGAGAATTGCTTTCGGAGAACCTGTTAGGCAGCATTGTTTTTGATAGTGATAGGTGGATAATCAAATTAAACGAAAGTGTTTCATTTGACTACCCGGAGTGGTACAATTTAAGAGAAAAATTCAAGGATACAATTTTTCCCGGACAAAATGATATTAAGGATTTCCTTAAAATTGTTGGTAAAGGCAATTTTCTTAATGATTTATCATACCAGTGGATTGAAGAAATTAAAATATGGCATAACAATGAATCGGTAAATATTCTTTCCAGAATTACCCGTGAAGCCGGTCTCGATATTGACTTACGATTTGAAGCAGGAAAAATACTCAACTCAATCGATCCTTTGAATGAAACTGAAATAAAATATTATATAAAGCTGCTTTATGACCAGGATAAACCTTCGCAGGCGGCTTACATTTATGAACAGTTCTGCAATGAATACCAAGATATCTTTGGGAAAAAGTATAAAAAGGATTTAACTGAAATAGTATCCGAAAAATGATTTATTGAAAAGAAATAATAATCCCGCTACTATTCAGTCATATTCAAAAAAAGTCACAATTAGAATTTTATTAACCAATGGAATTATCCATTGGTCTTACTAAAAAATAAATATTCATAACGGGTTCACCGGTTTACAATGTGGATGACATATGATTTACTCAGGCATTATTTATTTATCAAAAACGACTTTCTAACTTACTCCAGTCTAAATGTGCCAATAAACCAGTAAACTGGTTTCTTTAGTAAGATTCATTCTCAATGCCCCACGATTGAAATCATGGGTTAATGAAAAATCAGTGCCGATATTTTCAATATACTACTTGATCATTAATCAGGGCTGAATAGTGACTAATTTTCTACGAAAGCGCCTTCATAGAAACCCACTTTGAAACCCCGTGCAAACCCTTTTGGGATTCGCTTCATATTATATTTCCTCCATTATAATCCATTCAAACTGTTTACACATTGAGCAAAAAAAAATACTTCGATGAAAAGACAGTAGCAAAAACAAATTTTGTAAACGGTTTAAATTCATTTACACTTTTTATTTTAAGGGTATACTGCGATGAATTCAACTATAGAATTAACACTCAAAACTAAATTAAAAAGTCTTTTGCTTATATTAATGTTATTGCTATTCTCCATTGCCCAGGTGGTTACTGCTCAAACAACTCTTATTACACAAGGTTTTGAAACAAATGACGAAGGAACTGACTATAGATCAAACACATTTACCGACGGAAGTAATGATTTTTGGGTAAGAACTGACACTTCCCCCGAACCTGGTTCGAGCAATAACCAAACTTATTCTGGAAAAACAGGGATCTACTTTTGGAATGGCGAAGATGTAGACGCTACCGAAAATCCTTTAGGGTCCGGCAATGCAGCCTATCTGATGATAAAAACTTTAGATGTCTCTACCTACGCCGGGGGCACGGCAACCGTAAGCATTGATATCGCTGCAGATAGAAACGGCTCAGGCACCTGGGAAACCATTGATGCTTTTCTAATACAATATGCATTTGACGGCGATATAGCTACAGGGGCCAATTCAGTAAACGGACTCCCTACAGTTGCAAATGTAAGTTCCGGCACTTATTCTAATGCAGGGGCCTTTTATGGAAGCGGTCTAGCTAATCCAAGCAATCACTTGAGTCAGGACGACAGCGATCCTTTGGATGGAACAGGAGACGGTGCAAATATTTTGAATAATACTTTCACTACCTATACTTTCATTTTTTCAATACCGGGCGGGGCTTCCAATATGTCGGTAAGGTTTGTACTGGATGTCGATCATGGAGGAGAAGTTTTAGCTTTTGACGAGATTGAAATTACTGGTTCCTCAACCCCCGTACCCGTTGAGCTTACTTCTTTTACGGCTTTCATAAACGATAACTCCGTACAGCTTAAATGGGAAACAGCAACGGAAGTAAATAATTATGGGTTTGATATAGAAAGGCAGCAGTCAGAAGACGGAACTCAGAATACAGAATGGGAAACCATAGGTTTTGTACAGGGACACGGCAACAGCAATTCACCTAAGAGCTATGAGTTCATAGATGACAACCCACCAGTAGGAAATTTGGAATACCGCCTAAAGCAGATTGACACCGACGGTACATTTGAATACTACGGAACAACCATCGAAGTAAATAATAGTGTAACTAGCGTGCAGAGAAATAGCATTCCTTCAGAATTTAACCTGGAGCAGAATTACCCGAACCCGTTTAACCCTGAAACCAGGATAAGGTACAGCCTCCCTTCAGAAAGCAGGATAAACATTGCTATTTATAACACTTTGGGACAACAAATAGAACTACTTGAAAATAAAATTCAAACTGCCGGTACTCACGAATTAAACTTTGATGCAAGTAACTTAACCAGCGGAGTATATATTTACAGGATGGTTGCCGAAGCTACGGACGGTTCCGTTACTTTCCGTAAAATAAACAAGATGCTTCTGCTTCGTTAAGACTAAAACTGCTCTCTTACAATAAGAAACTTTTCGACGCTGTCATGAAACTCTCATGGCAGCTTCCGATATTTTTAATTGGCCTTCTTTGATTTATAAACAAAATTTCGTTTCTTTATAGTCGCTATTCAGCCCTGATCTTTATGGAGTTGTTGACGACAAAATGGTTTATCCGCGTTGCTACTTTTTGTTTACCGCTAAGAGCGCAAAGGTCTCCCAAAGGGAACAAAAAAATCTTACAAGAATTTTGCATCGTGAACTTTGTACCTTCATCATGAGCCTTGTGGTTTTCATTATGGCTGAATAGTAACTCTTTATAAATAGTTTCTTATTTGGAAAAATATCTTAAATCATCGAATCATTTGATATTAACTAAGCAATTCGCACCTGAAAGAAATAAATGAAAAAACTGATTTTAATTTTGCCGCTTCTACTCTTTTCCGAATCATTCTCACAAGAATTTATTTTTAGAGAATATAGAAACGAAAGTAAACTAGCTAACCAGACAATTTTTTACGGTATTGAAAAACCTAATGGAATGCTCTACTTTTTATCAAAGGAAGAGTTCATAAGCTACGACGGTGTGAAATTTAATAAGTTGATCGATGTCGGTACACACATTCATTCAACTCCCAAAATTGTTAAAGACGAATTGTACAATCTCTGGTTTTTATCTATTGCAGAAAGAAAAGAACTTATTAAGTTTGATGGAAATAACTTTGAGTATATTGAACTTCCAAATGAAATAGAAACTATTCCTGCTTTTACAGTATCAAAAGGGAAAATATTTCTTGGCGCTCCAAATGGAGTATTCTATTTTTATCAAAATGGGCAATGGCAGAGAAACAATTTGCCGGTCAATTTTAGGAATGCCTCAATAACAGAAATAATAATTAACAACGAAAATACTTTTATCAGTACCGATAGAGGGATGTTTTACTATGATAACTTCTCTTTTTCATCTTACCAAACTATAACATCTAATCCTGTTTACGCTTTTTATTATGATAAAGACAAAAGCAAAGCTTATACATTAATGGAAAAGGCGTTGAGTATTTATGAAAACGGGAATATCAGTATAATAGAAACCGATATTTCAATTAAAAAAAACAGTAATGCTAATTTCTTCTACATAAATAAAATTTCGGACGACAAATTTTCAATTGGCGCAGATTATTCTCACTACGTATTCAATGAAAAAGAGAGAAATTTAGAACATCTCGAAAACGTTTTTAATATAAAAATAATCAAGAGTAAATTTTCTTTCCGGGACTCGTTTAACAACATATGGATTACTTCCCAACTTGGTATAGCTAAAGTATCGAAGTCTCTTTTCAAAAATTATAAAAGGAAAGACGGCCTCAAGGAAGATGATGTAACAGCTATAGCACAATTTAATAACGGTGATGAAATACTAGGCCATAAAAACGGTATTACAATTGTAAAAGATGAAGAATTTCTTACAATCCCTATTCAAACACCTGTTAGTGGAAGACTGCCGCATATTTTAAACATGGTCGTTGACTCTAAACAAAGAATCTGGTTTTCAATAGAGTACGAAGGAGTAGGAAGAATTAATGATATTAACAATCCCGGCAACATTACCTGGTTTAGACATAAAGCTGATACAAAATACAATACTATTACACTCCTGGAAAATGATAATATTTTTTTGGTAACAGGCACAGCTTTTTTAAAGCTTACCAGCGACAGTATGAAAGTAGTCCATGAACTTGATTCCGGCAACCAACAATACTTTAGAAGATTAATAAAATTATCCGATTCGGTTTTTGTAACTGCCGGAAGGAACGGCTTGCTTTTTTATAACCACAAGCAAAATGAAATTAAAAACCGGGTAACCGAAGTTAATGAACTTTATACCGTATGCATTTACAAAGATAATTTACTGGCAGGAGGCAAATCAGGTCTATACCAATTTAAGAATGGAAAATTAAACAACTTTAAGGGCTTTGGTAGAGAAATAAAAGAATATGTTTACTTTATAAAGTATGTCGCTCCAAAAGATGAATTATGGATAGGTACAAATAACGGCTTATACAAATGGAAAGATAACAAGTTAAAAAATTTCCAAACCTCTGAAGGATTAGCCGATAACGAAACAAACAGGAGCGCATTTCTATTTAACAAAAAAAACGGGGATGTTTGGATTGGCACAATTGGCGGTTTATCAATTTACCGGGAAAACCTTGATGATCTTTATAAAACCAAACCCGTCTTAAAAATTGAAACTGTTTCTACTAATAATGAAACCCGCGGTAAGAATTTTGATAGACTTGAATCGGTTGACGGAAATGTTGCGCTGAAATTTTTGGCTATTAGTTTTTATAACAAACCGGGTATTAGCTATGAAACGAAAATATCCGGATTGGATTCAGATTATTCTAATCAGTTTACAACCGTCGACGGTACAATTAAAGTTGAAGGTCTTCCCAGCGGTTTTTTTGAACTAAGTACATCTGCAATGGATAAGTTCGGTAACAGAAGCAATGAAGTAAAAATAAATCTAAGAATAAAGGAAGATAACCGGGGCGCTAATACCCAGGTAATAATTGCCTCTGTATTTATCATTGGAATAGTATGCGTTTATTTAGTAGTAATTTGGAAGAAAAAAAACCGGCTAACTAATAGCCCAAACCGGGAAAAATTGGATAGTCCAGTTACCCAGACATACAGTATTAATATATTTGGAAATTTGAAAATTGCGACCCCAAATAATGAGCTGCTCGTAAAAAAGCTTCCTTCCCGTTCAAAGGAACTTTTAATATTACTATTGCTTAATTCATTTAACGGTAGAGACGCAATAAAAGGAATTTCCTCTGAGAAAATTAGCAAAACGCTTTGGAATGACTCTTCGAAACAAAGCACTAAAAACAAGAGAAACATGGCGATTAAAAGGTTAAGAGATATTCTTTCTGAAAACGGATTGGGCGAAATTTTGTTTGATGACGACAGGTGGATATTAAAATTAAATGAAGATATTTCTTTTGACTACATAGAGTGGAACAAATTCAGGGGAAAATTTAAAGACGAAATCTTTCCCGGACAAAATGAGATTATGAATTTCGTCGGCATAGTTAGAAAAGGAAATTTTCTTAATGACTTATCATATCCCTGGGTTGATGAAATAAAAATTTGGCACAATAATGAATCGGTACATATTCTTTCCCGGATCATTCGCGAATCCGGCCTCGATATTAGCTTACGCCTGGAAGCAGGGAAAATATTAAATTCAATCGACCCTTTGAATGAAACCGAAATAAAATATTATATAAAGCTGCTCCATAACCACGAAAAACTTTCGCAAGCCGCATATATTTATGAGCAATTTTGTGATGAATACGAAAATATATTTGGCAAAAAATACAAAATTGGTTTAATCGATATT
>JANQLA010000487.1 GCA_028280855.1 Melioribacteraceae bacterium
AGGAGCACCTTGGGGATGTCTATTTTAAACTGGGCGATATGGAAAAAGCCAAGTACCATTGGACAAATGCCCTAAAGAGAGATCAAAACAACATTTCGCTTCAGCAAAAGGTTAATGAATACTTCCCCGAAACCAAGTAGCGTTTTCAAAATCCTTTTTGAATTTCTTCCTGATCGCAAAGGTTTTTTGAGGAAATATTTACCATGGCAATTCGAAGGTGAAATAATACCGGCCTGCAAAGAACTACTCTGCTACAAACCTAGGAATACCCAACTTCATACCAGACTTGATCCAGCGTCCAGAAGCATAATCCTTTGGACATTCACCCCAATTGAGGTTGAGCGAAAATGACAATTCCAGAGTAAGCTGCGGAGTTATTGAGCTTTATAGCTAAACTCCCTGAATTTCCAAACTACTTTCGTTATCGGTTCTTATAATGGTAATCGTATTGACTTACAATATTACCCTCATAATCTTTAATGGTTTTTAACCGGTTAAAATTATCGTAGTTGTAATAAGTTGTAATGCCATTTGGATCTGTTTCGCTGGTCATGCCCACCAAAGGTTTATAGGTGTAAGTGGTGACTTGTGCATTGGGCAATCCTGTTCTCAACGGCGCTAATAAATTACGTGTTTCTTCATCTGAATAAATATTCTCTACATACTTCACATCATTCACTACATCATAATCAAAAGTGTAACCTGCATTTAGAAAACTTAAATTCATTGAGCCAAGAACAGACTCAATTTCCGAATAAATAGCATTATCGACTTTTGCAATTGGGTATTCTCCTTCATATCCCCATACATAGCTGGTTGTAATGCCGGTTGTTTTATCTTCAATTTCAAGCACATTGCCTTTGCTGTCATATTTTTTATAATGCACTTTTTCTATGTACCTATCATCTTTATCAACCCAACTGATCACCAGAAAAAAAGGTCCCATACCTGATCGTAGGGAATTTTGAAAATCAGTCAATAAGACGCTTGATTCAATTTTATATTGCTTATTGGGATAAGGCTTATCAGCATAAAAGTCATAAGTCGTCAGGACTGAGCTTCTTAGATATTCTGTTGAACCTTTTTTTATGTATTCCGATACTTCCAACGGAATATTTTTCCTGTTATTCAAATATAGATCATTCACAGCGGCCTGACCATAACCATAAAAATCACCAGAATAGAGATATCTTCGGATTAGATTTTCCCCGTTGCTCATGGGTTCAGTTATCTGTGTAACATTTTTGTGATACAAACCATTGTATTCATAGTTAATTGACTTAGAAATAGAACTGCCGTCTGCAAAATATTCCGTTTCTGTTTTTTTTGAGAGCGCTTTGGCGACATCGGTTAATACCTCGTATTTTGCTACCCTGAAGCCATAAACCCGATCAACATATTCACCAAAGTTGACTTTTGGGTGAAAAGGAGCAAACTTAATTCCATATATTTTTGTGGGTTCTGTTTGTCCTGTTGGATAAAAAATGTCATATTCGAAAGTATCTTCTTTTACTAAGTTCCCAGTCGTATCAAAAACTGACTTTTTCAATAAATGCCCCCTGTTCCAATCGTAATTTGGATTAGGTGGTAATAAATGACTTAATGATGTTTCTGGATAATATTCCAACTCAGCATTAGACCTTGAATCACCATACATAAAAAAATTATGCACACGGGTTGAACTAAATATTCCGTCACTTTGATTTCCATATTCAGCAGGAAATGAATATACATATTCTGTAAATCCATTATCATAAGAAGTTGAATATTCTGTTTTTAGTTTGTATTCTAATACCCTTGTATAACCTACGTTTGACCCGTGAGTTCGCCCTAACTCATTTAACGGATAAGAATAATATCTTGCATAAACGTTTAAAGCATTTTCATCATTTGATGGTGATAAATCTACAGAAATTGGAAGGTTAGCAAACATTGGTAAACTTACAATTTTTCCTGATGTTCGGGAATCAGTATTAGATTTGGCATAGTCGTAATTATATATAATCTTGTTTCCTTGTAAATCATCTTTTACAATTTTTGCTATGCGAAGGCCACCACCAATTTCTTCTTCTCCATCTAACATAAATTTATGCGGTTCATACTCATATGATGTACTTCCTCCAGTTGGATAAGTAATTTTTGTCAATACGCCAGTATCCATATAATTAGAATTTGGTTTACGATTACCTCCCCTTTTCTTAAAATGACGCCCAGTATAGCTTTCTTTTTCATATACGCTGAACATTCTTAAATCACCTCTGGGATATTTATCAGGATATACATGTAACTCTGGTATTGGTGTTATATTTGGATTCGTATGTAACTCTGGTATTGGCGATAGAAAACCAGTATTATTTGCATAGCCCCACAAGTCTATATCATAAGTTAATCTGTTGGGATATTTCTTTAATACATTACCATTGTAATCATAATAATTGTACTCAAAGGATGTTGGAGGCAACACATCATTATCAGTATTGCCATATTCTTGAACAGAACTAAGTCTCAATCTTTTCTTTGAATAATCCAAATCACCCACTCCTTGCCCATTAAACCGATATAATTTACCGTGATGGTTCTGATCTGTTAAAAAATAATCGTAGTTCAATCTGATTTTTTTTATTATATGTTTTGTAGGGAAATTAGATTTTATTTCGACACTTGTTATGGCTTTAGCAGAACTTTCATATATGTCTTGTCTTGTATGTTCAGCATTGAAAGTAACCATAACATCGTTATTAGAAACACTACTCAAACGTTGGGTTGTAGTGATTTTATTCTTATATTTTGGATTATAATTAAGCTCAGATAATGATCTATGTGAATATGTATTAACAATTCTAACTGCATTTATTGTTGGCGAAAAAACAACATTTGCTTCTTTAACTTCATCGTTTTCATAATTAAAGTTTAATACTTCTCCATTAGGTGATATAATTTGTGTTAACCACCATGAAGAATTGTAAGTTGTTTTTTGAAATATTTGCCAAAAATATTCCATATCTTCATCTAAAGCAGTAGTTCGCTCAATATTATTAAATATATATTCAACTCCTTGTTGATCAATAATTGTAAAACCTGTAATCCAACCTGTTGTTGCGTCAGAACGATATATAACCTTTAAATCCTGATATGGAATGGTTTTTATCTTGGGAGTACCATTTTCAACTTCAAAAAAAAACTTTCCACTATGACCATTAAAATTATAATAAAAGATATCTGGTTCTAAATCCGTATACATTTGAATATGATTTATAACTCTGAATCTTATAGTAGAGCGTGACCAATTTTCTAGATCAATTGTTCCTCCATCTGCAGTTATAGCACCCCATAAAGGAAATGAGTAATGACGAAGAATAGCAGTTTCAGGAGTTACATTGTTACGATTAGCATATATAGCATCTAAATCTAAATTATAAGTTTCTGTTCCTTGGTATCCTGCCCATGATGGGAAATCTCCATGCCAAGGTTCCCCATCAGATATAGCATATAAATAGCCCCATCTATTATAATGTACAGTATTTAAGTATTTTATATTTGTGGTAAAGTTTAAATCTAAATTAGCATAATCATATCTAAAATCATCTGGAACATCTTTTACTGTTCGGGTTATGACACCGCCTGCATTGAGCGACCATCCCAAACCCACATTTGATGGTGTGGTTTCCACTTGTATATCCTGTGGATTGTAAGTTAAGGTTATCGGAACACTTACCTCTTTCATTTTAATCTCATACAATGGGATTGCAATGCTGGGCGTACCGGTATACAACGATACGGGATTATCCACGTATTTTCCTAATGCTGAGGCCGTAGGCGATGGAGACAATACATCTTCAATTTGACAAAAAGCATTATTACTCTTTAAAATAAAGAACGCTAATATAATGATTATTCTTTTCATGGCTTTTTTAATATCTAGTGATTTAGTATTTCCCCATTCAATTCTTTGGTTTGAATTATTATTTATGTTATACCTTTAGTAATTACGGGGTGTTTTTTAATCATTTAAAAAAATTGGGAAATTCTTTATTTTGCAATTCTATTGATTCTATCACACTAAATTATACGTGCATCAATATGTAATAACTCATTCCATTTTCTGCATCGTTTTCTCAATTTCTGCAAAAAACATATTTAATGCTTCCTTTAAATGCTTTTCTTCTTTTAGATCCTCTTCCAATATCTTTTTAAACTCACTATAAGAATATTTTATTGCGGATGTCCCATGTTCATATAAATAGTATTCATAACCTATATTTAGAGCGTACTTCTTTAATAAGAATCTGTTCTCAGCCAAATAATTAAAAACGTATACCGGAGAATTTAATATAACTTCATGACAATAGCCACTAACAAGTTCTGCGACAGCCGCATCTGCTTCATCACATATTTTATTAAACAAGAAGAAATAAAGAGCAGCCTGTTTTCCTCTAATGTTAACCAACGTATCTAACAAAATAGTAATAGTATCATCGTCACTTATTTTATAACTCCCTTTATAATATGTTCTAACTAATTCATTAGTTGAGCTTAATTCCAATATTTCTTCCTTCTTACTTTCGTTAAATTCCTCCCAATATATCGGCTCTTTTTGCGTTTGATGTGAACCAGTTTGGCAATTTAGAAAGAGTACTAAGAATAAAAGAAAAGTCATAACTTGAAATATGTTTATTTTTTTCATGCTTTCCTGTTCAGCATAATTTCTGGCGCTGGAATATAAATATTCTTCAGGCGAATTAACCCGTCCAGCTTCAACAGGATTTTGATGTATGTAATTTAATTTTTCATCAAACAAGTCTCCTTCCAAAAGTATTGGATGGTTATCTTGTTTCCAAAATTGATAATTTGTGTTGTTGCCATTTTTGTTAGCTGCCCTTTCCAGCATCCAAATAATCCACTCTCTGCGGCTTTCCTGTGGATTTTCTTTTATCGCCTTAATTATTTTCATTGCTGTATATTTTTTAAAATCGCGCATAATATCAGAAAAAGTAATATTTTCTATTTGCTTGCCTATAATCAAATGAATATGATTGCTCATTATAACATAGGCATAAAGCGCTAAGCCCTTCTCTTGCTTACAATGCAATAAACTATCTCTAATAATGTCTTTATACAGCCTTCTGGTAAAAACATCTATCCAATTTACTACAGCAATTGAAAGGAAATAAATACCTTCCGGATCGTGATATTTGTATTTAGTACTCATTATTTCGTTTATCTAGCCACTTTAGTTTACAAACATTTGCATTTGTTGTTCTTGCTCGCACAAGTGGAAAACACTTGCGCGATGGGGTGTTTTTATGATAATCATAATATATCGATTAAATGATGTATAATGCAATGCAATTATATTTCATTACTTTTTGATTTACCACCAAATGATTTTAATAATTATATTTATAATAATATACTAAATACCATTTATTTTCTATTTTTTTATAATGCTCTCCAACTTCATAACCCGAGTCTTTTATATAAGTTCTTATTTTTACATTATTATTATTTACTTTTATACGCTCTTCTGTAAATATTGTAGTATCATAATCCACTTTCACAAAAGGAATCCAGCTATCTCTTTCCCAATAGTATTCTTTTTCTTCTTTTTCTACTTCAATCCCATAGTCTTCAGCAATATCCGAAGGTATTCTGTCTGAAGAACCTAGATTTTCACCTGGCAAAGGAAATTTAATCCTACTCATTTGAAACAAACTATCTGTAAGAAATTTTTCATAAAACTCTTCAAAGTTCTCATTCTTTACCTGGGTATTACATGAGACAGACAAAATTACTGCAACAATTAAAAAAAATATTATTTTCATTTTATTATTTATAAATGAATTTCTGAAATAATTTTAATATCGATCATTCATAAATACGAATCTCAATAGTATTATCTTCCTTACCCAATGATTCAAAAATGGTTTTAAATTCTATATAGTCTTCAAAACCTGGCATACCTCGCATATGTCCATATTTTTCGTATAGTTCCTTTTTAAGAACCTCTCTGGCATCTTTAGCTTTAATTTCTGAATATCTTTTTTCAGTAACTAGTATTTCTTTTCCTTTTACAGTAGGATAATCATCACTTACTTCTTCCTCATATCTAATACCATTTAGTTTATCTAACAATTTTTGTAGATCTTTTATTGTTTTAGGATCAATTTTTTCTTTTTGTAAGATAAATACGTCTAAAGAACCTGCTTTTCCTATTTCTAAATGCAAGTGAGGACCTGTGGATTTTCCTGTGTTTCCAGATAATGCTATAACCTGTCCATCTTTTACTTCATCACCTACTTTTACTTTTACTCCATTATCTGTTAAATGTCCATATAGGCTATAATAGCCATGCCCATGATCAATAACAATATATTTTCCATAACCAATTTTACCTTTTTTAACGTTACTATCCCATTTGATTCTAACTACTTTTCCTGATGCTATAGCCCTAACCCCACTTCCAATAGGTGCAGCTAAATCTATGCCTTTATGAAAATCCCCTGGTGTTTTTGTTTTTGGATCTATTCTATAACCATAATTACTTGAAACACGAGTAAATTTTATAACTTCATCCCAAGGTATAGAACCATCTGGATCAGAATATCGAATTGGACTATTATAAGCATAATTGTAAGGACTCCAAGAATAATACTGTTGTGCAAGCGGGTCCAAGCTAAGCCACCTTCCTAAACTCGCATCATACATCCGTGCCCCATAATCAAACCACTCGGTTTCTTCCTGAAGTTCTTTGCCGTTGTAGCGGTACTTTTGATCGGTATCCAGTTTGGTTTCGGACATCGCCATTCGCATACCGAACGGGTAGTAATGGTTGAGCTCGCTTGCCGCCACCCCGCCTTCACCAACCGTCAAGCGCACATTGCCAAGATGGTCTTTGATAAAATAATGAAACCCATCTGGCTCAAGCTTACCTTCTTCATGTAGAATGTACTTCAAATTTCCGTTTTCATACACAAAATTAGCGCAATATTGGAGCTTTTTACCGCTCGGCAGCCTGTTTTCATGTTTTACGCCTGCGGCGTCATACGCATATTTTACTTGCTCTGGGCTCTTTACAATGGTTTCCGGTAAGTTCAGATAATTATACGCAATGCCGGTAATCCCCTTATTACTATCGGAAATCATATTGCCATTGCCATCATATGCATATTCGTCGCTTGTTGTGCTGGTGACTTCCTTAAATCCCTGGGTATCATTGGCGGCGTCATTGACATAATTGAGTTGGTTGCCATTATAGCCGTAGGTGAGCGCATCAATCTGGCTGCCTGCTCCAAACCGGTTTAAACTCTTAATATTTCCATTTAAATCGTACGTAATACCGGTAACATCAAATGTACTTGACGGATTTTGCCACCCGGACTCGTATTTTTTGAAATCGGCATTTTTCAACCGGTTGATCCCGTCGTACTGATACCCATACGCCTGCCGATGGTTGTTTGCGCCGGAGATATTATTGCTCCACCACTCGATAGCGCCAATATTGCCATTGTACTGGTTTGTTCCCCCGAAACCCGTGGCCCCGGTTTGGTAATACATCTCATAGCCAAATTCATCCGTGGTTTTGCCGGCGGTAACACCCGTTTTGTGCGCATGCATTCGGGTAAGCCAGTCGCGGATGTTGTAGTGGTAATCCAATTCTCTGCCTGCATTTTCCAGCTTTTTGGTCTTAAGCTTGCCAAGGTCGTCGTAGATATGGCGGGCAATAACCCTCTCGCTTGCAACCAAAGCGCCCCGGTATTCCTTCGATACGCTTAAGAGACGCCCGGCATGGTCGTACGTGTTCCAGGTTTCTTCATACGTGGGGTTATAATCCTGAACGCTATGTTCATGCAAGGATTTGGTGATGTTCCCGATAAAGCTATATTCGTTGGTTACTCTATCATAACCGTTTAAATAGTTATGCGCGTAACTTTGAACCACGCGGTAGTTTTTATCATAAAATTGAACCGTCCATACCCATTCCCTGCCGTGGGACGCGCGATTTAACACTCGGGTTAAAGTAGCCGTTAGCTGCCCTGTTGGCTCAGAGATAACATCCGCAGTCGTGTATCCGCTTACACTTATACAACTTGTCTGAGGGCAGCTGCTGATGTTGTAATCGTCATAATAGCTTACAGTGAGTAAATTGGCCTCGCTCAGATTCTGGGGGAATGAGTGATTGGTGTATGATTTAAAAGACCCTCCTCGGGATTCATACATTTGATTGTATGAATTTACTTCGGCTTGCAACTGCGCTTGATCTTTGGATGAGGCGTAGTAACCGGTCATCACCGGGCGGTTGAGCGCGTCGTACTTTGTCACAACCCATCGGCCATTATCGCGTTGATTGCCATCCTGTTCGGCTACCAGCCTGTCGCGCTTGTCATACGCCATATACACCCAGTCTGCGCCGGGGAGTTTTTTGTGGATCATGCGCCTGCGGGCATCGTATTTGTACTGATAACAATACTTATCTAATTCATCCTGTGTGATGTAGGCATTTCCGTCGGCAAAGGTTTGCGGCGGCAGCACATAACGAAGCAGGCCAAAATCGTCATACACATAATAGGTGTTTAACATTTCGGATATATTCGATATTTGAGCATTTGCCGGCTGTGAACTTTCTACCTTGATGTTATCAAAGGCATAGCCATCGGTAGTAATGCCATAGTTATCGTACTGTTGAAATTTAATTACAAATTCCGAGGAGAGTTGTAGGCCATAGATTTGTGCAAGTTGATTTATATCCAAATTATATTTATACCAAACGTTAGATTCATCTGGCCTGGTATAAAAAAGTTTTATAAAAGTTACGCCACCGTCGTCAGATAAATAAATACCGTCCTGAGGATGGTTTTCATCTTCGAAGTGCTTCCAGTAGAATTCAAGACTAACGTCGGTATGCCCTTCTAAGTTCAAATGCAGCCATGCTTCATTGGTCACATAAATCCAATTGTATTTAACATCCATCGTCAGATGCTTGTTTCCAGACTGCGGCCCATTATCTGAAGTAACGCGAATCCTGCCAAGTTCAAGCAAAGAGGTTTTTAAAACCCAGTGTTCATCAAGACCGTATTCAAAGCTTGTCGCATATGGTAATTTAGCATACAAATCAGGTAGCGCTTGATCCTGCTCATCATATTCTTCCGGGTAACTTCGTTTCAGGATCACTTTACCTTCTTTGTCTTTGAACTCTTCGGTTGTATTTTTCTTACCACCTGTCCAGTTTTCATCTTTTGTAACCGTTTTAAACAGTTCGCGCTGATTGTAATATGCATAGCCGTCTTTATAAACTCCGCCAGCGTTTACCAGTTGGTCATTCTCTACCTTAAACATCAGTACATCGTATGCCTTATTAGAGCTATACTCAAATCGAACGGGATGCGCATCAGGCTGCCAGGCTGCGCCGGGCATGCCTTGCTGTTGAACTCTATTGAGCGGGGAACTTTCAAATAC
>JANQLA010000514.1 GCA_028280855.1 Melioribacteraceae bacterium
CGAAGTTTTCTATCAACATGAAATTCTCGCATCAGCATCGGTTAAGCCCCCGGATAGTGTTTTGATCGGTAGTAAACTTCGTCAATGCGGGTTGGAAAAATTTCCAGTTAGCATCCGCGATATCCAATCGTTTTTTTGCCAAAAGCAAGGGAGCGAAATAAAATGCTGATAGAATATTATCCTTCCGGAGGCTTTATTCATTCGCTTGACATTCGAACAAAATCTATAGGTTTTGTCGTTATTACAATCATCTCGTTTTGTTTCTCTTCCCCGCTGATAAATCTAGTATTGTTGTTTTTAACATGGGCTATTCTGATAGGCATGGACACCCCTTTTGCAAGAATTAAATCAGTTATCAAACCACTGATCCCGATTTTCGCGATTATGCTTTTAATCACCGGTTTTACTTATCCCTCTGCCGATTTTCATATTAGTCAAAACAAGAAAATTTTATTTACGTTACTGCCAGGCGGCCTGTTGCCGTTTACATTAGGCGGAGCTCTGTTCGGGTTAACCCTTGTGCTTAGAATAGTCGTGATGGTTTTGGCTTCTACGATAATTACGTTCAGTACGCCTATTGAAGATATTCTGCAGCTTTTAAAAAAAATGAAGTTTCCTCATCAATTGGCTTTTGTAATTGCAACAGGTATAAGGTTTATTCCCACCATGCAGAAAAAATCAGAAATGATACAGGAAGCACAGAAAGCGAGAGGAGCAGATATTGGCGGGGGAGGAATAATAAAGAGTATCAAATCATACATACCGGTTCTTATCCCAATGATTGTTGATTCATTAAGAATGTCGGATAATCTTGCCGTTGCCATGCTTAACCGCGGATTCGGTGCTATGTCCTCGGCGACAAATCTCTATGAGATAAAAATGAAAATGCGCGATTACGTGATATGCGCTGTTGAAATTTTCTTATTAATTGTCGCCCTTTGGGCGAGTTCAAAAAATGTTGGAGTTTTATGATGCTAACTGATACAAAAAAGATAACAGGTAGAGAAGTAATACTTAAGAAAACTTTCGGCGCTTTGCTGGGTGTTGCTTTTGGCGATGCGTTCGGAATGCCGTCATCTTTATGGAACCCGGAGATGATACGCGAACATTTTCCAAATGGAATTCATGAATTGTTAGCCGCTCCTAAAGGACATATAATTCATGACGGAATGCAGGCTGGGCAAGTAACAGACGATACGCAGCAGACTTTGTTGCTGGCAGATCAATTTATCGAAGAGAAGAAATTTACAAGATGCGGAGTTGCAAAAAGACTGCTTGCCTGGGCTAAAAGTCTGAATGCGTTTGATACGGCTATTCTTGGACCAAGTTCGTTGAAAGCGCTTAAAATGATTGATGAAGGCATGCCGGTTGAACAAACCGGGACAATGGGTGATACGAATGGCGCTGCTATGAAAATAACTCCGGTAGGCATTGTTCATCCGGGCGATTATGACGCAGTAGTAAAAGACGCTGCTGAAGTATGCATTCCGACACATAATACGAATATTGCAATTGCAGGCTCATCGGCAATTGCATGTGCTGTGGCTGCGGCAATGGCGGGAGAAAATATTGATTCAATGGTAGAAGCTTTCATGTATGGAGCCGAAAGAGGAATGAAACTCGGTAATCAATGGTATGGCGCATCGGTTATCAAAAAAGCTGAGCTTGCTTTAAAGTTCGTTCGCTCAGGGAAAAATGAAAAAGAAATTTGGCGGGATCTTTATGATTACATAGGTACAGGGGTAGCAATGCCGGAATCGGCCGCAACAGCAATAGCATTGGTCGTTTATTACAATGGAAATCCTTTAAAAACTGCATATGCAGCTGCGAACATGGGCGGCGACTGCGATACTATAGGTGCAATTGCCGGGGGAATGGCCGGTGCTTATTCTGGTGCTGATATTTTTCCTGAAAAAATCATTCAACAATTAAGTTTGGTTAATAAGATAAACTTCAAGATGTATGCAGAAAAAATTACCAATGTAATGTTTGATGAACAAAAACTACTATGAATGGCGGGTTTGTTATGAAGAAAGGACTATTCAAGTATCGGGTTACAGTATTTGCCCTTTTAATATTTCTTTTTGAGGGAAGTTATTCTTTTGCACAAAAAAAAGATGTTTTCATCCCCAAGAGTTCGCGCCAGGTTATACACGGCAGGGTAACGGATGAAAATGGTAAGCCTCTTATAGCTCAAATTCAAATCTGGCATTATCCTTTAACCCCGGTTGTGTTCAGCTATGGCGAATCCGATATCAAAGGAAGAACAGATAATTTAATAAGTATGTCTTATACAACCGACGAGGGCTACTTCTCTGTTAAAGTCCCGCCTGATACAATAAGCTTTTTAGTTTCAAAGGGGCCCGAATGGAGTTTGGTTGATCGACAATTTATAATTAAGGAAAAAGAGTTTAACGGGATTGAGGTCAACGTTACTTTAAAAAAATTATACGATTTTGAAAAACTCGGCTGGTATGCCGGCGATGTGCATCATCACTCGATATTCAGCGATGGTTACCAAACGCCTTCCGAAGTCGCTCGTGCAATGAAAGGTGTCGGCCTGTCATGGGGTATTCTTTCCGATCATAATTCGGACGAAGGAATAAACGAATGGACGGCTAATGAAACAAAAGATTTTATACCTATCCACGGATGCGAAATAACAACCGAACCTTCTGATATATCGAATGAGAATGGTTACGGACATATGAATCAAAGTTTTATTGAAAATATAAATGTAAAAGATCCGGAGGAACCGAATATTTGGGCTAGAGCAAGGTTAGACGGGCATGAAGACGTGCAGGTGATGATCGATTTGACACACCGGCAAAACGGATTGATTGCGATTAATCATCCGTACTCAGCGTGGGATTGGTCAGGGCGGTACAAATCATGGGGCAAGGTGAAAAATTTTGACGCAATAGAAATTTGGAATGGAGAACCGCCTCATTGCATAACTATGAATGAATGGGATACAAATCACGTAAATATAAATACTTGGGCGGTTCATTCGTGGTTTGCCTATTTGAATGAAGGGAATAAAATTTCCGGTATTGCCGGTTCGGATTGTCATGATATATACGGTGTTAACGCATATCCCAAAGGTCAATTTTATTGGACTACAACGACTGGTAACCCGCGTACTTATGCACATCTTGAAGAATTTTCACCGGAAGCTATCCAAAAATCTGTGAGGAATGGAAATCTTTTTGTTACGTCAACATTTGGTCCGCTACTGCTTGTTACTGTTAACGGTAAAATTCCCGGTGAAGTTGTAAAGGTCGCAAAGGACGGTAAGATGAATATTAAAGTTGACATACTTGCAAACAGGAAACTCCTGAAAACCGAAAACGGTGTTAGGTTAATTTTCAACGGAGAATTAATAAAGAGACTCGCCACCGATTCAACACTTACTTTTTCGCGGAACATTTCTTTTGCGGCGGAAAAAGACGGCTGGATTGTTGTTGAAGCATTCGGGCAATGGCCAATGTATGCAATTACAAATGCAGTTTATATTGATTACCCTCCCTATGACGATATTTTTTCTAAAACGTGGAAAGACCCGGCGGAGTGTGGCAGATGGAATGAATTCCTTAATCATCCTGAAAAATATGTGCCTGACGGGCCGACTAGTTTTAAAGACATGAAAGACTCAAGTGGCAATGCGAAATAGTTCAAACTAACTAAGGCAATCACAAAAAGGAGCGAACAAACTATGAAAAATTTTTATTTATTTATTTTGTTAACTGTTGTAACCCTACTATGCAGCAGACCTGCATACGGGCAGGAAGACAAGACGAAAGGGCAGGATGATGCGGTTTCGGCACAATCCCTTTCCGAAAAGACGAACGCCGAAGATATGGCGGAAGCATTAAAATCTGTTCCCGGAATTTATATTCGTCAGGGACAAATCAATATTCGGGATGCCTCGGCAAATAAAGTATTGATTCTCATCGACGGGC
>JANQLA010000555.1 GCA_028280855.1 Melioribacteraceae bacterium
GTTCTATTTCTACAGGTGTTCCAACATTCTTTTCACTTTCAATCCTCATCTCACCCCCCATCAACTTAATGTATTTATATGCGATAGTAAGTCCCAAACCGGCGCCTTCATATTCGCGCGTTAATCCGTTTTCATCTTCCTGAACAAATGGCTGCAGGAGCCAGTTTATAATATTTTTGTCCATCCCGCGCCCGGTATCCTGGACCGAAATTATTATTTTATCTCCACGCTTTGCCGACTTTATTGTTACGCTACCATAATCGGTAAATTTAAGTGCATTATCAGTTATGTAGTTTAGAGTTTTTTCCAGCTTGAACCAATCAACTTCAACCAGATCCTTCGTATCGGATAGCCGCAAGCACAATTCAACATTTTTTCCGCGAGCATCTTTTCCATACTGCTCGTATACCGACTTCAATATTTTATTACAGTTAAGCTTAACTCGGCTTAGCTCAACTTCGTTAGATTCAATTTCCGATATCTCAATAATTTTTGAGAACAAATTTATCAATCTGCCGACAACATTTTCCAGACTCTTTGTAATTTCCTCAACCGCCTGATAATCCCCGGTTTCTATGCAATCTGCAATGATTTCTGAGTAGCCCATAACAGCAGTTGCCGGAGTACGCAGTTCGTGGGACATGTTCTGCAGGAAAGTAGTCTTAAGCTTATTCATTTGCATCTCTTTCGAATAAGCTTCTTTAATTTGTATTTCATGATTTGTTCTTTCGGTAATATCGCTCAGACTTAACATGTGCAAATATTCGTTGTTCGTTTCATCTTTAACGTAAGATACTTTTGCAGAGTAATGCTTATTGTTCAGTCCGGAAAAGTCGAATTCAATAGTTTTTAACTTATTGTGTGTCATTAAGTTGCAGGATGTATAAAGTTTTTCATAAAACTTTGAGGGCAGCAAACTTTTTATGGTTTTGCGGCGGGCGATACTACTATCAATATTAAACAGCTCTTTAAAGTGATTATTTGCATATTCGTAATAATATTCGTCACCTGATTTCTTAAATATTAATAGCAAGTCCGAAATATTGTTAATAATAGAACGCAGTTTTTCTTCAGACTTTTTTATTACCTTATTTTTCTGATAGTAGTAGCTAACATCATGAGCTGTCAAAATAAAATTATTCTTACCGTCGCTCTCCTTTTTAACGGGATTTAACTTTAAGTCAATCACAAGGTTATCGTCCGAATTTCCTTTTAAATAGAGATTGGTCGACCAAGGCTTTACTTTTAGAATAGAAGCCTGAATGTTAGCTAGTTCTTCATTATTTAAATACCATGACAGTACACTGGCAATATGATTACTGTATATCACGTCCAGATCAAGCTCAAGCAATGTTTCAAACGATTTTGTAGCATAAACAATTTTACCGCTATCATCGGTGATTATAACGGGTATCTGTCCGCATTCTAGCGCTTCGTGAAGATTCGTAATTTTATCTTCAAGCCGGTTGTTATCCTCCGGTGAATTAAACACGAGTATATAATATTTTTCGCCTTCAATAATTATCCGTTCAAGCTCTACGTTATAATTCCTGCTTTCGCCAGAATTATCGACGAATAGCTCAAAGCTAAAGTTGTTATAATTACTTTGAGAAATATTTTCGATTAGCGATCTTAGATCCGGTTCGGTTGTAAGTGTCGATAAATCGTCACCTTCGTA
>JANQLA010000006.1 GCA_028280855.1 Melioribacteraceae bacterium
AAATATTTACAATAATGAAAGACTACATTTATCACTAAATTATGAAACTCCGGCTGTTGTACATGCCGGTTAATATGTATACTATTTTAGGACGGGACATCGCCTGAAAAAGGGTTCATTTAATTTAGCTATCTGCATTCTGCGACGGAACTTTACCAAATGGGAAACAATTAATAAACCCCTCAATCTTAACTTCCCGCTTCCTGTAGGGTTGGCAATTGGTGTGTATACCTCACAGATGACATCTTTTCAAAAGATGATCTGTATTATCCGCTTCATAACTTAACGGTTAGCTTTATTGCCAGTTCATTAAATATGGCGGTATTAAAAGTAGTAAAGCCGTAACAACTAAGATCATTAGCAGCGGGAACATCCAGCGCGCCCATTTTTCCCATGGTACTTCGGCTAATGTTAATACGCCCATTGTTACTGCCGATGTCGGTATAATCATATTGGTAAATCCGTCGCCGAACTGAAACGCGAGAACCGCCGTTTGGCGCGATACTCCTACCAAATCTCCAAGCGGCGCCATTATCGGCATTGTAAGAGCAGCTTGTCCGCTGCCTGATGGAACAAACACATTTATTAACGACTGTACAACAAACATAGCTTGACCCGATAATACGGGGTGCAATCCGTCAATTGTTGACGACAGCCCGTAAAGTATGCTGTCGATAATTTTTCCATCCGTAGCAACGATCAAAATTCCCCGCGCCAGGGCTATTACTATTGCAGTACCTATCATGTCTTTGGCGCCTTTAACAAAAGCCTCTGTAATTTCATTTATTTTTAATCTTCCGAGAAAACCGACTGCCAAACCGGTCATCACAAATACGGCGCATATCTCTTCAATAAACCATTCATACTTTAGAACGCCAAAAACCAAAACAATTATACCGGCTAAAAAAGTAATCAGCACTACCTGGTGTTTCCTGTCGATCCCTTCGAAGCTTTCAAATTCTTTGAAGTGAAGATTTTCCCGTTTCCTTTCATCAATTTCGTAGGTAAGGCTCAGCTTCGGGTTGGCTTTAATTTTGTTGGCGTATCTAACAATGTAGGTAATTGCAACCGTCGATACAATTACCCATACTAGCAACCTGTATTCCATTCCCGAAAAGATCTGAAGCCCGGCAATACCCTGTGCAATGCCGATTGTGAACGGATTAAGAAAAGCTCCGGCAAAGCCTACGCCCGCCCCAATAAACGGAATCGCCACGCCTGTTATTGAATCGTACCCCAGCATAAGCGCCATAGGCACAAATATCAGGATAAACGGAATTATCTCTTCACTCATACCGAAAGCAGCGCCTGCTGCTGAAAATACCAGCATAAAAATCGGGATTATTAATTTTTGAACAAGCGGGTACTTTTGATATGCTTTTGCCAAAGCCATAATACCCGAATCAACAGCTTCGGTTTTTTGAAATATACCGAATATGCCGCCTACGATTAAAACAAAGCCTATAATTTCGGCAGCTCCAATGAAGCCCCTTATCGGCGCCATTAAAACGTCGTCTATATTTTGAGGATTGCTGTCTACCGGGTGGTAAGAATTATTCTTGACGAGTTCCCTTCCGTTAACCTCTACCCTGTCAAATTCGCCCGCCGGTATTATCCAGGTTAATATTGCAACAAGAACTACAAGCGAAAAAATTATCGCAAAAGTATTGGGCGCTTTTAATTTAGAAAGTTTCATTGAACCACTGATTTGTTATAATAATTGAACACATTGCCGTCAAGTAATACGCGAGTCTTCGTTCCATTAAACGATAAAAAGCTTTGATCATTCATCCCGGTACCAGTTACCGATGCGTCGTAAACAATTACCGCCTGTCACCTATTACTCCAAAAGTATCGTTGAAATATACAATTATGGCTGTTGAATTATCTACTCCAATAGCGGGTATGCGGGAATTATCTTAGGCAATGTTTAAAAATAGATTGCAAACTAAGGACGGAATTGAGCCGAGGTATGCATTGGGGAAAAATTTTTTAAGTTAGTTTATAATTGGTTAAGGATACCCTGGAGAATTTTCTAAAAAAATAGAATAATAAGGAAGCTTAACACAAACTTTATATCAGTAGGTTTTGATCATACAAAACTTAGATCGCTGTAAAAACGAAATTCTATTTCCGGCGAAGCAGCTTCTTACAGCTCGTCTATCGTATCCGCCAATTCCAAATCTTTAGATGTTACTCCGCCTTCACTATGCGTTGATAGGATTATAACTACCTTATTCCACGAATGAATTTTAATATCCGGATGGTGCCCGGCTTTCTCAGCTTCAATACCAACCTTTACCGTGAAGGCCAGGGCATCCGAAAAATTTTTTAGCGTGAATTCTTTTACGATAGAATTATCTTCGAACTTCCAATCACTATACTTTTCAACAAATGCGTCAATTTCTTCTTTGCTAAGTAATGCCATAGCTACTCGTCAATTTTATTCGGTTGAGAATTGCTTTCATCTTCGGCAGAACTTTCGGCTGCTTTAATATCTTCTTCATCCTCAATAACTTCTACTTTTTCTGGGATGAAGTATAGCTCTTCAGAATCTTCTTTGTGCTTAACAATTATTTTATCACCGGCTTTAATATGACCAAGCAGCATCTCCTCGGCCAAAGGATCTTCAAGATACTTTTGAATAGCACGCTTTAACGGGCGAGCGCCAAATTTAGGATCAAAGCCTTTATCGGCAAGGAAGTCCAACGCATCGTGATCTAATTCAATTTGCATTTTATTTTGTTCAACGTTAGTGATCAATTCATTGATCTCAATTCCGATAATTTCTTTTATATCTTCCTTCTCAAGATTTCTGAATACAATATGCTCATCAACACGATTTAGAAATTCCGGGTTGAACAGTTCTTTCATCGCATCTTCAACAGTATTCTTAAGATTTTTATATTTATCAGCAGTATCATCACCACCGAATCCAAATCCACCGGTTTCTTTGATGTTTTTGGTTCCTACGTTCGAAGTCATAATAATAACTGTATTTTTGAAATCCACACGTCTGCCAAGGCTATCCGTTAGCTGGCCGTCGTCCAATACCTGCAGCAATATATTGAATACATCAGGGTGAGCCTTTTCTATTTCATCGAATAGAACGACAGAGTAAGGCTTGCGACGAACACGCTCTGTAAGCTGACCGCCTTCTTCGTAGCCTACGTATCCGGGAGGCGCTCCGACTAATCGTGATACGGCATATTTTTCCATGTACTCGCTCATATCAATCCTTATCAAAGCGTCTTCGGAATCGAACAAATATCTCGCCATAACTTTTGCAAGTTCTGTTTTTCCAACGCCCGTAGGACCAAGGAATATAAAACTTCCGATAGGTTTATTCGGATTTTTTAATCCGGCACGAGTTCGCCTGATCGCTTTAGATAATTTTTCAACTGCTTCGTCCTGGCCAACAATTTTACTCTTAAGCGCTTCGTGCATTTTCATTAGTTTTTCACTCTCTGCCTGAACAACACGTGTAACCGGTATACCGGTCATCATTGAAACAACAGTTGCAATATCTTCTTCCGAAACCGCGTATGTAACATCCTTGTTCTTCGTTTCCCATTCGCGTTTTGCGATTTCGAGATCGGATTGAAGCTTACGTTCCTGGTCCCGCAAACGGGCCGCTTCCTCGTAATCCTGCTGTTTTACAACGTTTACCTTTTCTTTCTTTATCAGCTCAATATCTTCTTCAAGTTTTAAAATTTCATCGGAAACTGTAAAATTACCCATGTGAACTCTTGATCCTGCTTCGTCCAGAACGTCAATCGCTTTATCTGGAAGGAACCTGTCGGTAATATACCTGTCGCTCAAACGCACAGACTGATCAATTGCTTCACCGGAATATTTTACATTGTGGTGCTCCTCGTACTTAAATTTAATATTCTCAAGAATCTCAATAGTTTCTTCAAGTGTTGGAGGTTCAACCATTACTTTCTGAAATCTACGGTCGAGTGCTCCGTCGGTTTCAACGAATTTGCGATATTCATCAAGCGTCGTTGCTCCGATGCATTGAATATCGCCCCTTGCAAGTGCTGGTTTAAACATATTTGATGCGTCGAGTGATCCCGATGCTCCACCTGCTCCCACAATTGTGTGTAGTTCATCAATAAAAAGTATAATATCGACGGCTTTTTCAAGCTCGGTCATAAGAGCTTTCATTCTTTCTTCGAACTGTCCGCGGTATTTTGTTCCTGCAACTAAACCGGCTAAGTCCAATGTAACAACACGTTTATCCTGAAGAATTCGAGGAAC
The DNA here is from genome assembly GCA_028280855.1 of Melioribacteraceae bacterium. Lineage (GTDB taxonomy): Bacteria > Bacteroidota > Ignavibacteria > Ignavibacteriales > Melioribacteraceae > PGYT01. The sequence continues at coordinate 4,264 of JANQLA010000006.1, forward strand.
TTTTCGGTTAACTATTCGCAGTGCAAGACCTTCGGCAATTGCTGTTTTTCCAACGCCGGGTTCACCTATCAATACCGGGTTATTCTTTTTTCGCCTGCTCAAAACCTGTGCAACACGCTCGATTTCTTTTTCACGCCCGATCACGGGATCAAGTTTATTTTCATTTGCAAACTTTGTAAGATCACGCCCAAAATTGTCCAGAACAGGAGTTTTGGTTTTTTCCTGCTTCTTGCTCCCGGACGAGGATGCCGGAGCACTACCCCCTGGTTTATCAGGATTTTTGCTGCTAAGTATGTTGTTTAGCTCCGACCGGGCAGTTTCGTATGTAACGTGAAATTGATGCAATATCTGTGTAGCAATATTATCTTCATCCCGCAGAAGGGAAAGAAGGATATGCTCCGTCCCTATTACATCCGATTTATATATTTTCGATTCAATTTGAGTAATTTTAAGAACTTTTTCGGCCTGTTTTGTTAGCGGAATATTACCAATAGTAAGAGTTCCGCCGGTAGTTCTTACTGTATCTTCAATTGCTTTCTTTAGTTTAAGTAAGTCCACTTCCAGATTTCTTAAAATTCTAACGGCAACACCCTGCCCCTCTCGAATAATACCCAGGAGCAAGTGCTCGGTTCCAATGTAATCATGCCCCAATCTAAGAGCTTCTTCCCTGCTAAGCCTTATAACCTCTTGCACACGTTCCGAAAAATTTCCATCCATAATTCTCTATCCTTAAATTTATAGTAGTAACGAATTTCTAAAGTAAAATGTTTCGTTAAATATAGTCATTGGTAATTCTGTAGTCAAGGTTCCGGAATTTTGTACTATTTTTAACTTAAAATAAAAGTAATCCTCAACTATTATTTTTGATAAATTCATTTATTTTTGATACAACATATCCAATTTGCTCTCTCGTCAGTTCCGGATAAATTGGAAGAGCAAGTGAGCTTTCCGCTGAAAATTCAGCGCACGGGAAATCCCCTTTCTTGTATCCCAGGTCTGCAAAACACTCCTGCAAATGGAAAGGTATCGGGTAATATATTTCCGTCATTATTTCGTTTTCGGAAAGAAATCGTCGAAGTTCATCTCGTTTTTCAACCCTGATAATAAATTGATTATAAATATGGTAATTCATCAATTTCTCGTCAGGTGATTCAGGCCTAAATGCTGCAACCGGTAATAAAACCCTGTTATTTTCGTTAAAACAAGCTACTCCTTCTTTCTCGGCAAGTCCTGCTTCAACAAACAGTTTCGTATATAAGGCAGCGTTAGCACGTCGTTTTTCCGACCATGAATTCAGATACGGCAATTTTACTCTTATTACTGCCGCCTGCAACGCATCAAGTCTAAAATTTCCACCGATAACTTTGTGATAATATTTCGGCTTACCGCCGTGTACACGCATAATTCTTAACCTGCCTTCGAGTTCTGCATCATTTGTAACTACAAGTCCGCCATCTCCGAAGCATCCCAGATTTTTACTGGGAAAAAATGAAAAACATCCAATGTCGCCAATTGTTCCCGTAGTTCGCCCGTCTTTGTAAACCGCACTAATAGACTGTGCACCGTCTTCTATTACACGAAGGTTATGTTTTTTAGCAATGTTCATAATCTCGTCCATCTCTGCGCTTTGTCCGTAAAGATGCACAGGGATTATAGCTTTTGTTCGGGGCGTAATTTTCCCTTCTATTTTAGAAGGAGCAATGTTAAACGTTAGGGGATCCGAATCAACAAAGACAGGCTTTGCGTTTAACCTTGAGACAACGCCGGCTGTTGCAAAAAAAGAATACGTAGGCACAATTACTTCGTCCCCCGGCTGAATATCAATTCCCATCAATGCAAGCAAAAGCGCATCTGTACCGGAAGATACTCCTATAGCATACTTACAATTAAGGAATTCGCAGAACTCATTTTCCATTTTTTGAACATCTGGTCCTAGAATAAAATATTGTGATTCTGCTACCCTTATTAACTCGGCATCAAGTTCTTTTTTGAGCGCCTGATACTGAGGCTTTAAATCTAATAGTGGTACTCGCATATTATTTCCTGTTCCGGATAATTATTAGGTTAGTAATTAATAATATTTCTAAAACAAACTTATATAATAAATTGGATTTACAGAAATGAAGTGAAAGAGGTGTATTAAATAAAACCAAGCTATTCCTTAAATCTAAGAACTACAGAGTCCCTATCCTGGAAATTGATGTCATCTTTATTTTCAAAGATTCCTTTTATAGCTTCTTCTTTCATCTGCTTTTCTTTGTGTAAGAAATCAGAGAAGGTGCCTTTAGCACCGCCTTCGGAAGAAGCGTCTGTTGAAGCATCTTTAAATGCACTAAAAGCTTTGAAGTTAGACTCCCAATTAGAGGCAAAAGACTCTTTTAACTTTTCAATTTTACTTCTGTTTACATCCGGATGTTTATTTTCGGCAGCCGAAATTTCTGCTTTTGAAAGATTCGGCAGAATGCTTCCCGGATCTTGTACCTCTGCAATGTTATCCAGGCTTTCGGTTTTTGCAGAATAACCATCGTCGTCAATGAAGCTTTCATCAAGGGCAAAAATTGCAGATGCAAATACTTTGTCATTTTGGTTTTGAGCTTCAATTGCCCGAAGGTCGAATGAATAAACCTCAGAATAAACGCACTCATTGTTTTTTGCGCCTGTTGCAGTATATCCAACCTGCTGAACTTTGAACCTGAAGTCCGCGCTGTCCAAATTAACTTTTAGGTGAGATAAATCTTTCAATGCAAAAATGGGATCGAAATAAACAAGCTCTAGTTTTTTCTCGGACATAATAAAATATCCGAACTTTGTTGAATAAGCGTCAATTTCGGAGTTGCTTGTAAGGAGCCGGTAAACAACAATGTTCTTTGGTGTTGGATCCCTAAAAAATTTACAGACCTCAAAATAATCTATCTTTTGAGGTCTTTTAACATCAGCTCTTTTAAAAATAATTTTAAAGTTCTCTTTGAAATCGAATTTATTCTCAGAGTAAATAACTACATCGTTATGCAAAACATCAAGTGTTTCTAAAAGCATGGTACTACGCCCATTTAATAAGGCCTAATTCAAATTTATTTGTAAGTAACGAATGATTAGGCAGAATGCGTAAAGTATAGCCAAACTGGCCTGTTTCATCGCATGCAATCTGACCTTCGTACTTAAACTTCCCTGTTTTCGTAGTTTTATTTATGCATTCCATTTGAACATACGAATTTGCAAATGCCTCCGTTTGATCATCTAATTTACCGAAATAAATTTGAACATCAACATCTTTCGGTGTAAGATTTCCCAGGTTTAGTTCCGCGGTTAATTTATAAGAGGATCTAATTTGAACATCATCATCGGTTTGGACTGTTTCTATTTTATTGAATTTCACTTTGCTCCAATTGCTCAGAACATTTTTTTTCCAGGTTAAGAAACTTCGCGCCTCGGCCCAATCATTATCCATCAATGATATTCTGTTTTTATTTGCAGGCATGTAGAATTTTGTAGCGTATTGTTTTACCATCCGGTCGGTGTTGTAAACAGGAGTAAGTTTTTTCATTGAATTCTTCATCATTGCAATCCACCGCCTGGGTAATTTATCCTCGCCGCGTTCATAAAACAAAGGAACAATCTCGTTCTCAAGGGTCTCATACAACATGCTGGATTCAACTTCATCCTGATAATCAAGATTCGCATATTCTTCGCCGTTACCAATCTTCCAGCCGACATCGTAACTATAGCCTTCATCCCACCAACCGTCCAGTACGCTAAAGTTTAGCCCGCCGTTAGCAATTACTTTCATGCCGGATGTACCACTGGCTTCCAAAGGTCTCCGGGGATTATTCAGCCATACGTCGCAACCTTCAACCATATAACGTGCAATGTTCATGTCGTAGTTCTCAATAAATACAATTCGTTTTCTCAGCGATTCATCTTTAGACATGTTAACAATTTCCTGTATCAGCTTTTTACCTTCTTCATCCTTGGGATGCGCTTTACCTGCAATAATAAACTGAACAGGTCTTTCACCATTTAAAAGAATAGCTGCAAGCCTTTCAATTTCTTTTAGAATAAGGTTTGCTCTTTTATAAGTTGCAAATCTTCTCGCGAAACCTATTGTAAGCGCCGATGCATCAAGCACTTCTTTCGAAGCTTCGATATCGAA
>JANQLA010000035.1 GCA_028280855.1 Melioribacteraceae bacterium
CACGAAGCATGCGCACAAACTCCCCCCAAAAAATAGTCACAATTATTTTACTATTCACCTTAATTATTTTTTCAGACTTATTCTCACAAAAAAAGAAACTAACTTATAACCAAATATTTAAATTCCAGGGGCCAAGGCTCACAAAATCATTGCCGAATTTTGGTAAATGGCTTGATGATAAACACTACCTTGTCCAAAAACCTTTCGGTGAAGATAACAAATCCTCTCTTATAAAAATAAATGCTGAAACAGGCGAAGAAGAAATCTTTTTGGATATCGACAAATGGAACGAAAAACTCCTGACCGGAATGTCGGTTGCACGACCAACAGACAAGACAGTTGATTATAAACATTTTTTATTTAAAAAAGACAATGACTTCTACTATCTATCAATTGATGAAGATTCCTTCAAACAATTAACAAACGATTCATCTGAAAAGAAAAATCCCACTTTATCGCCTAACGGAAAATTCGTAGCTTATACGAAGAACCGTAACCTATTTGTATTCGACATTGAAAGTGAAAAAGAAATACAGCTTACAAAAGACGCTACCGAAACAATATATAACGGTTATTCCTCATGGGTGTACCACGAAGAGATTTTGGGACGCCGTTCAAAGTATAAAGCGTTCTGGTGGTCGCCCGACAGCAAAAAACTTGCCTACCTAAAATTCGACGATAAACCTGTGCCAAAGTATATGTTGTATAACCCGGATGGAATACACGGTGAATGGGAAGTTGAACATTATCCAAAAGCAGGCGATCCTTTGCCTTACGTATGGTTCGGAATTGCCGATATAAAATCCGGCGAAACAACATGGGCTGATTTTGACCCGAAGGCTGATCATATGATTGCGTGGCCGAGCTGGCATCTTAACAGCGAACAGGTAATGCTCCAATGGATTCCCCGAAGCTTCGACGAACAAAAGATCTATTCAATTGATATCAACGACGGTTCTAAAAAAGAAATCTATTCGGAAAAGCAGGAAAGCTGGGTGGATTGGTTCGAGGATATTTATGTATTTGAAAACGGTTCAGGTTTTTTGGTTCGTTCAGATAAAGACGGCTGGAGACATTTATACTATCACGATTGGGAAGGAAACGAGAAAGCAAAGTTAACCGACGGCGAATGGCCTGTAAATTCAATAACGCATGTTGACGAGGAAAATGGAATAGTCTATTTTCTGGCGGGCAAAGAATCGACCCTTGAATCCCAATTACACAAAGTTTATTTAGACGGGAAAAACTTAACCCGTATAACCAAAGATGAAGGAATGCATAAATGTTACGTCTCCGCAAATGGAAGTTACATAATTGATCAGTTCAGCAATATAACGACACCAACCAAAATGCAGTTGCTTAATAAAGCAGGAGAAGCGGTAAAACAACTTGGTGATTCAAAAGCCCCGGCAATGGACGAATACCAATTAGGCAAGGTAGAGCTGTTTACAGTGCCTACTGAAGACGGTTTTGATTTGCCCGTTAAGTGGATACTCCCGCCGGACTTTGACAAATCGAAAAAGTACCCGATCATATTCGCTGTATACGGGGGACCTACAAGATCAACAGTTACAAATTCATGGGGGCGATTTGTAAGTCCGCATTGGTATGCACAGCATGGAATTATTTATGCTATGATGGATAATAGAGGCTCGGGGCATTTCGGCAAAAAAGGGCAGGCGCAAGTGCATCGAAAACTCGGTGTTGCCGACATGGATGATTTTATAACGGTAGCCAAATGGGTAAACAAGCAGCCGTTTATTGACACAAGCAAGATTGCAATCAGCGGCGGTAGTTACGGCGGTTACGCGGTTCTAATGTGTTTAACACGCGGCGCAGATTATTTCGACTTTGGAATTGCCGGCGCATCGGTTACGGATTGGCTACTTTACGATAATGTTTATTCCGAAAGATTTATGGATAGACCGGATGAAAATCCCGAAGGCTACAAAAACGGCTCTGTTATGACTTATGCCGATCAGTACAAAGGAATGGTGCGAATTACCCATGGAACAATGGATGACAATGTTCATCCTCAAAACAGCTTGCAGATAATTGACAAGTTTCAGGATTTAAACAAAGATTTTGAAATGATGTTTTACCCGAAAGCCCGGCATGGATTTGGCTTTCCTAAATTTCATCACAACATGAGAGGAACTGTTGATTTCTGGTTCAGACATTTGTTGGGGAGGAAGCTGGATACCGATAATGATTAGTGTATAATTTGCATACCTGAGTGGAGGGAAGCTGATATGGCAATAGAAATGCTTGATGGCCTAAATATCATAGAAGAAGAGTCGTACAATTTATATCGCAAAGAAATTATGCCTATTCTGAGTCGTTATGGTGGTGGATTTGGCTATGATTTTAAGATTTCCGAGGTGCTTAAATCCGGGGCGGAGGAGCCGATCAACCGGGTGTTCACAATTTTCTTCCCGAATAAAGATTCGAAAAATTCATTTTTCTCGAATGATGAGTATCTCAGGATTAAACAACGTCATTTTGAGAAGTCGGTTTCCAATACAACAATAATTGCGACCTATGAACGTTAGTGGAATCATGTAGTATTACATCCTGACGTGTAATAACAATCCTAAATCGCTGTTGTCTTTCTCCTTTGACGACAACCATCGAACTGTCCTATTTCATTCAATGTTGGTAGATTTCCGGTCGTTTTATACTTTGGATTTTAAATGTAGTGATCAGAAGATTTTATTAATTTGTTGTTATCAAACAATATGTTAGATGGAAGTAAGTAGTTATTAAAAGATTACCTGTCATTGAGTATATTTCATTTCAAAGATTCTGGTAAAATGCTTGGTATTTAATCTATGGCAAAGAAAAACGGCAACAGCGATAAATCCAAATCTATGGAAAGTTGGATTTGGGATGCGGCTTGTAGTATTAGAGGTGCGGCAGATGCACCAAAGTATAAGGATTTTATTCTACCCTTAATTTTTGTGAAACGACTTTGTGATGTATTTGATGACGAAATAGACAGAATTGCAGATAAGGTTAAAACAAGAACAAAAGCATTTCAATTAGTGGAACGAGATAAAACTCTTGTCCGCTTTTACCTTCCGGTAAAACCTAAAGATATCGAAAACGAAAAAACATGGGATGTTATTAGAACTCTATCAGACAAAATCGGTGAAGAACTAACAGACATTCTACGTGATATTGCAAAGGAAAATGCAAGCTTACAAGGAATTATCGACAGAATAGATTTTAACGCAACCACTCACGGGCAAAGAGATATTGACGACGACCGCCTAAGCAAATTAATAGAAAAGATTGCTGAAAAACCTTTGGGGCTAAAAGATGTTGAACCGGATATAATCGGGCGTAGTTATGAATACTTAATTAGAAAATTTGCCGAAGGCAGCGGACAAAGCGCCGGGGAGTTTTACACTCCCGCCGGAGTTGGTATTGTTATGGCAAAAATTATGGATCCCGAACCGGGAATGGAAGTGTACGATTCAAATTGCGGTAGCAGCGGTTTGCTTATTAAATGCGAACTGGAAATGGAAGCAAAAATGTCTCTGCGCTCCAAAGAAAAGTATGCACCTCTAAAACTTTACGGCCAGGAGTTTATTGCCTCAACCTGGGCAATGAGCAAAATGAATATGGTTATTCACGATATGGAAGGTGATATTGAAATTGGCGATACACTTAAAAATCCGAAGTTCAGAGACGGAAATAAAATTAAAAAGTTTGATCGCGTAGTTGCAAACCCAATGTGGAACCAGGGCCGCGACAGCTTTTCGTATATCAGCGATGACTTTTTTATTGATGATGAATTTGAACGTTTCCCGGCCGGGAGCTGTGGCGGTAAAATTGACTGGGGCTGGATTCAGCATATATACAGCAGTTTGAATGATGAAGGAAGAGCCGCAATTGTTCTTGATACCGGGGCGGCAAGCAGAGGAAGCGGCAACCAGAGCAACAATAAAGAGAAAGAATGCAGAAAATGGTTTGTGGATAATGACCGCATTGAAGGAGTTA
>JANQLA010000073.1 GCA_028280855.1 Melioribacteraceae bacterium
AAACCCCAAAACCCCAAAACCCCAAGAGAGATTTACTAGTGAACAAGCTTAAAAAGGGTAATATTTTTAAATTATATAATAAATAAAATATAAAGATGAAAATCATCCTCATCGCTTTGTTCATTGCTGGTATCATGGCCATGCACCCAGTCAACCAACAGATTGTTGACGAGATTAAGGCTACTGCCTCATGGACCCCAATGGAGGTTGACGAGAACCCATTCGCTTACATGCCAATTGAAGACATCAAGGCTATGATGGGAACCAAGCTTGATGCTTCAGTTCCATACACTGAGGAGAACCTCGATGGATACGTTGCTCCAGCCAGCTTCGACGCCAGAGAGGAATGGGGAAAGAAGATTCACCCAATCATGGACCAAGGAAGATGTGGATCCTGCTGGGCCTTCGGTGCCACCGAAGCTCTCTCTGATAGATTCGCTATCGAGACCTCCCACGACGTCATCCTATCCCCACAACACTTAGTATCCTGCGACAGAAACAACTACGGTTGCAATGGAGGATACCTCGACAAGGCATGGAACTTCATGACCAAGGGTGTTGCCACCAACGACTGCTACCCATACACCTCAGGCGGTGGATCCACTGGAACCTGTAAATCTCAATGCCATGATGGATCTGACTTCGTCCTCTACAAGGCCAAGCCATACGAACATCCATACAGCGTTGATGCCACCATGAAGACTCTCCAGACCAACGGACCAACTGAAGCTGCCTTCACTGTCTACCAAGATTTCATGAGCTACAAGAGCGGTGTCTACGAACACAAGACTGGAGGAATCCTCGGAGGACATGCCATTAAATGCCTCGGATGGGGATCCGAAGACGGAAAAGACTACTGGTTGATGGCCAACTCATGGGGAACCGGCTGGGGAATGAGCGGATTCTTCAAGATCAAGAGAGGAGACTGCGGAATCAACAACCAGATGTACTCTGCCCTCGCCATCGAATAAGCTAAATCTGTTGTTACCTAATGAATCTTGGTAAAAGTTTTGTCCTTTTCTTTTCCGACAAAAGACCTTATTACAAATCCTAAAATAGGTCATGGTTAGGTTATGTTCAACAACTTTAGGTCGAACAGGGGTTTTGGGGTTTTGGGGTTTTGGGGTTTTGGGGTTTTGGTAATCTTTATTTAAATGACCGTCCATAATATCGTACTCGGTCTCCGAGTAGAAGGGCGGTTTACCAAAGATCATTTCATACATAGTACATCCGATTGCATAAATGTCGGTCAAGTGATTAACATCATCACCCTTTATCTGTTCCGGGCTCATATAATAAACAGTGCCAACTTTTGACCCCGTTGAAGTCATACTTCTATCAACGAGAGACTTCGAAATCCCGAAATCCATTATTTTCACTGTTCCTTCAGAATTGAGTATTATGTTGGACGGTTTAATGTCTCTGTGCACAAACCCTTTTGAATGCGCGTAGCCTATACCTTCAAGAACCTGACGCAGAATATAAACAACATCGTAAACATGCAGCCTGGTATGTTTAAATAAAACACGTTCAAGGCTTTCACCATCAACATATTCCATAACTATTCCAAGCAGGTCTTCATACTCAATAAATCCGTATACGGTTACAATGTTGGGATGAGATAATTGCGCGTGATTTTTAGCTTCGCGCTTGAACCTTTCTATAAATCGCTCTTTGTCAACTACTTTAACTGCAAGGACTTTAATAGCAACGTAACGATCAAGCTTTTCATCATAGGCGCGGTAAACAATGCCCATTCCGCCCCTTCCGAGTACGGAATCTATCCGGTAATTTTCAATTTGTTTGCCTAAAAGGTCTTCCATACAATTCGGCTGGTTCAAAGAAAAAGTAGATTTAATATACTAAAATATCTCGATAATCGATAAGTGTTGTAAATATTTACAAAAAATCATTATTTTTGATGTCTTCGTTTTTTGAGATTTTGAATGTTTCAAAATTTAAATAAGACCTGAGATAATTGCGAGAGTGGCGGAATTTGGTAGACGCGCTAGATTTAGGATCTAGTATCTGTAAGGATGTGGGGGTTCGAGTCCCCCCTTTCGCACGTTGTACTCACCTACTTTTCCCTATCAATAAAATTTTTACGAGGTTGTATTGGAAACAAGAGTGAATGAAATTTCTGCGAGTGAACACGAAGTTGAAATTAGCTTGCAATATAATGAGATAAAGAGTGAAATAGAGGAAGCATATAGAGAAGAAAGAAAAAAACTTTCTATTCCCGGCTTTCGTAAAGGCAAAGCACCTATTGCTATGATGAAGAAAATGTTCGGCGATGCAATTGAATACCAGGCAAGTGAAAAAATTGCTAATTCAAAGTTTTGGGATGTAGTTGAATCCGACGGATTAAAGCCTATCAGCGCGCCGCAGTTGACCGACCTTAATTTTCAGCCTAATGAAAAGTTATTCTTTAAAGTTAAGTACGAAGTAAAGCCTATTTTGGAGGTGAAGGATTATACCGGGCTTGAAATAGAAAAACCCGTTTTTAGAGTAAAAGAGGAAAACATTAAAAAAGAAATTGATTCGTTATTGAAGTCTAAAGCCACTTACGAGGAAGTTGAGATAGTAGAAGATGAGAATGCAAAAATTACAGTTGACCTGCAAAAGCTAGATGATAACGGCGTAGTTGTTATTGGATCTAAATCAGAAAATATGGTTATTGACTTGAGCGAGGGAAATGTTAATCCTGAAATTCGGGAAAAAGCAACCGGTAAAAAGAAAGAAGAAAAGTTCAATTTCAGCTTCACCGATGAACACAAGCATGGCGAAGAGATTCATAATGAAGTTTTCAATTACGAATGTGAAATAAAGAAGATTGAGAAAATAGTGATGCCTGAAATAACCGAGGAACTTGTTCAGGAGATTTCGCAGAAAAAATCAAAAACACTTAATGAGTTAGAAGCACAACTAAAAGAAAATTATTCCAATTATTACAACGATCAAGCAGATAGAATTTATACGAACTCTTTACTGAACAAAATTGTTGAAAACAATGAATTTGAACCTCCGAAAGGTTATGTTCAAATTTTGCTTAAAAGGTTTTTAGAATTGGAAAAAGAAAATTCCAAACGTTATAAAACTCCTTTCAACGAAGAAGATGCAAAGACTCAATTTGCAGATAAAGCCGAATGGAACGCAAAATGGGAAATAATTATGGATAGCATTGCGGCTAAAGAAGGAATTTCAGTTGACGATGAAGACCTAAAGAAGCTTGCTGAAGAAGAGGCAAAACAAACAGGCATATCCGTAGAGAAGCTGATTAAGTTTTATAAGGACTCGAAGAAAGACGAAGGTTTACTGGAAGAAAAGGTATTGGATTTTCTTAAAAAGAACAATACAGTTAAAGAATTTGATCCCGAAGAAAGACATAAAGAAGAAGCGGAAGGTAAAAAATGATGAAACCAGAAATCTATAATCAATTAGTACCATACGTAATTGAACAAACCGGTCGCGGCGAAAGAGGAATGGATATTTTTTCACGTTTGCTGCGTGAAAGAATTATTTTCCTTGGAACAGCAATCGATGACCATGTTGCAAGTTTATTAATAGCTCAGCTTCTGTTTCTCGAAGCTGATGATCCCAATAAAGATATAAATCTTTACATCAACTCCCCCGGTGGAAGCGTAAGTGCTGGTTTAGCAATTTATGACACGATGAAATATATCAAAGCCGATGTTGCAACCATCTGCGTAGGACTTGCTGCAAGTATGGGAGCTGTTCTGCTGGCTGGCGGGCAGGCGAAAAAAAGATCTGCATTGCCACATTCAAAAATTATGATTCATCAACCATGGGTCGGCGGATTGCAAGGGCAAACTTCAGATATTGAGATTCACGCCAAGGAGATGTTAAAAACACGTGATACTATCTACAATATTTTAGCAGACCATACCGGACAAGGCTACGATAAGATTGCTGCAGATTGTGATCGTGATAAATATATGTCATCATCCGAAGCTAAGGACTACAAGCTAATTGATAATGTGCTTGAAAAACGAATATTGCCTGACGATAAGAAAAAAGCCGACAAGGATTCAGATAAGAAATAAAAAAGGAGCTGTTAAGGCTCCTTTTCTTAGTTCCTCATTTTAGGAGTATCATTTTCTTTACGTTTCTGAAATTGCCTGCTTCAATTTTATAAAAATAAATTCCGCTTGCTACTTGTGCATTCCACTTAACTTCGTATCTGCCCGCAGGTTTTACTTCGTCAACTAAAGTTGTTACCAATTCACCCAATGAATTATAAATATGTAATTTTATACTCGACTTTTCGGGCAACGAATAGCGAATAACCGTTGAAGGATTGAAAGGGTTAGGAAAGTTTTGAGCCAACTCGTAAGTAACAGGTAATGCATTTATATCTTCAACACTAACAACATTATACGAAACAACAATATCAACATCATCAATCCATACACCGTCTCTTTCTCCAGAGTCGTCTGTCAGCATTCTGAAGCGAATAAGTACATTGTCATTTCCGGCTCCGGTGTGGGTAGTTAAATCTGCAGTTCGTAGTTTAAATGTAACTGAACTTGCAGCAATGCCCCATACTGTTTCCCAGACGTTTCCAGCATCTGTACTTACTTCCACCATAAGAGAATCCTTATTGCGTTCAAGATTGGCACGCAAGTAAAAATTAATAACCGCATGTTGATATGGTGTAAGGTCAAATGGTAGTCTGTATGTTGCGCTTATGTCCTGGTTGCTCTCATAGAATCCTTCAGGACTATCGGTTAGTGAAAATTCACCGCTTTTTCTCTGTGAGGATAATCCCCAGTCTCCCTCAAAAATCCAATCTGATAAGCCGCGTTCATAGTCGTCAATAACTTGAAGTGTATCAATAAAGTATTCGTAAACTTCCGAGGTAGTTTCATTAGCAGCAGAAGAATTATCTTTTACAGAGAAATAATAGTTAACCTTATCGCCGACCTGTAGAGCTGAATTAAAAGAAAACGACCCAGTAAAAATTTCTTCATCTGGGGCATAATTTAAAGCTACAGATTGGAAAGGAGTAACATCGTTAACAGTATAATGAACGGTCGCACTAGATTCATCAACGCCAATATTGTCGCCCATAGTCAATAAAAATGCACGCTGAGGTGTTCCAAAAATATTTATTGAATTTGTTATGGGTTTTGACAAAAGTTGAATTTCCGGTGGGACACTATCCGGACCAACTCTAAAAGAATATTGAGGCGTAAGTATGTATCTGCCGTTCGCCGTTTCGATGTAGGCAAAATACTCAATAACAGCAGCAGTGTTTTGAGCCGGAATATCCGCTCTAAAAAAGCCCTCTCCATCGTCAGACATTTCAATATTGTTAAACGGTAGTTCACCGTCTATATCCCAATATAGTTGAGCATTACTAATTGTGGAATTAAATGATGTAGCTGCAAGATTAACTGTATAATCAGCAGATATCTCCTCTGTATCTTTTAATTCATCCAAACCATACTCAATACCTGATAACCAGTCAATTACATTTTTCATTAAAGTATTTCGAATTACTTGATCGCTCACTGCTTCAAAACCGCCAAAACCAAAATAAACCAGGTTATAGTTACCGGCATATTTAATTGCCCCGCTTCTTCCATCACTATAATTTAGAATTGAAACTGCTCCATCTATTGGCTCAAAAGCATCAGGGAACTGTTGGTCACCATCACGCCTAGGTTGGAAGAAGTCAATTTCCATGTCCTCTGTTATTGGCTCATCCTCAACTCCGAATATCTGGGAAACTCCAACGTCGTCGGCAAGAAAATTTACTTTCAAATAATTATTAAGGAAGTCTAAGTTTAGATTGTCTTCATTTTCAGCTAAATCCCAGCCTATATCTTGTCCTGAAAGAAAAAGGGCTCCACCGTTGTCTAGATAATCGCTCAATACAACTCTATCAAGAGAATCTAAAGAAGGGAAATGCCATTCGCAAGCCCATACCACAATCGAATACTTGTTAAGTAGCTCAGACGTGATCTCAACATCAAGATGGTGAACAAAATCGTATGAAATGCGGGAATTTCTGAATGCTTCAAAATAAATCGAGCTATAATCAAAATATTTATTATCACCTTCCTGAAAATCGGCAACAAAAAGCACGTGAGGCGAAACTGCAATTTGATAGTCAATGGTCTGTGAATAACCGTCAGCATTTATAGTAAGTTGGAATTGTTGGGGAATTGGTATTGCATCTGCACCTGCTGAAACTGTAAATGGAATTTCTACTTGGGCTTCAGAAGCATTAATAATTCCTGAAACATTCCCAACATTAACAAAATCACTTACAACAGATACTGGCCAGGTTTCAGTGCTTGATAGTTGAGCGCTAACATTAGATGCATCCGCCCAATTATTTCTTAACGTCAGCTTAAGTTCAACCTGTTCACCTGCGTTGAGTATACCGTCTCCATTGCCGGAAGCATCGTTAATATCAGTTGACACAACATTGAATTGAGGTTCCGGTGTAACTGTTTCGGTTAAAGCTCTATGTAAGTTAATTCTTCCCGAACCCAATAAATCAATATAATCGGGATTTTGAGCATCGATATTATCTGCAGTTTCAACTATTGTAGAAAAAAGCTCAATGACATCTAAAGTAGGATTATTAGATTTTATCAATGCTGCTGCCGAAGCAACCAGTGGTGCGGCCATAGATGTTCCCTGAAACTTGGTATATTTTGCACCTCCGTATAAATTAGATGGTTCAACTATAGTGCTCAAATGTCCCCATGTATCATTGCCTACAAACAGCTCACCACCGGGCGCAGATACTTCCACGTATTCCCCATAGCTGGAATAATATGTTTTCTGGTCATTTTGGTTAACAGCGCCAACACTAATAACCCAATCCTGGTGTCCCAGGGCAGAAGGAGTAATAGCATCACCATTTCCGGCAGATTCCAAAATTAAAACACCGTTTGAAAATGCATAATAAGCAGCATCAAGAATTGCCTGACCTGAGTTTCCTGAACTTTGATTTGTTATATGTGCCCCGTTGTCAGCAGCATAAATATATGCTTCGGCTGCAAATATGGAAGGAACATAGCCTATTCCGTCATTAGCATGATATCCGCACCTCAAAGGCATTATAGTCGCACCTGCTGCTGCTGATGCAACCCCTATATTGTTATTTGTAACAGCACCTGCTATGCCCGAAACATGTGTACCATGTCCGTCAAAATCCATCGGGTCATTGTCTTCTGTTTCACCATCTTCATTAGGGTGGGCGTTTTGACCGCCATCACCAGAAACACCTCGTACGAAATCCCATCCACGAACATCGTCAACATATCCGTTGCTGTCATCATCTATTCCGTTGTTCGGAATTTCGTCTGAATTTGACCATATATTATCAGCCAAATCCTCATGATCCCAATCGACTCCCGAATCGATAACTCCAATTATCACGTCGGTTGCACTAAATTGAATATCCCAGGCATCAGGAGCGCTTATTTGGGGTAAGGCGTGCTGATCACCGTAAAGAGGATCGTTTGGAATAGCTTCTAATTTAGAAAGATATACTGGCTCAGCATATTCAACAGCAGGATCACGACTTAATTCATTTACTATCTGTTTGATATTACTCCCTTTATTAGTTTCAAAAAGATATATATTACGAAGATTTAATTGCTTTTTGAGCTTGGCGTTTTTTGCTCTTGAAAAAACTTGTTTACTGCTGGTAATATTGTAACGCGCCGCAACAGAGGAAATTTTAGAAAAAGCAACTTGATTTCCATTTCCGCCAGGCGCTTTAAATTTTACTATAAATTGTCCAGGTACTGTTAGGAGTTCATCCTTCGGTATGTTTTCGGTTATTTCTTTCCCAACAATGAAATTGGTAAAGGTAAATAATAATAGAATGAGAAATGTACTCGTGAGTTTGTTAAATCTCATCATGGCTCCTTTTTATTTTTTCAATAAATACCCCCCAGTATTTTGTTTATTAATTTAATTTGTTTTTGAAAATACTATTTAATAATCATCATCTTCCTGCTGATTTTTGACTTTTTATTTGATACTTGGGACACTGCATTAAATTCGTAAATATACAATCCTGATGCTAAAGTATTTCCATCAAATTCAATTCGGAAGACCCCTGAATTCTGGGTTTTATCAACTAACCTCGCAACAACTTCACCGATTGTATTATATACTATAATACTAACAGAACTTTTTTCGGGAAGAAAATAATTAATTATTGTAGAAGGATTAAATGGATTAGGATAGTTTTGGGAAATTGAATATTCGCTTATAAATCCTTCCCGATCTGCAATTCTTGAAATTCCATCTATGGCATAAGCAAGCCCCATCACCCCCCGCAACGATGTAGCCCCAATTTCCAGAACTGATGCATTTGACGGGTTTATCCTGTAAAATGTACTAAATTCATTCTCTTCACCTGTTGTTCCAAACATTTCACCCATTTCGTTAAAAGTGATAGCTTTAACATTTTTCCCGAGACCCGTTGAACCTACAAGCTCCAAATTACCGTCGGTAGTAATTGTATAAATTGCATCAGAAGTAATTTCGTCGTTTGACGCAGCGTAAATCACTTTTGTAGATGGATGAACCGCAAGTGTTCCAAATTTCCTTCCGATGTCTTTAATTAAGCTAAATGTGTTGTTATCTAAATCGTACTGAACAAATTGGCTATCGTAAGTAACAGCATAAATTATCTGAGAATCATAGAAAACTAAGGACTCCGTTAAAGAAGGTAACTCATTAACCACAGTGGCTTCAGCATCATTCGGTCGTATTAGCAATAAGTTTGTCTGCAAGGAATTAGAAGTATTTAATCCATAAAGTTGTAAGGAGTTTGGATTAATAGTTATACTATTCACAGGTCTAAAACCTGTTTTTTCAATAATAGTTCCACTACCGGATGCAGGGTCTATTGTCGCTAGTCTACCCAAACCACCGGGAAATTCACCAAGCGAAGCAGATAGTATATTCCTAGTCACCTGTGTAGACATGAACCCACTTCCGCGCAGTTCAACTTTTACTGTCTCATTATTGCTATCATTGGTTTGTATGTAGAGTGTATCGATGGATACATCCGAATGACCTGTGGGTGCGAATTTCACTACAACGCTTTGAGTATCAAGCGTACCGAGTGATGATGGGGCCGTTACAATAGAATATTCGTCTGAAGAAAAACTATAATTGCTCAAAGTGAGATTTGGTTCTCCGAGGTTTGATATGCTAAACTCACGAACTGCTTCTTCACCCACAATTATTTGCCCGAAGTCAAGATTGGTATTATCTGCCACTAAGTAGGCACTATCAAAAGGACGCATTCTAACAGCAGCAACCCGCGTTCCCCAAACGTTTGTCCCCCGAGCATATTCGGTTAATGTCCAAAATGTATTTTCATCAACCGGATCAACCCAAACACCATTATAATCACCCCATCTGTTCCTGTCGCTATCAGTACCAGTTAAAACATAATTTCCCTTGCCCTCAATAATTGTAGTTGACCCGGTAACAAGTCCTGTCTCAGCAGGGATAGTTGTGAAAAACGCACCGGCATATTCATTTGCACTTGAGCGGCTATAGGATATTACAATATCGCCGCTGCTATTAACATCGAGGTTAGGATAAAGATGAAAATGCTCCGATGTTCCCATTAAAATGTCTTGTATTGTTACGTTAGTCGAAAGATCAATCGCCAAGTACCTTACACCAATTCGGTTACTGTTCCTTGCCGAATGAGCAAAATGTAAAACGTTTGATTGGACTACGGGCTCGTGCCTCATCTGTAAACCGCCGTCTTCAAGAGGAAACTCACCGCCGCCAAGTTGCTGAACAGGGGCGCTTCCCGTTTCACGGTAAGC
>JANQLA010000305.1 GCA_028280855.1 Melioribacteraceae bacterium
AAACTCATACAAAGAATTAAATGAGACTCTGGAAAATCTTAAATCAACTCAGGATCAATTGGTTGCCCAGGAAAAGCTTGCGTCGCTCGGTCAGCTAACGGCTGGCATTGCGCATGAAATAAAGAATCCTTTGAATTTTGTTAACAACTTTTCAGAGTTATCAGTTGGACTAGTAGATGAACTGGGCGAAGAAATTGATACGTTGAAAGAAAAGATTGAAGATGACTCTTACTCCGATGTAAAAGAAATTCTTGCTTTGCTTCAACAGAACGCAGAGAAAATTAAGGAACATGGCAAAAGAGCTGATAGCATTGTTCACAGCATGCTTCAACACTCGCGCGGTAAAACAGGTGACAGGCAGGAGACAGATATAAATTCAATGCTCGACGAAGACTTGAACCTTGTCTACCATGGATTGCGCGCTCAGGATAGTTCGTTCAACATAAAAATTGAACGCGACTACAACAAAAGCTTGCAGCACATCAAAGTTGTACCTCAGGATATCAGCAGGGTATTCCTTAATATACTGACTAACGGCTGTTATGAGGCGCACAGGAAAAAAGTTGAAACAAATTCCGACGAATCGGCGCGTATAAAAGTTAAAACCGCCGACGTTGGAAGTTTTATTGAAGTTAGAATTAAAGATAACGGCAGTGGTATCCCGAAGAAAATTCAGGAAGATTTGTTCAAACCTTTCTTTACAACTAAGCCCGCCGGTAAAGGTACAGGCTTAGGTTTATCAATTAGTTATGATATAGTGGTGCACGAGCATAACGGAGAAATAAAATTTGAAACCAAAGAGGGCGAGTTTACCGAATTTATTATCAGGCTTCCAAAATGACGACTGAAGAAAATATGATTCCGAAAATATTAGTAGTAGACGACGAACCCGATCTTGAAATTCTTATTAAGCAAAAGTTCAGGAGGGAGATAAAGGACGGAAAATACAAGTTTGTATTCGCTGGAAATGGGGTTGAAGCTCTCGATAGACTGAATGAGGACGAAGACATTGAACTTGTGTTAACCGATATCAATATGCCAGAGATGGACGGGCTAACCCTGTTAAAAAAAATAAAAGAGTTGAACAATCCCTTGCTTCATTCCGTTATTGTATCGGCTTACGGCGACATAATAAATATTCGTACCGCAATGAACGGCGGTGCGTTTGACTTCGTGGTAAAACCAATTGATTTAAATGATCTCGAAATCACGATTAAAAAAGCGGTAGATAATCTTAACACGCTAAAGAGCGCCCTTAACGCCAGGGATAAACTTGTGCTCGTTCAAAATGAATTAAAAGAAGCACGTGAGTTGCAGTTATCTATGCTTCCTAAAAGTTTACCGCAATTGGACAGATACGAGTTCGCTTTTCATATGCAAACTGCAAGCGAAGTCGGCGGAGATTATTACGATTATACGGTTGGTGAAAATGGTTCTATATGTGTTGTAATCGGCGATGCAACCGGCCACGGAATGCCTGCAGGCACTATGGTATCGGTAATGAAAGGATTGTTTATTTCGAAACCGGCTCAAATGAGGCTGGAGGAATTCTTTACAAATTCGAACCGCACCGTTAAGCACATTAACTTCAAAAGAATGATGATGGCGTTTTCAATGTTGAACTTTCAAAACGGTAAAGTAAGTTATATAAATGCGGGAATGCCATCGCTTTATCATTACAATTCTTCGCTCAAAAAGGTAATTGAAATAGAGTCGAACAATATGCCTCTTGGCGCTATCATTGGGTCAACATATAGCTGCTGCCAAATAGATATTAGCAGCGGCGACGCGTTACTATTATTGAGCGATGGTTTACCCGAACTTCACAACGATGCCAATACGATTTTTGGATACGAAAAAGTAGCTCAAGTATTTGAGGAGTGTGCCGAGAAAACTGCAACTGAAATTGTTGACCGATTTAAACATGAGTCGCGGGAATGGATGCCAAGCAGCGAGCCTGACGACGATATTACATTCGCTGTTATAAAAGTAAACTAAATTGCTAAGGAATAATAAATGAAAGAAAAATGGCTTCTATTGTTTTTAACCATATTGTTTAACCAGAGTCTTTTTGGACAAAACTCGCCAACCGCTTTTACAGGCGCAAAAATTTACACGGCTGCCGGACAAATAATAACCGACGGAATGATCATTGTTGAAGAAGGTAAAATAACATATGTAGGCGATCTTGATGATGGAAAAGTTAAGAGCGGGATTAAGGTTATAAATGTTGGCGACAAAGTAATTATGCCGGGATTGGTAGATACACATTCGCACATC
The DNA here is from genome assembly GCA_028280855.1 of Melioribacteraceae bacterium. GTDB lineage: Bacteria > Bacteroidota > Ignavibacteria > Ignavibacteriales > Melioribacteraceae > PGYT01. The sequence continues at coordinate 2,281 of JANQLA010000305.1, forward strand.
GGCATGGACTGGGGATTCGACACCGATTCGCCTACTCAACCCTCGCTTAGAATACTCGACGGCATTAATCCTTTTCACGATTCTTTTAATCGTGCAAGGGCCGGTGGTATTACATCAATAAATATTATGCCGGGTTCCGGCCATTTAATGAGCGGACAAACGATTTATTTAAAACCGCGCAAATTAAAAAATGTTGCCGGGATGCTTTTCGATGAGGATTTTGAAAACGGAATTAGCGGCGGAATGAAAATGGCGAACGGCACGAATTCGCTTCGTGGAAAACCGTTCCCAGGCACTCGCGGAAAGTCAGCTGCGATAATAAGGCAATTATATTACAAAGCGCTGGACTATAAAAACAAAATTGAGGGTGCAGAAGGCGATGAATCCAAAATGCCCGCAAAGGACTTACAACTCGATGCGCTGGTTCAGGTTTTGGACAATGAGAGAATGGTACATTTCCATACTCATCGTGCCGACGATATTATAACCGTCCTTCGATTAAAGGAGGAGTTTGGATTCAACGTAGTTTTGCATCACGTTAGCGAAGGTTGGAAAGTGGCTGATGAAATTGCAAAAGCGAAAGTTCCGTGTTCGGTAATAATAGTCGATTCGCCGGGCGGAAAACTCGAAGCGGCGAAGCTGAGATTTGAAACCGCCAAAGTGCTTGCAGATGCAGGTGTTGAAATTTCTATCCACACCGACGATTGGATTACGGATTCAAGATTGTTTCTTCGCAGCGCGGCATTTGCAGTGCGCGCAGGTCTTTCGGTTGAGCAGGCAATCGATGCGATAACAATAAACGGTGCTAAGCAGCTCGAGGTGGAAGATCGGGTAGGTTCCCTGGAGGTAGGTAAAGATGCTGATTTTATTGTTCTTTCGGGCGAACCGTTTAGCGTTTATACAAAGATTGAGCAAACGTGGATAGAAGGCGAAAAAGTTTTTGATCGCAGTCTTGAACAAGATTATGAATATGCAGTAGGCGGATACAATATTTACAGGAGCAAGGGGCATACGCACAACAGAAACGGGGGACTTGACTAATGTTGAAAGTAATTATGATGCTTTTGATTGTGAACGAATTAGCTTTATCGCAAATAGCGGTAAAAGGTAAAAAAGTATACACAATGGTAGGTGAAGTAATAGAAAATGGAATAGTTGTAATAAACGACGGCACCATTGCAAATGTAGGAAAGCAAGATGAAACAATTATCCCACTTGGATACGAAATTATTGAAGGAGAAGTTGTAACTCCCGGTCTAATTGATGTCCGTAATGTTGTCGGGCTGTCGGGTATTTACAACCAGAAGCACGATTCAGATCAAATTGAATATTCTGATCCGATACAACCCGAACTACGCGCAATAGATGCATACAACACGAACGAGGAGCTTGTTGATTGGCTTGCCGGTTACGGAGTTACAACTGTTAATACGGGACATGCGCCGGGAGCCTTGGCAAGCGGTCAATCAATGATCGTTAAAACCGACGGCAAAATAAATCCTACGATACTTGATTCCAGTTTCGCAATCGTCTTCTCGCTTGGCAAAGAAGTTTCGGGAAGATTTAAGACGCCGGGCAGCAGACCGAAAGGAATTGCAATGTTGAGAGAAGCGTTTTCAAAAGCCCGCGGGTACGGTAAAAAAG
>JANQLA010000160.1 GCA_028280855.1 Melioribacteraceae bacterium
TTCAATCGCTTCATTCTCGGCGTCGATTACTCCTTTGATTACGCTAACCACATCTGTGGTATCTGTCGGTGGCTGCAAACTTTCCTGCACAGCTCTAAAGTCCATTGAACCCGGCACTGTCCCGCCGATTTCCTTTATTCGCTTGGCAATTGTTTGAGCATGGCCAATTTCATCCTGAACTTCAGCCTGTAAAGATTTCTTTATTTCCTCGGCACGGACACCATCAAGGTTAACCGAGTTGGCAATATAATTAAGTACTGTTTCAAGTTCAGCCCAATATGCTCTTTGTAAACCACTAATAATTTTTTCTTTGTTATTCATTTTGTTCTCCAATATTATTTCTTATTTATAATATAATTAACAAAAGAGTTCAAATGATCGTTTCAAGTAGAGCAATTATTACCGAGCAATTGCAAGCAAAAAACATTTTTAGCATTTTTCAAAGCCTATTTTTATTTTGAATTATTGTCTTTCTAAAACAAAACATATTTCATCATCAAACACTTACTGACACTAATAATCCTGATACTTTCAGGCATACTTGTGAATTCGCAAGATCACCACTACTGGATGAACATGGGCGGTACTCGTTCGGCGCTGATGGGCGGTGCCGTAGTTGGCGGAGTGCGGGATAATAGCGCTGGTTATTACAATCCTGCCGGGCTTGCGTTCGTAAGCAAAAAAAGTCATTCGATAAGCTCTGACGGTTATCGCTGGGAAAATATCAACATCAACAATGCACTAGGCGATGATATAGATTTTGAATCGAACCAGGTTAGAATTATACCTTCGTTAGTTTCAGGATTATTTGAAGTTGATTTTCTGCCGTGGTTGAGTTTCGGATATACTGTAGCGGCAAGGGAATATTCATTTATAAAAGCCAGCGCGCGACATGAAGAAATAACAGATGTTATATCAACCGTGCAGAACGCGCAGTATATTGGAGACGGGAAATTTGCAGATCTTTTTTCCGGTCCGGAAGATTTTACGGGACAATTTTTATTCGATGCAAATTTAACAGAATACTGGGCGGGAATAAGCTGGGCGCGTCCATTGAACCATCATTTCGCATACGGAGTAACTCTTTTTATGGTTTACAGGCTGCAATCACAAACTCAGAACCTGAACCTTTTTGCAGTCGATCCGTTGACACAACGCACCGCGAGTAATCAGCTTATGAGCTCACTTGATTACTGGAATCTCAGGTTTATTCCCAAATTTGGATTGTCCTATAATCATAAAGATTTAAAAGTAGGCTTAACTATAACCTCGCCAAGTGTAAATATTACCGGGCAAGGCACGGTTGCCGGTATTTTTACATCCCGCAATATTTTCTTTGAACAAACAACCGACGGGGCAAATATACCGCTTGATTTAATCGCTACCGACAGACAGCAGGATTTGAACTCAACCTATAAATCACCTTTAACAATAGGGGTTGGGATAGAATATTGTATTTCGGATAAACTAAATATCGGAATAACTACCGAGTATTTTTTTAAAATAGATCAGTACAATGTAATTAAGCCGAAAAGCAAAAGTTTTTACAAAGGAATACTCTTCGATGAAAGCGGGGACGAGTTTAACAGCAGTGAGTTATTAAAAGTAACCGACAGGAAATCTGATGTAACAAATATTGCTCTGGGACTTGAATACGTTCACGATGAGTTTATTTCAACTTACGCGAGTTTTCGCACCGACTTCCGTAACAACAGAAATGAAGTTAATTCGGGAACTGCTCTGGGTGTTTCCGACTGGCACATCTATCACTCATCCATTGGAGCAAAATACAAATTGGACAACCAGGAAATTGCACTGGCATTTACAGGAAGCTACGGCAGTGATAACGATTATGAACAGATAGCCAACTTCACAAATGCAAAACCTGTGGGTGAAGCTTCAACTATCGAAGGACCTGTCGGTAAAACCAACGCAAGATATTGGGCTATTGGTGCTTCACTTGGATTTACTTACTATCTGGATTAGTAACTATTAAATACTTATTTGTAATCTTAATCTTTCTCTTTATCATAATCTTTTTCCAAGTACGGTTACTGAAATCAACATCAAGAAAGGATTGAGATAAAGTTTAATATTATGATTAAGAAAAGGAGTTATCACTCAAACATAAATGTAAATTTCAACATCATTTGAGCAATGTAACTATCATTTCAAATACATCATTTTCTTTTTAGTTATTTCTTTTTCACCTTTTTGATTAAGAAATTGTACCGAGAAGAAGTATAATCCGCTTGCATAATTCGAGGCATTCCATTCAACCACGTGCAAACCAGGCTCTTTAATTTCGTTTACAAGCATATCCACTTTCTCCCCAAGAACATTATAAATATTCAAAATAACTTCGCTTTTTGACGGCAGCTGAAAGCTAATTTTTGTAGTTGGATTAAAAGGGTTCGGATAGTTTTGAAATACCTCAAATTTATCGGGTGGAAGCACCTTTAATTTCAATACTTTTTCCCAAGTTTGCCCGGATTTTTCCAATATCTTAATCACTAATTCTTCTTCAATATCAACGGTCGCCTCTTTATTTATATCGAATTTTAGCCGAGCCATGGCATTTTCGCCTGGTGCAATTTGGTCTATAGCATTTGTTTCTTTTGTAAATTTAACCCATTCCGGTTTATTGATAATTGCCAATTCTCCAATGAAATTTTCATTTTCCGAGGTATTCGCTATTTCCAGTTCAATAATGTTTCCCTTTGATGCAAAAGGGATTTCGTAAACATTCTGAGCAAGCAAAGTAACAGATAATAGAGTTAGACATACCAACATTCTTTTCATTGTACTCATAACTTTTTCCTGTTATAAATTTTCTCTATAATAATTTTCGCAGAATTTATTCTACAATTATTTCTACAATATTGTTATTACTTATATCCTGTTTTACATCCGTACTTAAAGAGTTGTAAATTCCTCTAAAGCTTATATTTGCAGGCAGCAATTCCTTTGTAACTTCGCCGTTAGTAGTTGAGCCGAAATCCTGCCAGCCGCCGGAGTAGTATTTTATAGCAGCATTATCAAGCAATTGATTCCCGGAATCCAAAGCTCTAACAACGCACAATACAGTTGAAAATACTATATTGCTGTTGGTCGCTAAATCCTGCTTTTTATCATTAGAAACAAATGCGTAAGTTATTCTGAAGCTGTAATTGTTTGGTAGCAGCTCTTTATTTGCGACTCCGTCTGCCGTTGTGCCGAAATCACGCCAACCGCCGGAATAATATTTTACTGTTGCTTCTTCGGTGAGCGGATTTCCCCCGCTATCGTTCAACTGCACGGATGCATTTACCGTTTGGAAAACTACTTCAGGATCAACATTTAAATCCTGTTTTTTATCTTTGTTGGCAAAAGCGTAGTTCATTCGGAAGCTGTAGTTGTTGGGAAGCAGTTCTTTATTTGCTACTCCGTTTGTTGTTGCGCCAAAATCCCACCAGCCACCTGAATAATATTTCACTGTAGCTACATCGGTTATCGGGTTGCCCTGGCTATCATTCAATTTCACCGCTGCATTTACCGTTTGGAAAACTACTACAGGATCAACGCTTAAGTCTTGTTTTTTGTCTTTGTTTGCAAAAGCATAATTCATTCTGAAGCTGTAGTTGTTTGGCAGAAGCTCTTTGTTCGCGACTCCGTTTACTGTTGTACCAAAGTCCCGCCAGCCGCCGGAATAATATTTCACCGTAGCTACATCTGTTATCGGGTTATCCTGACTATCGTTCAACTGTACAGATGCATTCACCGTTTGGAAAACTACAACAGGATCAGCGCTTAAGTCTTGTTTTTTGTCTTTGTTTGCAAATGCATAATTCATTCGGAAACTGTAGTTGTTTGGCAGAAGTTCTTTGTTAGCAACGCCGTTTTCTGTTGTCCCGAAATCACGCCAGCCTCCCGAGTAGTATTTTACTGTAGCTGCATCGGTAATCAGGTTGCCCGGGCTATCTATTAAACGCACTTCCGTATTAACTGTTTGGAAGGTATAAGTATTGTTCTGTGCGGTAATATTGGAAACGTCCTGGGAGCCGTATGCGTAAGTCATTCGCAAACCAACCGTAGATCTTTCAGTCTCAACTTTGAATGTTCCATCGCCATTGTCAATAGCATCTTTCCAGCCGCCTTCGTAGTATTTGAGCGAGCCGGCTGTGAGTAACTCACCGTTACTGTTAACCAGACTCACTATCAACACTGGATCAGTTGTTTGCGGTAATTTTGTTAAGAGAAACTCACTGTTAAATTTTAACAGCGCGTAAGCTTCGCTTGTAATATTGGATGTGCTGTCAACATCAACTTCATGAATTATTGATTCTAATGCTGTCTTAGCCTGATTA
>JANQLA010000203.1 GCA_028280855.1 Melioribacteraceae bacterium
CAATGGATTGCGATAAAAGGCCTTCGGAATTACAACTTGCATTCGCTTGCGGATGAAATCAAAAAGCGATGGCTGAAATTGAACAACGATGTATTTGAACGCACAGGGCAAATGTACGAAAAGTATAATGTTGAAGATACCAACTTGCACGCCGGCGGCGGTGAATATGAATTACAAGACGGTTTTGGGTGGACAAACGGAGTTGCGAGCGCATTGATGAATGATTTGGACTTAGTGTGAAATCATTAAGTTTTCGGAAAGAGTGAATTTTTATTAATTCTCTTACAAAACTGACGTCTTCTATTTGCTCAAGTAGTTAAGGCATAGGAATACATTCTTCAATATTAATTATCATCGATAGAAATTTATTGAGACGAAAAACTAGATTGGGTTCTTCAATTGTACATTTACTTCGTCTCGCTTTCATAAAACTGAAATAAATATTTTTTCTAAAACAATTCACTCCACTCTAATTTCGCCTGTCAATTGCTGTATTTCAAGCATAGCAATTCTTGCCTGGTATTGTGCCGATATTAATGCTGATTGCGCACGGGCAAAATTTACCTGTGCATCGCGGAACTCCAACGAACTCGAAGCACCGGTAGAAAACCTGTCTTCCTGCAACTGCAAGTTTTGTTCTGCAGCCAGGACATTTTGTTTTTCCAAATTTATGAATGCAAGGCGCTTGTTGTAGGTCTCGTACTTTTCTTTTACTAATCCGACTAACTCGTTCCGAGACTTTTCGAAAGCAAGCTTTTGAATATCAAGTTCAATCATTTTTGATTGAATATCAATATCATTCCTGAAACCATTGAAAATGTTGAATGACATGGTTAAGGCTACACTTCCATCGGTACTTTGCGTGCTTATTGATCCGCGTGAATCGCTGTCAACCGTTCTGTCGGAGTAGCCGTAAGTTCCGTTGAATAACAGCCTGGGATAGAATGACGACCTGCTCGTACCGAGATCCTGTTCTGCGATAATTTTGCCTTGTTCAGCGACAGTTAATGCCGAATTCTTTTCCAAAGCTTTTCGCCGAATCTCATCAACGTTAAACTCGGTAATTTCAACGTCCAATGTTTTGTCTATATCTATACCTGTTGAAGGATCGCGGCCCAACGCGATGTTCAATTCTTTAAGAGCAATTTCGATGTTTAACTCGCTGTTGAGCAAAGCCGATTTGTCATTGTTCAAAGAAACCTGCGCGTTCAATACGTCAGTGGAAGAAGCGCCCCCAAGTTCGTTGCGCACCTTTGCTTTATTCAATCGCGATTTGGAAATCTCTACGGTGCTTTTTTGAACATCGTAAAGCAGCTCTTCGCGAACAAGGTTGAAGTAAGAACGCAGGATTAACACAACGCTGTTTTCAATTATATTCCGCGCCTGGTATTCGCCGAGTTTCTCAAGTTCCTTAAAACGTTTGTTATCGACAAACATTTTGAAGCCGTCGAACAATGTCCAGTTCATCGAAACGGTTGCGCCCCATCCGTCCGTAGTTGAATTGCCGAAACTAAAGGGCGAATTTGTTTCTTGGTCCGATCTACTAAGTGAATAGTTACCCGATAGATCAAGTGTTGGTAAAAATCCGCTGGTGCCAAGCCGGGTGTTGGTTTCGGAGATCTCGGCGTTTTTCCTGGCAATGCGAATGTCGAAGTTATTCTTCAAACCAATTTCGATAGCGTCCTCAACAGTCATCTCAGATTGAGATAATATTGATAACGGAAGGCACAAAAGAAATATTATTGTTTTTTTACGATGCATAATTTATTTCTGCGTTAAAGTTATAATTATACGTTTGCTCTAAATAGTATCTTTCAATTCCATTACATGAGGTTCAACCGATTCAAATGTAGCGTCGGTTCCTTTTATTTTTGTATGCCACCAGTACCGGAATTTATTTAGCACAAGAAATCCAGCCGGAAGCACAAGCAATATTACAAACGTGCCGAAAATTAATCCGTAAGCGACTGAGACCGCCATTGGAATAAGGAACTGCGCCTGCCTGCTGGTTTCAAGTATCAACGGAGCAAGTCCGACTGATGTTGTTATAGTTGTTAAAATAATAGGACGCAGTCTCGATAATCCGGCCTTGAAAACCGAATCGTACAAACTCATATTACTCTTTAAATTTCTGTTGATTCTGGCTACGAACACTATGCTATTGTTAATTACAATACCGGTAAGTGCAATGATTCCATAAATTGATAAAGTATTTAATTGAATTCCCTGGATACCATGCCCCCAGGCGGCGCCGAGTATTGCCAGCGGAATAATCGAAAATATCAGTCCGGCCTGCGCATACGAACGGAAGACGAGTATTACCAATATAAACATTGCTGCAAAAGCTATCGGGAATGCGCGCTGCATTGAGTTGGCAACTTTTTCCTGTGCACGGCTTTGACCTTCGAAGGACACCTGCACGCCCTGTACTCGAGATAATATTCGCGGCATAACATCTTCGTTTATGTTGGCCAATATTGGCGGTACGTCAAAGTCTTCATTTGCCAGGTTAGCATTTACACTAACCTCGCGCTTGTTGTTAAGCCTGCTGATATTTGTTATGCCTCTTTCAATTTTGTACTCGGCTAATTCGCTGAAAGGATACTCCGCTCCGGCAGGTGTTCTTATCAACATTTGATTTAACTTGCCGAGTTCGGCGCGGTCTTCATCCGTATATCTTACCCATACTTTAATTTCATCGCGACCCCTTTGAATACGCTGTACTTCATCGCCAAAGAATCCCTGGCGAACCTGTCGGGCAACGTCGCGTAATGTTAATCCAAGCGAATATGCTTTCGGTTTAAGCGTAATATCAAGTTCGCGTCGTCCTTCCTGGCTTGAAATTGTAACATCTTTCAACGTGCTAAAATTATTCAATTCTTCGAACAACATATCTTTAGCCCGGTTCAGTTGTTCAAGGTTATTTCCCAGAAGACTCACGTCAATAGGCTTGCCGAAGAATCCTGTCCTGCCGTATGATACATTTTGAAGACCGGGAATTAATCCGACCTTTTCCCGCAGCCTGTTTGCAAGAATGAAGCTATCAAGGTTTCGCTCTTCCCCCGACATCAGTTCAACAGTCAACTTACCTGCATGGCTGCCGGATTCGCCAAAGTCGTTTGAACCAATGTCTCTTTTAATTCCTGTTATAACATCTCTTTCGTCTTCGCGCTGCGACTTAAACTCTTCGTTTACCTCCCAGGCGACTTTCTCAATTTGCGCCAGTATTGAATCGGTATCTGCTTCCTGCCTGCCCGTAACCAGCGATACATTAACGGGGAAGGTATCGCCGTCAATAAACGGGAAGAAAGTTACGCCTATAAAGCCGCCTCTTATCAATCCAATAGTTACCATTACAAAAGAAATGGGTATAACCAGTGTAATCCATTTATGGTTCATAGAAAAGCGAAGCACACGTGCATAAACAGTGTTAGTCAGCCAATTAATAAATTGTTCAATCTTCTGACGGATGGGAGGATCGTCTTTATGAGGATGCAGACCTTTTGAATGCGCGAGATGCCCCGGCAGAATCATAAATGCTTCTACAAGCGAAAAAATCAGTGTTGCAATTACGACCACCGCCATGTGCCATATGAACTTGCCGAGAAATCCATCTAAAAAGAAAAACGGCGTGAATGCTATTACCGTTGTAAATACAGAGGTAAATACGGGTCCGATCATTTCTTTAGCGCCCACTACAGCGGCTTTCATTGCCGGTAATCCTTTTTCGTAATGCGCGTAAATGTTTTCCCCCACTACAATCGCATCATCAACGAGAATTCCGACAACGATAATCATACCGAATAAAGATATAACATTAATTGTAATACCCGATAATGAAGCTATTATAAACATACCTGCGAACGAGAAAGGAATACCGATCGAGACCCAAAACGATAACCGCATATTTAAAAAGAAACTTAGAGTAATTAAAACCAATCCTAATCCAACAAGACCGTTTTTTACAAGCAGTTCGATTCTTTGCACGAGTGAAATGGTTGTGTCATTTATGATTATTGCGGAAAGGTTGTTGTTCGCTGCATTAAATTCATCAACAAAGCTTTGTACTTTTTCGGCTATAGCCAGAATGTCTTCTTCGCGTGTTTTATCAATATCAAGTACAGCAGCTGTTCTGCCGTTAAAATATGATTTATCTGGTACGTCCTCCCACTGCTCCCTTATAGTTGTCACGTCACCGAGAAGGATGTTCGTGCCGTCGGGATTTCCGCGAACTATGATATTGTTTAACTCTTCCGGCTGATAGTTACGTCCATATGCGCGGATTAAAATTTCTTCCTGCTCGGTTTCGAACTTGCCGCCGGATATATTTATATTGGCTGAAGCCACTGCCCGGGAGATTTCATCGAAAGTTAATTTGTACCGGCGGAGATCAGCTTCGGAAACTTCGATAGAAAATTCTAGATTGGGAATTCCCTGTATGGCTACCTGGGATATTTCTTCGGTTGCAAGCAGGTTATCGCGAAATTCCTCGGCTATGTATTTTAGGTTGTACAAATCTGCCTCGCCGTATAACACCACTGACATTGCTCGTGACCTAAACTTCTGCTCAAAGATTACCGGCTTTTCCATATCCTGCGGGAATGAGTTGATACGGTCGACCGCGTTTTTTACGTCGTTCAAAACTTTATCGAGATCGGCTTCTTTTACCTTTTCAACCGCTATTGAACCGAAGTTTTCTCGTGAGGACGAAGTAACTCTTTCAATCCCTTCGAGCCCATCGATAGCCTCTTCAATCTTCAGCACAACGCCCTCTTCAATTTCTTCCGGCGAAGCGCCGGGATAAATAACCTGTATGTTAACTATGTCTGGCGGAAGCTCCGGGAAAAAAGAATACTTCATCTTATTGAACATTAAAAACCCGAATCCGAAAATCGAGAAGAGCAGAACATTGTTCCACACGCGGTACTTGATGAAAAATGTAATCAGCTTCTCCATTTATTCTCCTTCGCCAAGAATAGCTTTAGCGGGCATACCGGGCGCAATGCCTTGCAGCGAAGCGGTAATTAAAGTGTCCTTGTTATTTAATCCGCCTGAAATTATTGCGTAATTATTTTCAACTCTTGCAATTTCAACCTGCTTGCGTTCGAGTTTGTTGTTGTTAACCAGGTACACGTAGTTGCGGTCGTACATTGCTTTACGCGGAATTTCAATTGCCGAAGGAATCAGCTTACCGGGAATTCTTGCTTCTAGAAAAATGCCGTTATATAAATTGTCCTTAGACGCGCCTTGTACATAAAGATAAACAGGTACAGATTGTGTTTGAGTATCGATAGATTCGCCAATTCTTTTTATTTTGCCGGTCCATTCACCTTCAATCTCTCTAGATGTAATTTTGATATCTTTTGTTCGATCAATCCATCGAAGATCTTCTGTTGGAATCGGTATCTCAAGCTCCATTTCATCCAAATTCACTATTTCACCCAGTCTGGTTCCTGCTCGTGCTGTTGAACCTGCTCGTAAATCGGCAGAAGTAATCGTTCCGTCGAATTCTGCATAGAAATAATGCTTCTCAAGTCGTATCTCTAAATTTTTAACTGCATAAAAAAGTTTGTACACGTTAAATCGTGAGAGGAAAAGTTTTATCTTATTATTTGCCGGCTCCGGCAATTCTTCTAGCGGTTTATCGAATGAGCAGTCCTCAAAGTATTTCTGCCAGGTATCAAACTCATTTGGAAAATCGATTTTAATTTCGGGAAGCACACTAGCCAGGGCAGTAAGAAAATCGCTGATTGCACTGTTGATATCGAGTTTAATTTGCCGGTCGTCGATCTTAAGCAGCATGTCGCCTCTATTAAATGATTCGCCCGGTTTAAAGTCGACATCGCCCTTTTGAATTTTACCAGCGACCTCGCTTATAAGAACAACGGGTTGGGCGGATATCAGCCTGCCGTAACCTTTCAGCTCGGCATTAATGTCTTTTAACTTTACTACTTCCGATTCAACAAATTTTACTCGAGGCGCAGCTTCCCGTTTCGAAGGCTCTTCATCAAATGTGAATAAAAACCTCATCAGTAAAAAACCAACTATAAGAATTACTACGGGAACAACAAACTTCGGTTTAAGTATTGATTTCATTCTCTACTCATATTCATAGTCAAAAAAGTGTTAAAATTTGGTTATAAGAAATGTTCCTAAATTAACACAAATGAGAGAACGATACTTTTAGTCGATAAGTTCAGAAAAATGCGTCTTATTTTTTGTTGAATCCAATTTAACAAATCTTAATCAAACGTTATGCAAATTGTAAACTATTTGACGACGCAATTTGTTGGAATAATTTAAGTTTTGTATTAAAAGGAGGAGATAGAATTTTGAAGAAGCCTGCATTGATTTTATTGTTTTTTTCAATACTGATTTTAAGCGGTGTGCTTGCCTTTACGCTAGCTAACGGTAAAGAAGCGGATGAAAATTCTGCTTCGTTTTCATTAAGTGAAGAGTTCAAAACAAATTGGTTCGACGGTAAAGCCGAGCTTACAAGTTACAAATTGAAAAAAGCAAGATACGGCGAAATACATGAGGGCAGCGCAGTTCTCGTATTCGTTACGGAACCATTTCTTTCCGAACAACAGGTTAAGTACGAAGGCATTGCCACGGATGAGAAACCGGAAAATATTCTTAAGCTAATTTTTCACCAAAAATTTTATACTGGAGTATATCCATACTCGATTTTAACCTCGGTATTTACACCGCTTAATCCGTTTGATCCGTCTTACAAAGTATCCACTTCATCGCAAGAATGGTGCGGTCATACGTTCATTCAACTTAACAATCGTAATAATAATTTCGACGTAACATCTTTATCTTATTTTCAGAGAGAATCGGACAGGAAATACTCGATCGCAAAAGTTATTACAGAGGATGATATTTGGGCTAAGATAAGAATTAGTCCCTATGATTTACCGACCGGTAAAATAAAAATAATTCCAGGCACATCAATTAGCCGGTTAAACCATTTTGATTTAAAAGCCGAAGATGCAATAGCATCATTAGAAAACAACGGAAGTGAGTCAACATATAAAATCGAATACAGTGATATGGACAGATCGCTTGCAATACAGTTTGAAAACCAATCCCCATATAAAATATTAGGCTGGGAAGAAAATGTGGTTGACTTCGGGAAAAAGCTTACAACTTCGGCAAAAATTAATAAATCAATTGAGCTTGATTACTGGAGTAAAAACAGCACGGCTGATTCAACATACCGCTCAATGCTCGGGCTATAAAGAATATCCCGAATATAAGCCATGTGTATTATATGCTACATGGCTTTACGGCTAGTTGCTATTTTTGTCAATCTATAATTTGAGATGCTTACTTTTGAACTCAAAAATAAAAATTGCTTATTCCGAAGAATATGTTCTTCAGCTACCACCCGATCATAAGTTTCCAATTCTAAAGTACAAACGAATTCCCGAAACGCTTCTGCAGGAAGGAACTATAACGGGTGCAAATCTTTTCGCACCGGGAGCCGTTGATTTATCAATTGTAAAGCTGACGCACAATGAACAGTATATTTCACGAATGTTAAACCGGCAGTTAACCGAACGAGAAATTCTTAAAATCGGTTTCCCCCTATCCCGAGAACTTGTAGAACGTGAATTCATAATTACGAATGGAACCGTGAAAGGATCATTGTATGCGATGGAAAATGGTATTGCGTTTAACGTAGCAGGCGGTACTCATCATGCATATAGCAACGGCGGCGAGGGGTTTTGCTTGCTGAATGATGTCGCGGTTGCTGCTAATTATTTGTTGCATAGAGGCGCCGTGAAACAAGTACTGGTAGTTGATTTGGATGTTCACCAGGGTAACGGAACAGCTAAAATTTTTGAAAACGAACAACGAGTATTCACATTCAGTATGCACGGTAAAGATAACTACCCTCTTCATAAAGAAAGAAGCGACCTGGACATTCCTTTAAACCACGGAATACAGGATGAAGAATTTTTAACCGTCCTGAACGAATATCTTCCTCGCGTTATTCGTTCTATTGAGCCGGATTTCATTTTCTACATTTCAGGTGTGGATGTTCTAAGCACAGACAGGTGGGGTAAGCTTGGATTATCGAATGAAGGCTGCAGGCAGCGCGATGAAATAGTTTTTCATTTGGCAAAACTAAATCATATACCGGTTATGGTATCAATGGGCGGAGGTTATTCACCCGAACTGGACGATGTTGTTGAAGCGCATTGTAATACTTATAGAGCTGCGTTCGAAATTTATTAATGAAGATTACATTTCTGTATTTTAGATGCTATCTCCAATAATCAGATGTCTGCGCGATTTCGAAATCCTCTAAATCTTTGCTAAATTTGCTCTCAATTTTAGCTCATCTGTTTTATAACCGGTTTAATTTATTATGGCTGACATCAATAAAAAATTTTCGCTTTCTAAAGACAAAATCAAAGTTCTTTTGCTCGAAGGAATGCACGAAAACGCTCCGCAATATTTCCAGGAAAACGAATACACTAATGTTGAATACATAAAACACGCTTTAAATAAAAATGAACTTATAGAAAAGATTAAAAATGCACACTTACTCGGAATACGCTCACGTTCGGATATTACGGCTGAGGTTTTATCACACGCAAAAAAGTTAATTGCCATTGGATGCTACAGTATCGGAACAAACCAGGTTGATCTGCAAGCCTCAAAATTACGTGGCATTCCGGTATTCAACGCACCTTTCTCAAACACCAGGTCAGTAGCCGAATTGGTGATAAGCGAATGTGTTTTTTTGATGCGAAGATTGTTGGAAAAGAACCAGGCTGCACACAAGGGCGAGTGGTTGAAGGATGCAAAAGCTTCGTATGAAGTACGGGGCAAAAACATTGGGATAGTTGGTTACGGTCATATCGGCTCCCAGGTATCAATACTTGCCGAGAGTATGGGGATGAACGTATACTATTACGATATCGAGAAAAAACTTAGTTTGGGTAACGCAAAAGTTGTTGATTCACTGAATGAGCTGTTGGGCTTATCTGATGTTGTTACGTTACATGTACCCGAGACACCGCTTACGAAGAATATGATTTCCAGGGAACAAGTATCGCGTATGAAAAAAGGCGCATTGCTTATCAATGCTTCGCGGGGTACCGTAGTGGAAGTTAACGACCTTGCCGAAGCGCTTAAAAATAAACACTTATCCGGCGCCGCGGTTGATGTATTTCCAAAGGAACCAGCCACGAACGATGAAAGGTTTGAGAGTGTCCTGCAGAATATTCCGAACGTAATTATTACACCGCATATCGGGGGCAGCACGGCCGAAGCGCAGAAGAACATTGCGCTTGAGGTTTCGGAAAAATTGGTTAAATACAGCAACGTCGGTACTACTATCGGTGCTAAGAACTTTGTACAGGTTTCGCTTCCATCGAATATCGATAAAAAGAGGTTCCTGCACATTCATGAAAATAAACCGGGCATTCTCAACGAAATCAATAAAATATTTTCGCGAAGAAAAATTAATATCGCCGCTCAATATTTGCAGACGGATTCGCACGTTGGTTATGTCATTATAGATATTGATGAAGATAACAGTGTAAGCGAAATCATCTACGAATTAAAATCAATCCCCAGTACTATAAAAGCGCGTGTATTGATCTAGAGTCAGTTTCACAATTCATTCTCTTCATATAGCTAAGTTTCTGTTTAATAATTAACTAGCAACAGGCCTAAAGAATCTCAACGCATTTTCGATAATTACTTCGAGGAACTACGAGGCAAATAATGACTGATGAAGACAAAATTAAATGGTTTGAAAAAGCTACCCAGTTTCAACTGGAAGGAATGATATTTCTCGTTATGAAATCCCGCACGAACGGAGAAGGTTCCTGGGCGATTCAAAACCAGGAAACGAAGGAAGTGCTTAATTCAAACATGGAATGGGAAGCCGAACCGGCAAAAGCCATGCGAGACGAAGCCTTCATTATACGCGCTCGTTTTGACAGGGATACTGCAATGGCAATGTACGAGCAGTACAAAATGTTTGCCGAAGCAGCCTAGTTAACGTTTTAGTTTGTCTGCAAAGTAAGCTTCAAGCGTTTTAACCTTTGGCGTAATAACAAACGAACAATAAGGCTGAGCCGGGTTATTGTTGTAATAATCATTATGATATGATTCAGCCGGGTAAAATTTACCGAACTTCGTAATTTCCGTAACAATTGGCGAATCAAATACTTTTGATGCATCTAGTTCTTCCTTTAACCTAGTCGCAATTTCTTTTTGTTCGTCATTATGGTAAAATATTGCCGACCTGTATTGTGTGCCTATATCAGCGCCCTGCTGATTTAACGTAGTTGGATCATGAGTTTTCCAAAATACTTTTAATAGTTCCTCAAATGAAATGACTTCGGAATCAAATGTAATACGGCAGACCTCTGCATGTCCTGTGCTTTCGGTGCATACTTCTTGATACGTAGGGTTATCTTTGTGCCCGCCCGAATAACCGGATTGAACACTGATCACGCCCTTGAGTCTTTGAAAAACAGCCTCAACACACCAGAAACAGCCTGCGCCGAAAGTTGCGAGTTTATAGTTTTCGTTCATTGTTATTTTCTCTGCTTAATTTACTATTATCTCAAACAGTCTTTTATGCGAAAAAGTTTTATATCCATTTCTAATCAATCCAGAAGACAACTTTTTAAAAGGGGGTACAGGATATCTTTACTTTTAATTCACGCCTGGTTATTGTAATAATTATCTGCCCTGCGCAAGACCTCGATGCAAAATATATTTAATTAGAAAATATATGGTGTATTTTGTTCGAAAAGCGAAAACATTGACTTGGATGGTACCTTAATTAAAATAATCGCGATACCTTTAACTAACGAAACTTCTTAGTCAAAGGTATTGAATTATCCTTGGCTAAAGGCACAAGGGAGATGATCGCTTAAATAATTTTTATTCGAAATAATATTATGCATTATTTTAATTTATAACAACCTCATATCGCCTAAATCCCTGAGCGCTAAAGTAGCCCAAAGCATTATTGCTTATATTCGATGGCGGATTACCGGATGCAAGTTCTATGATTTCATCATCGTTCGAGTTCGCATCATCTGCCAAATCATTTAGCTCACGCAAATACTGATAAGCGAATTTGCTAAGAGAATAGAGTTCAACAACGACCCTGTCAAAACGACGAAATCCCTCTAAAGTAATTTGTACCTGCTCACCGTTTGAGTTTCGGTCACTATACAGAAACTCATCATAAAAACCGCCGTTTTTGTAAACTCGTACCCTGCTGAATTCCTCAAGATCAGCTTTATCTTCTGTATATAACTCAAGGTTAAAGTTGTTAAAACTAACGGGAGATGAAACTATCCTGCTTAATTCCATAGACTCCGGCATTGTAGCCTGTGATGTATAAGTTTCTCCGTCGACTCGCACTGTAAGAGTATAAGTTCTTCCCGTTACTCCCTGTAAATTGTGCGCCCTATAGTTGCCGCTGTTAAGATGTCCCAGGATTTCGGAATTTCCTTCGTTATCCGAGATTATAACTTCTGCATTATCAACAAGCACAGACACATTATCTAAAAAATAATTATCGACCCTGCTAACTTTAATATTTTGCGGATCGCTGCCTTCTTTAACAAAACCATATATTACCACGCTTGATTCAAATGCAGAATAATCAACATCGAGCACGGTTTCGTCGCAGGAAATAAACAGCAACGTTAAAAATAGTGCAGGGCATTTACAGATTAATTCTATGTAATGAAATGATCTGGTCATTATTGATCACCCTAAAATCTTAATGTATAACTAACCGACGGGACAATTGAAAAGATCGAAAGAGCTACGGCTTCTTTGCGGCTTCTGCCGCTGGTACTGTTTCTTACGGCAACCATGTATGTGTTGTTATGTCCATAAGCGTTATAAACGGAAAAATTCCATGTGCCACCGAGACTATTTGTATAAGATAACCCCAAATCCATGCGGTGGTACGCGGGCAGCCTGTAACCGTTACGCCCCGTAAATACATCTACGGCTTTGCCGTCGACAGTATAACTTCCGTAAGGCAGAGTTACGTTATAACCGGAACTATAAACCCAGTTTGCCGAAAGCGACCACCTCTCTCCAAGTTTATACGCAACTACAATGGAAAAATCATGTGTCCTGTCGTACTTTGCCGGATAGGGTCTTCCGTTGTTTACTTCTTTTATTTTTCTTTCCGATTTCGACAAGGCGTATCCAAGCCAGCCAGTTATATCGCCGAAGTTTTTTCGAAGGTATAATTCGATTCCGTACGCCCACCCAATGCCAAATGCAAGTTCCGATTCAAAATAGTTCTTAAGTACAAGATTGGCACCGTCGCGCAGATCAATAATATCAGACATACCCTTGTAATATGTTTCTACAGATAGCTCATATTCATTATCGGACATGGATTTAAAGTATCCGAGTGAAAACTGCTGCGATCGTTGAGGCTTTACTCTTTTGCTACTTGATTGCCATACGTCAAAGGGTGTTCCGGAGATGGCGTTCGACAGCATGTGCAGGTATTGATGATTAACAGCATAACCGGCTTTCAAGGAACTAGATTTATCTAATCCATAGTTAAGCGATATACGCGGCTCAACCCTGAAGTATGTTGTTGATTCATTTTCGTGGAAATCGATAACAGGTATATCTTCAACACCCTGAAATGTATAAGTATCTTCCTCACCGACGACTGAAAACATAGTTGAACGCAGACCATAATCTATGGTAAACTTCTCAAGAAATTTCATTTCATGCGATGCGTAGAGAGAGAGTTCGTGCGCATTTCGTTTCCCGATTGTAAATTCCATAAAACTCGTACTATTAATAGAAATTTTACCCGGCAGGAAGCTATGATAAATGTAGTTAAGGCCGAAGTCAAACGAATTGTTCGTATCGTAGAAGTATTCGTAATCCTGTTTTAAAGTAATATCATTTATTTTTGATACTACTGATACTTCATCGCTGTCGGTGTTTTCGTTTACAAACGTTTTGTGCTTGTAACGGCTGTAAATTAAAGATGTATTCAAAAATAGCTTGTCGTTAAACAAGTGATTCCAACGCAGCGTGCCGGTTATATTGCCCCACCTCATTCCGAAATCATTTGAAAAACCCAGCGCGTCGTTCCCAAAATAGCCGGATAAATAAATTCTGTCGCTGTTGCTTATTTTGTAATTCAGCTTCGCGTTCAAGTCGTAGAAGTAAAAATCCAGGTCATCAATATCAGGTGTGAAAAGTTTAAACATATCTAGGTAAGTTCTTCTGCCGGAAACAATAAACGAACTTTTATCTTTTACAAGAGGTCCCTCGATAGTGAAACGGGAAAAAATGAATCCAATGCCGGCAACGCCGCCGAACTCTTTCATGTTTCCTTCGTTCATTTGAATATCGAGTACTGACGATAAACGCCCGCCATATTTAGGTGGAGCAGCGCCTTTAATTAATTTAATATTTCTGATTGCGTCGGGATTAAAAACCGAAAACAGCCCGAATAAATGAAAAGTACTGAATACTGGCGCTTCATCAAGTAGCGTTAAATTCTGATCGAACTCCCCGCCTCGCACGTAAAAACCTGCATCGCCCTCCCGCCCGAAAGTAATACCAGGCAGTAAATGCAAAGTTTTCAGGATGTCCTTTTCTCCCAATAAATACGGGACTGTACTGAGTTTTATAGGGTTCAAATGCATTGTACCCATCTCTGTCGATTGCACAAAATCCTGTTCAAATGTTGATGTGACAAGTACTGTGTCTACTTCGAAAGATTCTGTTGAGAGTTCAATATTCAGGGTAACATCGTTGAAGAGGCTTGTAAAATATTCTCCCGAAGCAAAGCCAATGTAACTGAACCTGAATGTATAAAGCCCTTCGGGAACAGTAATTGAATAGAAACCGTAAGAGTTAGTTGTTGTACCTGTGTTTAATTCGTAAATAAAAATATTTGTACCGATTAAAGCTTCTCCGCTTGATTTATCTGTGATGTATCCGCTAATTGTAAATTTCCTTCTCGATTGGTTATACTCGGCTGAGTTCATTTTTACCAGAACCAATTGAAGGCTTTCAGTAAGGATAAAATCGATTGTGGTTCCGTGAAGAATTTCCTTTAATGCAATTATGGCTGGTTTATTTTTTATTGAAAGTGAAAAAGCAGTATCTGTAGGAATTATATTTTCGTTGTAATTAAGGTGAAAGTTACCGGCCTGTGCAACGCGCTTAATCGCCTCACTAAACGTGACATTACTAAGTTCAAGTGAAATCGGTTTATGAAATGATTCAGGAATTCGTTTACCGCGAATATCTGTAATTGATTCATCCTGCGAATAAACAACGCTGACAAATATGATAGTCAGCGTTATAAATTTATTTGTGATGTAAACAAGTCTTGACTTCATTGATATTCACCGACTTAAAATTACGGAATAATTTTATCTTTATTTATTAGCCAGATTTTTCAAAGAGTTTGTAAATTACTTGAGTTACTTTACATATAATTGATTTCTAATTAAGGCAACTTAACTATATTCGAATTGCCCGAGATTGACAATTTTGTAAAGGTCGGATTACCCCAATAGTACAAAGTCGAAACACCTGATAGATCAGCACTTATGGTTTCAGTTACGTTTAGTGTTGCTGAGCTCGCCCCGCTTAAATCAAGAGAAGCGTTCGCGCATATAAAGTCACCTAATTTTAATGAACTTGCGCCGCTACAATCTATATTTAAATAATCGCCGCTCCCGTTTAAATCGATCGAACTCGCCCCAGATAAATCAATGAACACGTCGCCTGCTTCAAGTGCACCGTCAATTCGGCTCGCACCTGATGCATTGATAGTAAGTTTGTGATCGAAATCGAAGCCTGTTATCAGAGCATATGTTGCTCCCGATAAATTTAATAGCTCAATGTCGGGCATTGTAATATCGGCTTCCAATGTCACATCATGATAGTCGTAGCCATCTTCCAGGCTGATTTTAATTTTATCGCCGCTTTGGTATGCTTCCACCAGATGATCGATATTATCGTCAACACTTATTTTAACTGAGAAGCTTTCACCGTGTTTTATCCTTGCACGAAAGGCATGGCCAAGTTCAATTTTATTGAAACCGTAAAGGTTCATATCGATGGTAGTAATTCTTCCCGATCCGTAAATATCTTCATTATTCGTGTTGATGTTTGTGTTAATGCCGGAGCCTAAGTCCACGCATCCTGTAGCCGCAATGTATAGAATCAACACTGCCGTCAATACTTTCTTGAGTTGTTTCATTGTAGTTTCCTCTTATATTTATTTGTGTACATCCTTAAAAATTCATTTTTCAATTGCCGCCCGGTTATAAGTAAAATTGTTCCGGCAACAATCGATCTCGCAATTAACAAGATTGCGGCAATAATTAATTCACTCATTTCGTCATCCTTCTCTGTTAATTAGTTACCGAGTGGGAGTAGGAAACCCACCATCACTTGAACTCCCTTTGAGCGCAGCTCCGGATCAATTGAAAATTGTTCTTCTATGTAATAGTCACCGAGCTCAATATTCACCGACCCATGCTCTGTTATATCCGTTAAGCCCAGGCTGTACCTGCCTTCAATAAATAGTGTTATCGATCCTGTTGAGTAGCTAAACCCACCGCCGAACAAGAGTCCGAGATTTACATCCCTGGTTATGTTTCCTGTATTGACATTAAAACCGAATCCTAGTATTCGTGTTTCTATTTCGGAATCAACATTTATATCCAACATTGGTCCAAAAAGAAAATACGGGCTTACATCTCCGTCTATAGAAAATTTCAACAACAGAGGTAGTTCGATGTTATACATGTTTAGTGAAAAGTCCGGCAAGAACGGAGCGTCTATCAAATTTAGGTCAGCGCCTTTTTCGAAGTACATCGGCTCAAAGCGCAGACCTAAATTGCTCGTGAGCATTACATCTACAACCGCTCCTATTCCCGGTGCACTTACCATATCGAAAGAGGGTGCGAAGGAGTTCTTTGAATCGATGTTCGAAAAGTTAATCCCCCCGATTAACCCGGCGCTAACCTGTGCAAATATTGATGAGTTAAAACAAACAAATAAAATTAGTAGTACATTCTTTTTCAAAACTTCCCCCCGTTTTAACAGTTATTGTTGTGTCTTTAGTCTATAGACAATTACTATTTAGTTTTGGGTGAAAGGTGAGAAGAAAAATTTACAACTCGAATAAGTTAGTTAGCGAAATGTGAGTTGGACGGTTTAATTGTCACGCTGCAGGTTGGAAGCTAAGTTGAATTGCTTAAGAGTTTAAAGGCTGGATGGACTTGATTTGTTCTGCGGCCTTGGTAGTTGTTTTAGCTTAAACGTCTCTCTTACAAGAGTTGAAGTCCAGCCGGTTTACCAAATGGTAAAATACTGTCATCTGCATCAAAGTGTGTTCTTTGAAAACTTTACGACTTTACCATCAAGTGAATATTCCATTCCGATAACAAGGGCAATTACTTCTAAAATATCTTCGATGGGTTTATTCTCTATGTATATAGTAACACGATCATTGCGCAGCGATTCATAGGGAAGCTCGAACTCTAGACCGTACCACCTGCTCAGTTGTTCAAACACTTCGTTGAGTTTTACATTACTGAAACTCATCTCTCGGTCAATCCACTGTTTTGCCTCAGTAACTTTGAATGCCGTCGGAACGGATGGCGGTGAATCGTTTTTTATAATGCTTTGGAAACCTTCATGAATTATTACGTGCAAGTCATCGCCTTCGTACATCCTGTTCATTAATGATACTATACCTTCAGCAACGGAAACAACTATATTATCCGAATCATCAAGTGCACGGACATTGAATTTTGTACCCAAAACCGTTATCATTCCTTCTTTCGCATTGATTACAAAAGGCTTACCGGGATCAGCTGTTATTTCGAAGAACGCTTCACCGGTTAACTGAACTTCTCTTTTCCCTTTCGTAAATTCATCGGGGAAGCTTAACTTTGAACCGGCATCAAGTGTAACTTTTGAGCTGTCTTCAAGAACGATTTCCTTTATTTCCGTTGTAGCCACAAATACTTCATTCATTTTAGGTGTAGTTGTTACACTGATGATAAAATACAATCCGAGCAAAAGTATGGTAACAATTCCAACTCTAACCGGAAGAGGAGTTGCAAGTAATTCCTTAAAAGCATCGTTAACGAATTGTCCTAAATTAAATTGCCGCTTCTCTACCGTTCCCGGTAGTTCATCAATTTTCTGCCATACACGCGATAATGCTAATTCAATATCGGGTTTAGGGCAAGGGACGCCCGGGGATTCCCAAATCTTCTTGATTCTTTCAAACTCCGATTTGTTGGATGCGTTTTCATTGATCCATTCATTAACAGCTTCCTTTTCGGATTCGCTGCACTCGTCATCGAGGTATCTCAAAAGTATTTCCCTGTCTAAACTCGATTTCATTTAATTAGCATCCACTTGTTAAAATGTCCCAATTTTCCTCTACATTTTTATGACAATTGAAACGGCAATATGGGTGACAAAGTCTCAAAACTACTTCTTCAGTAAAAAGAGAATTATAAATGACTTTAAATGCGCAAGTTTTTCGGATAATGTTTTAATGGCCCTCTTCATTTGTGTCTTAACCGTGTTTACAGATATTCCCTGTATCTCGGAAATCTCATTGTACGATAAATTATCATAACGTTTCATCAAATAAATTTGCTTACACTTATTAGGCAGCTCTTCTATTGCTTTGTGAATAGCGATATACTGTTCGTCCTTTATATAGTCTTCTTCCGGTGATTCGGATTGTTCTTTAAACCTACTAATTTCATTATCAAACGAAGAGGATTTGCTTTCACGCTTTATATAGTTGAGCGCCTGGTTTTTTACGGATGTGTACAAATATGCTTTTGCATTTTGAGTTATTGATAACTCCGATCGCTGGACCCATAGTTTTACGAATACATCCTGTACCAAATTTTCCGATTCCTGTGGATCTCGCACAAATCTAAGGGCAAACCTGTAAAGTTGTTCATAGTATAATCTGAAGAGAGAATCGAATGAAGCTTTATCGCCAAACCTTATTTGTTCAATATATTTTTCGTCGGTGATCGAAATCTTAATTACCATATTAATTTCTATTACGCATTATAGTGATATGCAATATTCTTATCAATAATACCTTGTCTATACAATTGACAGAGTATATTTTTGCTCAATTTTACATGTAACAATTCAATATGGTTATCATTATTTTAGGATATACGAATCATTTTATATCACAAGGCTGAAAATGATCTTCAAAAAGAAATTATTGGTTCTACTAGTTCTGTTCTCAAAATCCCTGTTCGCCGGTTATCCGGACCAGCATTATGTTCTAAGTGTCGACGACATCTACTTCATGATTCAGGAAAGTCAAAATATTCAAATGAATGATGGCGGCAAGATGATTATTTTAGCCGATAATGCACTTGAAGGTTATTTTATAATTACTCCCGATGAATCATCAGAACCGTTTAATCGCGGACTGCCATCATGGATTGGGCACGCTGAAAGTCAACAAAGCAGCTTCAAAATTCAAATGAGATTCCCGCATGGAAGTGAGTGGTCGCCTTGGTTGACTGCAGGATTTTGGCAGGATAACATTTGGAGTCAATACGGTGCAACCAGTTATAGTGGTGGCGAAATAGATTACGACTATGTTAAGCTGAATAACTATAAATCAGGTTGGCAGTTCAAAGTTATATTGAAACGTACAAATGTTAATTACACATCACCGGGGATCAGGCAGCTTAGTTTTTATGTTAGCGACTCACGTACAACGGGTGAATTCGATTTAACCGATGCACTCAACGATAAACCCGAACAAATTATAATTCCGACTACACATGTTTATCAATATGCGGTTGACGACGTCATCGGCGGAAGCATCTGCTCGCCTACGACAGTCTCAATGATTCTAATGAGTTACGATATAGAGGTTGATGTTCTGCAGTTTTCGCGAATAACCCGCGACCCTTATTACAGAATATTCGG
>JANQLA010000262.1 GCA_028280855.1 Melioribacteraceae bacterium
GCGCCTAACGGAAAAGGATTTAAAAGAATAACATGGGATCTGAAGTATCCGCCAACCGATGCAGTAAAATCATTAAAGGATTTTCAAGGGCAGTATACGGGCGCTATGGTTGCACCCGGAAAATACAATGCTACTCTTTTCCGGCAGGTTGACGGCAAAGTAACACAGTTAGCAGGTCCGGTTGACTTCGAGGTTATAAGAATGTACGAGGGAGCGCTGCCTTCTGCTGACCCGAAAGAGACTTCGGCTTATTGGCAGGAAACCGAACTATTAAACAAATCGACATCGGCCTTACAAAGTGTATTAAACAAAGCCGTTGAACGAGTAAAGATGCTAGAGAAGATTTTGGTGCGTACTAAAACCGTGCCCGGCGATCTAGACAAGATGGCTCATGACCTAAAGCAGCGTATGCTAAGAATTGAGCTACAAATTACCGGGAATGCGGCGAAACGACAGGTTGGCGAGAAACGTAACCCGACATTGTTCAGCAGGAAAGCATTTGCAGGACGCGGCTTTAACAGATCGACTTATGGCCCTACTCCTTCCCAGAAACGAAATCTTGAAATTGCAGCAGACGAGTTTAACAAGCTGAAAATTGAACTCGAACAAATTGTAAATGTAGAGATTCCGAAGTTCGAAGAAGAGTTGAAAAAAGTTGGCGCACCATGGATTGACGGGCAGCCTATACCGGAATATAATTAGAAGGCTGAAAGCTTAATGACAGAACTGAAAACAAAAGCAACCGATGTAAATGTTGATAAGTTTATTCAATCAATTGATGATAAACCAAAACGCGAGGACTGTTATGCAGTCCTCGCAATAATGAAAAAGATTACGAAGGTTGAACCCAAAATGTGGGGAAGCAGTATTGTCGGTTTCGGAAGCTATCATTATAAAACTGTATCCGGTAGGGAGGGTGATTGGTACCTTACAGGCTTTTCTCCTCGCAAGCAGAATTTATCTATTTACATAATGGCTGGTTTTGAACAATACTCTGAATTGCTGATGAAACTTGGCAAATATAAAACAGGCAAATCGTGTCTTTATATTAAACAGTTAGAAGATGTTAATCAAAAAGTTTTGAGGCAATTAATTTCCGAATCAGTAAAATTTTTAAAGAAGTACAGGAATGAGTGAGTTCAATTTGAACATACTTTCCTACCATGTATATAAATCATTTTATCATTAACATCTCGCGTAAAGATTAAATATTCTTTACCGCCGTCTTTTAGTTGTAAAAATTCCTAATCTTTTCAGGCGAAGAAAGTCTTTTAATAACGTCTCTATTCATTCATATTAGTTCTATTAGTGTTACCAAATATTGCATGTGTGCTGAATAAAATCTTCTACATGATTTGCCACAGTGAAGACTGTTAATTATATTAACAGTGTTAATATTTTTAAAGGTGTTAAAATGGTGCAAAATGTGATACAAGAGAAGCGAATGAAAGAGTATTTCATCGAAGCTACAAAAGAAATCTTAAGGGGCGAAGGGCTGCGTGCGATTAGCGTTCGTAATATTTCTCAAAAAGCAGGTTACTCTTATGCCACACTTTACAATTATTTCAAAGACGTAAAAGACCTAATTTTTGAATGCGTCCGGGATTTTAGCCAGGATTGTGAAGATTTTATTGAGAAGAAAGTAAAAAATGTTCCTCCCGGTGTGGAAAGAATTAGAGCCATAACCAAGACGTATAGCCTGTTTTTTATTCAGTATCCCGGAATATTCGAATTATTTTTTATTGAGAATACAACAGACTTAGGAAGTAAGAAGCCAACCTTAGAATTGATAAATACTTTTTACGCAAAGCAATGCGAGGCTGATATGGAATATGCTATTAAAAGAGGTAAAATAAATGCAGAGGATTCGGATCTATTAATTGATACATTATTCAATGCTACGGTAGGGATATTACTGAATTATGTTGTTAGGAAGCACCCGGTAACGTACAAAGCATATACAAAATCGTTAAAAGACCAAATTGATTTTATTTTGGACCGACATTAATTATTTACCAGTTTGTGTGTATAATTGCATTCGAGTTTTTGTAAGAATAAGTATGAAAGAAATAAGATGAAAACGTTATGCGATTACAGTAAAAAAGATATAGAGAAACATCACAAAAAAATTGCAGCATTGGTTAATGATCCGAAATATATCTGTGAAAAATGCGCCCGTGCTGCAAATGACAAAAAAGCCCTTTGCAAACCGAATAAAATAAAAGATGAATAATAA
The DNA here is from genome assembly GCA_028280855.1 of Melioribacteraceae bacterium. GTDB lineage: Bacteria > Bacteroidota > Ignavibacteria > Ignavibacteriales > Melioribacteraceae > PGYT01. Next base: position 2,237 of record JANQLA010000262.1, read on the forward strand.
ACTACCGGTTGTTTATACTTTACGTCTTTAAGAATTCGGGGTAAAAAATGAAAAGATATAACAAACTTTTTCTTTACCAAGAAATTACGCTCCTGGCATTGAAGGATGAGAAGGGTACATTTTACTCAACATCCAATTATACTTTCGGAATCGGTGGAGCAATTCTTGCCGAGCTTCTTCTGATGAAAAAGGTTTCAATCGAACAAACGAAACGGGCAAAATTTCTCCGGGTTATAGACGATAAGCCGGTCGGGGATGAGCTGCTGGATGAATGTTTACAATTAGTTCAAAATGCAAAAAGGCGCACCAGAATAGAAAACTGGGTTAGCAAATTCGCGAATTTAAAAAAGATTCATCACAGGGTAGCTTTGCAGTTATGTAAGAAAGGAATATTGAGAGAGGATGAAGATACGATGTTGCTCTTATTCAAACGAAAAGTATACCCTGAATTAAATGCGATTCCGGAAGAAAAGATAATTAGCAGGCTTAAGTCGGCTATCTTCGGATATGATAGTAAAATAGATACTCAAACTGTTATTATTATATCAATTGCGAAGAGTACGGATTTATTGAAAACATTTTTAAGCAAGTCTGAAATTAAATCAAGTAAAACCAGAATAAAACATCTTATAAATGGAGAGCTAACAGGGAAAGCTACATCTGAAGCGATAGAGGCTATGCAGGCTGCTATTGTGGTAGCTGCAGTTATTCCGGGTATAGTAGCAACTACAGTAACATCCGGTTAGTGAAATTGTGAGGATTAATGAAAATGTATGATGTAATTGAAAATTACCGTGATGACAAGAAATATCGCAACCAACTGTTTGACTTAATCGATGTTGTATTCCCTAAGTATGATTTTAGGAAATGGTATGAAACGGGTTATTGGTTTAATGAATATGTCCCATTTAGTATTGAGCAGAATGGTAAAATTGTATCCAATGTATCTATTTCTAAAATGAAGGTTTATTTGAATGGCAATCTTATTAATGCTATTCAGTTCGGTACGGTAGCTACTCATCCGGATTATAGAAAGCGAAATCTTTCGCGTTATTTAATGGAATATGTAATTGATAAGTATGAGGATAGCACGGACTTAATGTTTCTTTTTGCCAATGATTCGGTAACGGAATTCTACCCTAAGTTTGGGTTTGAACGCAAGCATGAATCAGTATTTAAATTAACTGACAATTTGCCTAAGCCAACTTATGGCGCACGAAAACTTAGAATTGATAACAGTAATGACAATGCACTAATAACAAATTTTATTGAGAATCGATGCATTACAACAAAACTATTTGGTGCAGTGGATTTCGGATTTATAACTATGTGGCATTTATTAAACATTTTTCCACATGATATTTATTACCTTGAAGATGATAATGCAATTTTTGTGATAACTGAAGAAAACAACGAGCTGCATATTTGGGATTATATTGCGCCTTTTGTAAATGATTTTAACGCACTATTACCCAAAATTATTGAAAACGAAAATCTGAAAGCCGTTCATTTTTATTTCTCCCCAGATGCATTAGCGTACCCATTCGATGAAACCTACAAAACGGATGATTCGCCTTTCTTTGTACGAGGAGAATTCTTAGAAGACGGTATTAAGTTCAAGTTCCCGGCAACTGCGCAAACGTGACTCTAAGCGATGAAGATTCCCGAAGTTTACGCGTAGATGTCACTTGAAAACTTCGGAAATCTGTTGCTTTTAGTTACACAGTCGCACCGCCACAACTAGAGCCCGCACCAGCAGTACAACCGTAACAATGCTGACCTGTAATAATTTTTCTGCCGACTAGTTTAGCTGCATCAAAATTTTTTATATGTTTCGGCGAACCGTGATTAACTCTCATCTCAAGCATTTGGTTAAAATCGCAATCGTAAAGGTAACCGTCCCAGCCGAGAGATAAAGTGAATTTACACATAACATTCGATGCGGCAATCGGATTAAATGAATCAACTAACTTTTGCATGTATGATTCATAGTTTCCCGAAGCTAAAAGATAATCGAGAAACCGGCTTATAGGCATATTAGTAATAGTATATAGCTTATTGAAATGAACACCAAAGTTTCGTTTCAGTTCACGCTTGTAATCGTTTTCCAGGCTTTGTTGATCGGGAGGAAGGAAAGCGCCGACCGGATTATAAACTAAATCGAATAATAGCCCTGTGCCTTCTTTTCCGTATCCCAGCGTATTTAGCTTCTTCATTGCATCTATTGATTTTTTGAATACACCGTCGCCTCGTTGTTTATCGGTAAACGATTGGCGGTAATATGGAAGTGAGGAAACTACTTCTACTTCGTTATCAGCGAAGAATTGTGGCAAGTCTTCGAAACCGTTTGTTACAAGAATTGTGAGGTTTGATCTTACCATCACGTGCCGGTTTAATTTCTTAACTTCGGTTACAAACCATTTGAAGTTCGGATTCATCTCAGGCGCGCCGCCTGTTAAATCGACCGTAGGTATATCGGTTGGGGACAGTGCTCTCAGGCATTGCTGCATCGTTTCTTTAGTCATAATTTCCTTACGATCGGGACCCGCATCAACATGACAATGCTTGCATACCTGGTTGCACATCTTACCTAGGTTTACCTGGAAAACTTCAATGTTGTCGGCAAGTAACTCTTTTTCACCGGTTAGTTTATACTTCTCATCAAAGTGCGGAAAACCGTTTTCTTTATTTATGATTTTTAATTGTTCGTTTACATCGGCCAACTTCTCTCCGAATGCTTTCATACTTTTATGTCTGGCTTCCAATTTATACCTGCCTTATTACATAGTTAATTTTGAATTTACATTTTTCATTTGTACCCCATGCACTAGTGATGCACCGCCGCGTATTGCGCTCGCTACATGAACTGCTTCAGTCATCTGCTCAAGGTCAGCTCCCTGGTTAAGTGAGTCTTCTGTATATGCATCAATACAATACGGGCATTGAACAGCATGAGCGACGGCTAAAGCTATTAGAGATTTTTCTCGTTTCGATAACGCACCCTCTTCAAAAACGGCTCCGTACCATTCGAAGAATTTTTTAGATAACTCCGGTGCACCTTCTGATATTTCACTAAATTTTGATAGATCGGACGGATTATAATATGTATCCACTTTAACTCCATGAATAGTTGAAATAATAGTTTGTTTCGAAAGTGTTAGATAATTGTAGGAGGAGCTTTTCTTGTACGTAATTGAAAACTATTAGTTTTAGTGAAGTTATTTATGGATGCATTATAAGCATTAGAAATCTGCAACAAACGCTGAATAATTATTAAAGTGTAAATTCGAAGCGCAATAGAATTCCTGTAAAGCCTAATAAATGTATTAAAATCATCAACATCGGTCTTAATGTTTAATGTACTACAAATTATATTAATTGATGCAAGTAAATTCAAAAGCTCGTAACAGATGCTGCTTGTGTTGAAGGCAAGTTTGATAAATTGTGAAAATTGAATTTTGTCAAAATCATTTTTACAAATAGACATCAAATAAAATCCACCGTCTGAGGAAGGGCCAATATTGACTTTGCCTTCAACAGTGATTTCGAGAGATTTATAAATTTCGGAAAATTGTAGTGAAAATGTATCGTTGCCAACTATTACTATTTTATTAAAGCCGCGTTCAAAAGCAAAGCTGATTGCTGAATACATTCTCTTCGCAAAGCTTCCTTCCTGTTGAAGGTGAAATTGACTAGTTGTTTTTTCCCTAAATCCGATATCGGGAGAGCTAATGATTAGTTGAATGTCGCTGTTTCTGCAATCGGTTTCTAATTGATTTACATAGCCCTTAAATCTTTCAGCAAGAATACTCGTTTGAACCTTATTGGTAGACTTCCTTTCTGCATCTGCCGAAGGATTGTCTGTAAATAGTATTATGGCTTTTTTAGAATTAGTCACTACTATCTTTTCCGGGCATGTGTATAATGTCGTTAAGAGTCCAGTCGTAAGATAAATAATCTATTTCCCATTTGTCTGTTTCATTGAGCATGCTTTCCTGGTATTCAACCGGTGCAAACTTTGCAACGTATTTTATTATATCCTGATCATTTTCACCAAAGTCTTCTTCGAACCAGTCTATTATTTTCGATAGATGTGCTGTCTTTGTTGCAGCATCAAAATAATTTCTTTCCTTATCCCTGAAAAACTTATATGCTTCATAATTTAACTGCTCATTCAATTTATAACCTTCATAAGCTTCACTTCTAAGAAGTGGGCAGCTAATAGCAGCGCATACCAATGCGAAATGAATGCGGGGCTCATTAAATTCTACACGGATAATGTCATGTTCAACATTATTCAGCGAAAGTTTCTCGCCATTAATCTCAATGAATTCATAATCCCATATTGTGGTACCTAAAATTTGTCCGAGTATCAAACCACCTTTGTGTAAGTCATTAATGCTTTCAACTGGGTAGTTTTCGGAAATAATTTCCAGGGTGAATGCATTGTAAACATTAATCCAAAAGGCTAAACGTAAATCAGCATTCTTGATTGTATCCGGGTCAATTTTTTCCAGGGCGGCTGTGTATTCCTTTAACCGGGCATCATCTTTCAATTTTACATAATCAACCCAGCCGTCACTTACATGCGATTTAAGGATTTCAGTGAACAGTTTATGCGACTGTGCATTTATCGATAATGTAAGTAAAACAATTACCGCACATATGTATTTCACAATTTTCATTTCGACAACTCCCTTGAATAAATTTTTTCAATTGTTTTCTTCAACCCGGATTTACCATTAGATTTTAACCAATTAATTAAATCCTGCTCCGTGTCAATATCAATTAGAGAGCGAAGAAGTTTATAGGAATAATTAATACTATTAAACTTATCTATTGTTTCCGAAAGAACTGTATCAGTGCTCCAATTTATACCTTGAAATATTAGTGCACTGAATTTCTTCATCGCTAGTAAATTATATCCACCGTCAGGCGACGGAGAAACAACGGCATCTACCTTGTCCAATTTAGCAAATGCTTCAATAAGAATATCTGCGCTTAAATCGGGAACGTCCGAGCCAACAATAGCAACTTTCTCGTAACCTTTTTCAAACACCGAAGTAAAAGCATCTGCAATTTTATCGCCTAAACTTTTACCTTTTTGCCGGAGCATATGAAACTCCGCTCCAATCCATTCTCTAACAGTTGCAGAATCATCCTTCCCGCTGTAAAATATATAAATGTCAGTGCCGTCGGAAGAAAGTTCGTTTAATTCAGCCAAAGTATGCCGAACGCAGTTGTCGTAAAACTCTAATGCAAATTCGTTTCCCGTTGTTTCGGCTAACCGGGTTTTTACCTTACCCACTCCTGGATATTTTACGAAGACAATAACCGCCTTTTTATTTGTAAACTTATCAGTCATAAAATAATCTTTGTAAATTGCATCAGTATTTCTTGTGAATAAATATCTGATTATGTACCACAAATTTAAAAGCTGAGTTTTAATAAATCCGATCTTTTCATACCTGCGCGCCGAAGTTGTAACGTAACTATCTATTTTTCTAATCTTAGTTAATTTTCTCGCTCTGCTAAAGAATTCAACATCTTCAAATACTTTATAATCAGCGAAACCGTTTAATTCGTAGAAGAACGATTTCCTGCAAATAATCGCCTGATCACCAAAGGTTGTGAAGATTGAATCGAATCTACTGAAAAAAGAATAGATAGTGGTTGCAATATTTTTTTTGTCGAAACGCAGCCGGAATGTAGTAATTGACGTATTTGTACTTGAGAAGAGTCTTTCAATACTTTTGAATGCCGTTGTCGGAAGTTTTGTATCGGCGTGAAGGAATATCAATATATCCCCCGTTGCTGTATTTGCACCTTCATTAAGCTGCTCTCCTTTACCTCTCGGCGAATGCGCTATTTTAACAAAATATTTGCTCGCATATTCAATTGTTCTGTCGCTGCTTCCGCCGTCTACTACGATGATTTCGAGATTCCGGTGAAGTCTTGTAAGGTGACTTAAGGTTTCCCGGATTACGTCCTGCTCATTATATGTTGGTATTATTACCGAGTATCGAAACACAACAAGCCTGTTTTCTTTAAATACTAACTCAAACTAGCTAATAGTAGTTCAAATTAAGGTAAGATGGAAGACAGTTATGCCAGGTTATTTAATAGCTTTCAGTCTGAAAGCGTATCGAAAAATTGTACTGAGAATAATAACACTTGCCATAACAGTACCCTTTATAGTACCGGTTACTTTCGATTTACCAATTCGTTTCCGGTAGCTTACAGGGAGCTCAATTGTTTTATATTTTTTAGCCGCGGCCTTTATTTGCATTTCAACAGTCCACCCGTACCATTTGTCTTCCATGTGCAGATCTAGCAATTTGTCCATTTTTATTACCCTGAAGGGACCAAGATCGGTAAACTTGTACCCCCAAAACAAATTAATAAGAAATCCTGCAATTATCGATCCGACCTGCGATTGAAAAGGCAAAGCCCCTTTTTCCCTTTTACCCATTACCCTGCTGCCTAAAACAAAATCGTAATTATCATCTGTTACTTTGCCTATTAATCGCCTCATTTCTTCCGGGTAATCGCTGTAATCACCATCCAAAAAAACAATGAGTTCAAAATTATTTTTGCGACAGTAATCAATTCCGGTTAAGCAAGCAGCGCCATACCCCTGGAAAGTTTCCAGTAAAACGGTAGCTCCTTGTTGCTCTGCAACTTCTTTTGTTTTATCTGTTGAATTGTTGTTGACTACTACTACTTCGTTAACAAGGTCATCCTGTATTTCACTAATTACTTTACCAATGGATTTTTCTTCGTTGTAAGCGGGAATTATAACAGCGGTTTTCATTAACAAACTTTAAACATGTGTGAGGAGTAAGGTTTTAGTTCTATATATAGACCGATTCTCTGTAAGTCGGAATAGTTGCGACGGTAGTATTTGCTGTTTAGTTCATCATCTAGCTGTATGTATTCATTACCCAAGTCGCCATCCGGAAAAATCCTGCATGACGAAATTGAGTCGGAGTAGTTAATTGTTACGAGCCATTCGTCCGACATGTAGCGCCATGACAAGCAAAGTATATTTTTATAAGTTAGATCTTCTTCCCATGAAGGAAAATTCTCTATCAGCAACCACTCGCCGTTTTTGAATATTTCCAGCGAAACAATTTTTAATAATTTATTATAGAACTGAGCGCAATTTTCATCTGCTTGTTCGATGGGCTCCCTGCCAAGCTGGACGGGCAGTTTAACTTTTTTCCCTTCGAACTGGCCATGGAAAAACAACTTTGCACCCATAACAGAACTGATAATATTGGCCGCAGATTTAGATCTCTCTAAACCGAATACAGATACAGCGCGTTTCTCATCATGGTTTTCAATGAAGCGAATCGATTTCTGCTGGAACAGTTTACCGGCTCTAAGATGTTCTCGAATGCTTGGAGCCTTTTCATTCAAAAGTTTATCGTAAAGCGACTTGTCGTAAGTGAAATCGAAGCCTATCTTCTGCATTGTAAGCTCGGTGTTCCAATATGCTTCGCCAATAAATAAGAAATCATTTCTTTTTTCCTTCACTGTACGAATAGCATCTTGCCAAAATTCCTTCTCTGGTTTATGGGCGCTTACCGTTTTTAGTACTTCACCCCAGGTGTTTTCAAATACCTTCGCCAATGCAAGCATAGCCATGTCGCAACGAACGCCGTCACAGAACTCGGTTAATCGCAATAATTGTTCGGTAAGAAATTTACGCGCTTCCGGATGAAAAAAATTAATTTGAATAGTATCCTGCCATGCGGGGAAATACGGATCGCGACCGTGACAGTAAATATTGTTATCTATCTCGGAGCGATAAAATGTATGACCATCCTTTACAAGCATCTCATCAGTTCCTGGGAGGAAAATATCTGAGTTCGATTCAATCAACGAACTATCGGCATGAAAATGGTTCGGAATAAAATCCAAAACCAGTTTTAAACCTTGTTTGTCTAGAACAGACTTTAATTCTTTAAGATCTTCATCCGATCCTAATTCTGGATTAAACGTATAAGAATCAATAGCATAAGGAGAGCCGATAACATCTTCTTCTTTCCAATCAGGTAATGCATTATCGTATTCATTTATCAAACCCGACTCAAAGCAATATTTTTTTACCGACGACGGAACGGTTTTCCAAACGCCCATCAGCCAAATTATATCAATACCTTTTTGTTTGAATTCAAGCCAGGTAGATACGGGAATATCTCTAACTGATGAAATTCCCTTTTTGGTTTTATACCCTTTAAACCAAACTCGAAAATTGATTTGATAAATAATTGGATAATTTACCATAACTAGTCTATATCGGAATTACCGTTGCCGGCAAGTATATTAAGCTTTTCTTCCTGCAGTTCCCTGTTTTCCATCATTAAACTAAGCATTTCATCTTCATTTTCCAGTGCAGATATTTTTTCATTATTCTTTTTAATCAAAATATCGATTTTTTTTACGCGGTACTTTTTAATCACATCATTCGCATATTGTACTATGTTAAATTCGACTATGCCCGTGTGGTTTAATTCAGCCCATTTTTTACTTATTGCTTCGCGATCAATAGCCATAGATACTATGAACTGCTTTAACTCATCGTCCTTAATTTTTTCGATAATCGCCGCGGGGGAAACAACATGATTTGTATATGATTTCCTAACAATCTCCGCGAGTTTCTGAAATGTTGGATTAGCAAAATCTTCAGGCGCAATATTATCGCAAATATTACCGATTACTTCTTCGTTACCTTCAAACAATAATTTTATAATCTCCAGTTCGAATGTTGATAACCCGTTACCGTTAATTTCTTTCTTTGCTTCAATCGATTTCTCTACAGATGTTTGCATTGATCTTTGACTAACACGGTAATCTCGCGATCGAATTTGATTAAGATGCTTTTCAACTTCGCTTTCAATTATTTTCTCGCGGAGAGAAAACTTCTTAGATATAGATTTAATCAAGATATTGCGTTTAAGTTCGTCGTTAACCAATGCAGCCGAGGCAACAAGTGATCGAATTGCTTCTGCTTGTTTGGTGGGATCATCGAATGCGCCAGCTTTTTGAAATTGATCGGTTTGAAACTCGAGGAAGTGCTGAGCCTTCAAAGTTTTTTCCTCAAATGCTTCTCGTCCGTGCTTGGTAATGTAGCTATCGGGGTCCTCACCGTCAGGCAGCAAAACCGCGCGTACATCGAAATCGTGTTTTAACAGGATTTCAATGCTTCTAACGGCTGCACGCTGGCCCGCGTCATCGGCGTCAAATATCACAATAATATTTTTAGTGAAACGTGAGAGAAGCTGAACCTGTTCCTCCGTAAGTGATGTTCCCGATGATGCAACAACATTCTTTACTCCATTCTGATAAAGTGCAATTAAATCCATGTAGCCTTCTACAAGAATTACCCTGTTTAATTTTCGGATTTCATCTTTGGAGTGAAACAGGCCGTAAAGAGAACGGCGCTTGGAATAAATTGATGACTCTGGCGAATTGAGGTACTTTGCCGTTTTTGCCGAAGGATCCATTATTCTACCGCCAAAAGCTATTACCCTGCCGTTAGGCGAAAAAATCGGGAATATAATTCGCCCCCTGAATTTGTCAAAATAGCTCCCGTCGTCACGGGTATCAATAAGTCCGAGATGTTTTGTCTTTTCAAGATCAACTTTGTTTTCTTTAAGATAGAAAAGAAGGTTTTCCCACTCCGGTAATGTATAGCCGAGTCCGAATACTCGCTGAGTGCCGGGTTTTATTTTTCGCTGCTTGAAATATTCGCGCCCTGTTTCACCTTCATTGCTTTCGAGCAATTTGTTAGAAAAGAACTTAGCTGCCAGCACGTTGATTTCGTAATATTCTTCCAACTCATTTTGCTGTTCACTGACGGCTTCATTCTGAAGATTCAATTTTATTCCGACAATATCGGCTACTTCCTGTACTGCCTCAACAAACGAAATTCCTTTGAAGTCCATTAGGAATTTGTAAACGTTACCGCCAACACCGCAACCAAAGCAGTGGAATATTTGTTTATCTTCGCTAACCGTAAAGCTCGGCGTTTTTTCGTTATGGAAAGGGCAAAGCCCTATAAAATTCTTACCGCGTTTCCGCATTGCCACATAGCCTGAAATTACATCCAGTATGCTTACTGAGTTTCTTATGTCCTCTATTTGCTGTTCGGGAATTCGCATATATTTTATCGATTCATAATACGGTAAATATAAAATTATTTTCTTTCGATAGCTTGCCTGAACAACTCAAATGTTAGCCACCAGTCAAGTTGGTCGGAATATTCCTTATTGCCTTTATAATAGCCAATAACGATATCCCTGATTTTTGAATAATCGTAATATTCGCACTCTTTAATTCGTTGTGAATTTATTAAGTCCATGTTATAGTCTTTAAACAAATTCAGAAATTTTTCCCTGGCTCTATCCGGGTACAATCCTGTTTTTATTCTTTTTCGAATTTGCGAATAAATTCTTGATTGCAGCGAAGTCAATCCGCATGGTGTAAATACAACACCTTTTACCAGCTTAGTTTTAGTTAGCTCTTTTTTGTTAAGTTGAATGATTCTCTTAAATAATCTTCCATTCCTTTTTAAAGATGGGTTTAACAAAAATAATTTTTTTAACAAACTCATTTGAGCGAAAGGCATGTATGCCGTGACAATTTCGTCAAGTACAGCCTGCTCGTGCCCGTAATAATTGGGGAGCCTGGTATAAATCGCAAAAAGATCGAGCCAATGATCAAAATTCATATCTTCGATAGGGGGAATATCGCTGATAAGATTTGAAACCTGTTCTCTGCACCCTGCATCCATTAGTAAATTTACATCTTGAGAAAAACAGTCTGATCTGAAAAGGCGTATATGATTCAGAATACCATCCTCGTTTCTATTTTGAATATCCTCCTTACCTTTTACCTGTAGGCCGAATAAAAACTCACGCCGCCAAATTTCACCGAACCCGCCGTCGATAATAATACTATTCGAATTTTTGAGAAGCCTATAATTTCGCAACTGTAAAATAGCAGAAGCAGCATTATTAACGATGCTTTTACAGGCATAATCTCTAAGCTCATTAATCGCTTCGTCAAAAGATGGAAAGGGCAGTTCCAGCAATTCATTTGAAAAGTTGTGCCGGTTGCTTAACAATTGTGCAACAAGCGCATCGGGATGGCGCGGGTTTCCGAAAGTATGGGTATTCCACTTCTGCTCAGGCTGGTTTAAAAGTATTGAAAGCAGCAATCGCGAATCCATTCCGCCCGAAAGACTTAGCGATATAGGTGAGCCTGACTCGAATGGAAACTTTGTTATCCGTTCAAACTCATCCTTTATTTCAGACTCAGTCAACTTCGATGAGTAACGTAATCGTGGAAATTGCCTTGGTTTTATAATGAAGGAATGATTAGATCTTTGAATTTCAACCCTCTGACCCCTGCAAATTCTGGAACAACCTTTTATCACACTTCCGCTTGAAATTTGGTTGAACGTTTTCCACCGGGTACCGAATTCGCTAAAGTCCAGCCCGAGTTTTTTGAAAGGCGCTATCCAGTCAGGTCTTGTGCTTAATAAAATCCCGGTTTTCGTTTGGGCAAGGTAAATGTCCCGAAGACCTAAGGTATCTGTGTGAACTTCAACATAATCATCATCCCATAACAAGGTTATAAAATGACCGTCGATAGAAGAAAATGAATCCGGGTTGTTGACTAATTCCCGCCAATCATGTTTTGAAGCATAACTGAAGGTATTCGACTTTTTTAGGATCCCGATACCACAGGTCGCCCATTTATTTCGGGGATTATCAAAGTCGTAAAAAACATTTTTTGATTCTTTTGCAACGGCTACAAAGGATTTTTGGCCTAATATACTTTTGGCGGCGAATGATTTATTCTCCTGAAATGAGGACCTTACATTCTGCGCATCATTGCCAAAATATGCGAATAACCAACTCATTGAATAAACTATTTATTGAAAGAAAATTTGAGATACAAGCCCGCAATATTCTCAACCACCAAAATTCGCGAAGAATCCACAAAGTTAACAAAGAAAAACTCGTGTATGGTTTCTATGGTCTTATTGCAACCTTTGTTTTCCTTATGGTAAAAAAAATGTACAGGCAAATAAACTAAAATTATCTTTACTTTGCCGGATGTAATTCCATTTAGTATTTTTAGCCGGATAAATAATGAGTAAACTTGATTAAAAAAAGCATAGTTATATTTCTTGCAAAGTATGGGTTCAACGAGGTTGAATATCTTCAAACACGCCGGATAATTGAGCAAAGCGGGATAACGATATTTGTTGCTTCGGATAATACAGGTTTATGCACCGGAAGCAAAGGATTAAAAGTCTGCGCCGAAATTAGTTTGTTCAATATTAACTCGAATAATTTCAATGGAATAGTATTGATTGGGGGTTCGGGTATAAAAAATTATTGGAACAACAAGAGCCTTCATAATATTCTGCATAAATTTTCGGATCAGGCAAAAACAATTGGGGCAATTTGCGCTGCTCCGGTAACTTTGGCCAAAGCCGGACTTCTACAAAGCACTGCTTGTACGTGTCACCCTGATGATAAATCCACGTTGATAGAATCCGGCGTTGAGCACAAAGACTCGCCGGTTATAGTCTCAAACAATTTCGTTACCGCGAGGTCGGAAGAAAATACAGTCGACTTTGCAAAAACGGTTTTAGCCGCTATTGCCATGTAATGAATTTTTTCTCAACGTCTCTAAAGTCTAAATTGGTAATCAAGTTATCTCATTACTATTTTAGAGAACTAGTTCAAGTCACGTTATGTTTACTATTTTATGGAAAACACATTGAGTATAACACAGTTTAAGAATTACTGCAACAATCTTACGCAGTATTCACGTTTCAAAACGCGTGAAGTCAATATCGGTGATGTCGCTCTTGGCGGGGATAATCCGATCCGCATTCAATCTATGACAACCACCGACACCATGGATACAATTGCAACGGTTGAGCAAACGATTAGAATGGTTGAAGCCGGATGTGAATATGTAAGGATTACGGCACCCAGCATAAAGGAAGCAAAGAATCTCGAGAACATCAAAAAAGAATTGCACCTGCGTGGATACGATGTTCCGCTGATTGCGGATATCCATTTTACGCCAAACGCTGCAGAGCTTGCCGCACGAATAGTAGAAAAGGTACGAGTTAACCCCGGCAACTATGCCGATAAAAAGAAGTTCCAGCAAATCGAATATACCGACGAACAATATGAAGCCGAGATAGATAGAATCAGGCAAAAGTTTACACCGCTTGTTCGTA
>JANQLA010000269.1 GCA_028280855.1 Melioribacteraceae bacterium
CCTATTAAAGCAAGATCGCCAATCATATCAAGTAATTTATGTCGTACGGGCTCATTCTTAAACCGAAGAGACTTCTCATTTAAAAATCCGTTTTCGCCTACGGTTATCTGGTCTTCTAATCCTAACTTTCCGCTAAGTTCATCCAGTCCTTCTTCATCTATATCATGATCGACAATTACAACTGCGTTATCCAAATTTCCGCCTTTAATCAATCCCTGTTCTACTAATGCTTCAACTTCGCTAAGGAAACAGAATGTCCGTGTAGGTGCAAATTCTTTAACGAATTCCCGTTCAAGGTCGAATAGTCCTGTGTGTTGACTACCCAGCGCTGGGTTTTGGTAATCGACCATAACCGTAATACGATAACTGTCAAGAGGTAACGCAACAATATCAACCTGGTCTTCTTCATCGTTGTACATTACGGTTTCATCAATTATCAAATAATCTTTTGGTTCACGTTGTTCTGCAAGTCCTGCTTCAATTAATTTTTCGACAAACATAATAGAGCTGCCATCGCCTACCGGAGGTTCAATACCGTTAATTTCTATTTTTATATTATCTATTTGTAAACCGACAATAGCTGCAAGCACATGCTCAACTGTATGAACTTTTGCATCACCAATGCCCAGTGTTGTTCCGCGTGAGGTATCAACTACATAGTCTGTGGTAGCAGGTATTTCGGGGCTTGCTCCCATGTCGCTACGGATAAATTTTATACCGTAATTTTCGGGAGCCGGTTTGAAAGTCATTTTGCAAATGGTGCCTGTATGAAGTCCGTATCCGGCAATCGAAGTTTCTTTTTTTATGGTTCGTTGCATCTCGAGCATTATTTCTTCCTGCTTAATTCATCAATCTTGGTTTTTAAAGTGTTCAATTCAGATTCAAGTTGCTTAATTCGCTCGGCGTACTTTGGTAAGTTTCTCAGGTGCCCTTCCTGCCTCAAACTTTGTCCCATTTCTTTTGCCGGGTAGCCAAAATATTTACCTGGTTTCAATAACGATTTTGAAACGCCGCTTTGAGCGCCAAGTAAAACTCCATCGGTAATTTCGATGTGTCCAACAATTCCAACCTGACCGGCTAATATACAATTTTTTCCAATTTTTGTACTTCCCGCAATTCCTACCTGCGATGAGATTGCTGTATCGGCGCCTATTTCAACATTGTGTGCAATCTGAACAAGATTATCTATTTTACTGCCCTTCCGAATAATTGTTGAACCCATTGCTGCGCGATCAATAGAAACGTTGGAGCCTATTTCCACTTCGTCTTCAAGAATAACGTTTCCAATCTGCGGCACTTTGTCGTAGCCTCCTTCTTTGCGGGGAGAATACCCGAAACCGTCTGAGCCAATTACAGAGCCGGAATGAATTATAACTTTATTCCCGATTAAACAATCCTCACGAACAGTAGAATTAGGGTAAATTAGTGTATTACTCCCAACTTGTACATTTTCCATCAAAACAACGTTATGATAAATTACGGTGTCGTTTGCAATTTTACATCCGTCTGATACTACGGCGTTTTTTCCTATTGCTACGTTTACACCGATGTCAGCGTTTTTAGAAACAGATGCACTTTTATCGATACCGCTTAATTTGATTTCCGGTTTAAAGAATTTTCGAGTAACAAGTTGAAGCGCTACATCGGGTTTTTCTACTTCGATGTAGGTTATGTCGGTGTTTACTTTTTGTTCTCTGGGAGTTACCAGTACTGCTGATGCTTGTGTTTGAGAAAGATATTTTGAATAAGCAGTTAAGTAAAGAAAAGTTAAATCGCCTTGTTTTGCTTCATGAATTTTTGAGACGCCATGAATTTTACATTCAGGGTC
>JANQLA010000271.1 GCA_028280855.1 Melioribacteraceae bacterium
TTGCTAAAACATTCTTATTAAAAGTGGATTTAACATGTTGTTTAATTCTATCAACGGTTTCTTCACCGGCTTTAATGTCGACGCCGGCCGATTTGTAAGTTTCGCTCAATTCATCACCATAATTTATTACGGTTCAAAAGATATTAAATGATGAGCAACATATCCTAAAGCATTTTATGCAAAGGTGACGTTTACCGGTAGCAGTACTTTACAACAGATGTATCTCATTTAATAAGATATCCACATTCTTCTTACCGTTTTCGCATTAATTTATAGCTGAAATATTCATTTTTTGTTATTAAGGTGACGATAGTTGCCTGAAAGAAAAGTGCAGAAACCAAAATTCTGAAATCGGAAACAGAAAACAAAGCGCAGAATACTGAAAATAAATTTCGAATGTTGAATAGAGAATGTCGAATGATGAAATTTATATGTTGCAGAATTCTTAGCCATACCACCAGATGATATACTTTTTAAGACCCGGCACAAATAATTTTTTTGAATAGTAGGGGGTATAAAATAAGATATGGCGTAAAAAGAAAATATTAACGATTTTAAGTATATTTAACGTCCTGAATTTTCAGAAGTAATGTAGAGATGTACGAATTAAATCTATCAGACAGAGAAAAATCGATCCTTCGGTATATTGTGCAGCAGTTTATACTAACTGCCAGTCCTGTTGGTTCGCGTAATATATCCAAGCGGTATAATATCGGGTTATCCCCGGCAACAATTCGTAATATCATGTCCGATTTGGAGGAGGGGGGGTTCCTTGATCATCCGCATACTTCTGCGGGCAGGATACCAACGGACCTCGGATACAGAATATATGTTGACAGCCTGATGGATCCGCCTTCGTTGAAAGCAGAAGAGATTGAAAAAATTGAATCTACAATTGAGATTAATATATCCGAATCCAATAAGCTGATTGAACTTACTGCTTTTATCTTAGGTGAACTTACAAATCAATTGGCATGTATTACACTACCTAGTTTTGACATGGCGATCCTGGAAAAAATCCAGCTAATACCACTGTCGTCAAACAGGCTTTTGGTTGTTGTTTCAGTTCTTTCCGGTCTTATTAGAACTATTACCTTGGAAGTAACAAATGAAATTAGTGAAAAGTCGTTAAATTCCATCGAAGGTGTATTAAATGAAAAACTTTCCGGATTACGATTTTCGGAAATACGTGCGACTTTTAAGGATCGAATTAAAGATTACAACCGGGATGAACTTAAACCTATAGTGAGAGTGTTCCTTGATTCTGTAAACAGGGTTTTTGCCAATATGCCCGAAAGTAACAAAGCTGTAATTAGCGGTGCAGCGAATGTAGTTAAACAACCGGAGTTCGAAGACCATCAGAATTTTCAGGGTATTATAGAACTGATGGAAAATAAGGATGTAATAATACACCTTATGGGCAAAGAGGATTCCGATGGGCCACTAAATATTAAAATCGGTTCGGAAAATACTGATCATAATTTTACCGATTTTAGCCTTATCACAAAAGAGTATAAACTGGGAGAGGCAAAAGGTACGGTCGGAATTATAGGACCAAAAAGAATGGAGTATTCAAAAATAATTGCTGCGGTTACCTACGTAGCCGAAGTTTTATCAAAAGAATTAAAGAAAACAAATTTGTAGTACAGAAATAATTTTATTGAGGAGAAACATGAGTAATAAAGAAAAAGTTGAAAAAGACCAGGACAAAGTATTCGATACTGAAGTAAACAATGAAGAGGAAAACAATAACGGTGAAAATGAAAAAGACACCGAAGAAAATATAGTGGAAAGGGTACAGGAGCTTGAAGAAAAGAATAAAGAGCTGAACGACAGATTGCTACGCAGGCTGGCTGAGTTCGAAAACTATAAGAAACGAACGGAACAGGATCAACTGAATATTCTCAAGTATGCAGCCGAACCGTTCATTGTAAAAGTATTACCGATATACGATGATCTTGAAAGATCCCTTTCTCACGTGGACGAAGAGAACAGGCAGTCGCTGATCGACGGGTTAAAAATGATTCACGATAAGTTCACGAAAGTTTTAGCTGAACAAGGAGTGGAAAAATTGGCGACTAAAGGTGCTGAATTCGATTTTAATTTGCACGAAGCTTTAATGAGGCAGCCGGCGGCGGATGTGCCTCCTAATACTGTAATTAACGAGATCGAACCTGGCTATATGTACAAAGACAAAGTAATTAAACATGCAAAAGTTATTGTAAGCGAAGATACTTCAAGCGAAGCGCAAAACGGGCAAACCGAAAGCGATTCAAATGAATAATAAGTAAAGGGTATATGTAAAATGAGTAAACGAGATTATTACGAAGTTTTAGGTGTGAGTAAGAACGCTTCGGACGAAGAAATTAAAAAAGCCTACAGAAAGCTGGCTATGCAGTACCACCCGGATAGAAATCCTGATAATAAGGAAGCAGAGGAAAAATTTAAAGAGGCCGCCGAAGCTTACGAAGTTTTAAGTGATTCCGATAAGCGCGGCAAATACGACAGATTCGGGCACAGCGGATTAAAAGGCGGACAAGACTTTCACGGATTTTCGGATGTGAACGATATATTCAGTCATTTCTCCGATATTTTCGGAGGTGCATTTGGGGGTGCGTCCGGTGGCGGGTCTATATTCGACGACTTCTTTGGAGGCGCTGCCGGCGGCAGATCGCGGGGAAGGCAACGCGGAACTGGTACGCCGGGTTCCGATCTGAAAGTAACGCTTAAACTTACGCTCGAAGAAATTGCTTCGGGTACAACAAAAAAAATAAAACTAAAAAAATATACATCTTGCAAAACTTGTAACGGGACAGGCGCTAAGGATAATAACGCTTACCAAACTTGCTCTGTTTGTCAGGGCGCCGGTGAAGTTCGGCAGGTTTCAAGATCGCTTTTCGGGCAGTTTGTTAATATTCAGCCGTGTCAGAACTGCTCAGGGACAGGTAAAGTCATATCAGCTCCATGTGTTACCTGCAAAGGCGAAGGTCGTACATATGACGAATCCACAATTAAAATTAATGTGCCGGCCGGGGTATCGGATAATAGCTATATGACGCTTCGCGGCGAAGGGAACGCCGGGAAAAACGGTGGACCAGCAGGCGATATTATCGTGGTCTTCAAAGAAGTGCCCCACGAATATTTTACACGTGACGGCGATGATATTGTTTATGAACTCTTTATCAGTTATCCCGAAGCAGTATTGGGAAGCGAGGTGGAGATTCCGACATTAAACGGGAGAGCCAAGTTAAAGATTGAATCCGGTATTCAGCCCGGCAAATTCTTGAAGATGCGGGATAAGGGCATACAGCATTTAAACAGGCACGGCTCAGGCGATCAGCTCGTTAAAGTAAGTATTTTTGTTCCTAAAAAAGTATCGTCTAAAGAAAAGGATATGCTAAGGGATTTGCAGAAGCAACCAAATATAAAAGTACCTGACTAGGTAATTATTTATAATTTGGAATAGATATTAATATTAAGCAGTTACTCAAACGTTTCGGTTTTTCGGACACGGAAGCTAAGGTATCTATATTTTTAATTGTTGCGCTTATTTTCGGTGCATCGGTTTATCATATTAAAAACAACTTTCTTGGCCACGATTATCAGAAGTATGATTATTCAGAGCAGGACAGTATTTTCCTGAGTAAAAGTTTTGATCAAAAAATGATTGCCGATTCTACTTCTTTAAGTAATGAAAAAGTTGATTATAACAAGGAACTTTTAGATTTTAGTAAAAATAAAATTGATTCCGAACCGGGCACTTTTCCTTCAAAAAAAATTAACATTAATAGTGCTGATTTAACAATATTAATAAAATTACCGGGAATTGGTGAGAAAACGGCTCAAAGAATTATTAAATTTAGAGATGCAAATAAGAAGTTGACTAACCTTGACGAATTATTAAAAGTTAAGGGTATCGGCAAAGCAAAGTTAAAAGAGTTAAAAAAGTATTTAATTATAGAATAAACTTAACACCTGGAGGAAAAATGAGTGCAAAATCGGAACCGTGGTATATTCATGCTATTTTGTACGCAGTAATACTTGCGTTGGTATATGTACTGATAAGAGTCGCTATTATTGAGCCAAATGAGATTATCGAAAGGGAAACTTATATTCGCAATGAAAGTAGATTGAGAATGACGAACTTGAAAGAAGCTCAAATTCTGTGGGAAGAAAAATACGGTAATTTCACAGATAACCTTGATAGCTTAATTAACTTTGTCATGTACGATTCATTAGTCATCGAAAAAATCAACGGCTTCGATACTTTACGGCAAAGAGCCACGAATCCTTTTAGACCATTATCGCACGGTGTATTTTCTGCTGAATCCCTCTACAATTATCCCGGCAACGGACTTCGCTATATTATGCAAGTTGATACTACGCTTGAAGTAGACACAGTAATAAACCGGAGAGGGCGAATAGTAAAAATTGATTCTACCATTACTATTGGAACTTTGTACGCAATTGAAACTCCGGACACAAATAACAACGATAGAGTAGGCGATATATTCTCCACTGCTCTTAAAAATACAGCATCGTGGGAATAGAATTTTTCAAGTATGTCCTTGTATAAGAACCATGCTGGATTTCAAATTTCTGCCTCCAAGCTTCGGTTAGTTGAGGTTTGTAATAAAGGGAATTTTTTTAACCTGGAGAATGTTGATGAAGAATTCTTATCGGACTTCATTAATTTTTCCGATAAAGAAACCAAACTTATCACCATTCTCCAAAATGCTTTTAACGAATTAAATCTCCGTAGTCAACTGACAAGCAATATAATTTCGTTTACTCTTCCTTCAAACCTGTTCAACATTATCGACATTCCTTACGACGATGCTCTTACAAAGAAAGACCTTCAGGAACATATCAATTGGGAATTGTCTTTATTGATGCCTTACATTAACATTAACGACATCGCAATTCAGTCGGTTGAAATTAATGAAAGCGTGCTAAGAAACGGCGGCAATATAATCCTGATTTTATTAGACAAACGAATTATAGAGATGTTGCTGAAGTTTTGTAACCGGAATAACTTAATACTGCGTTATATCGATAACGAACACTTATCTGCTATTAACCTTTTGAACTTGTTTAAAGATGTTGTACCGGGTAAAACATACATGACATTCTTAATCCGTGAAAATTTTGCATCAATTGTTTTGATTGAAAATTCAATTCCAATTCATATAGATATGTTTGATTATAAAGGTACTGAAGAGTTGATTACAAACCTTGAAATAAGGCTTGAAAAGCTTACACAGAAATTTGACGACGTTATAGAAATTGAAAAATCATTTGTGTTCGGTGATGCTTATACTGAAAACTTGCTTGAGAGAATTAGGGCAAAAACAGGCTTAGTTTTTATACAAGTTGACCCTTTTGCAAAAATAAAATGCTCTGATAACTTTAAACAAAAAATCGAAACTATTACCAGTTCGAACCACTATACTTCCGCAGCGGGAATAGCTGTGCGGCTTGTTTAGCTAGTTACTTAACCGGCTGCGGTTCGACAAATAATTTATCTTTGATATTCATTAAACTTCTAAAGTCGGCAACTGAATTTCCATGTATGGTTAGCCCGACTATGTTTTTATGTAAATCTTCTTCCAGTTCAAAGAACTTGTCGTTATAGGAAAAGAATTTTGCATTACCGTAGTCAAACACACGAGCTTCTAATCTATTAAGTTTTATTTCGGTTTGATGCATCGGAACAGGTTTATTAAGAGTAATTCTGTAACTCATTATATAAGCCTCTGGGTAAAAATAATTTTTGTTGGTTTAAATGAGAAGTTCATAACTTGGGCTCAAATTTATTTAATCTGCCGAAATAATGAAACAAAAAATTTATTTTTTTACACGTCATTAAAACAATTGTGTAACAGTATAAAAACGATATGAGAATAATTTCAGGGAAATATAAAGGACACCCGCTAAAATTTCCAAACTCAAAACTGGTGCGCCCTACGACAGATCGCAATAAAGAAGCAATGTTTAGTTTTTTAAATAATTATGTGGACTACAACGACGCCATAGTTTGCGATATTTACGCAGGCTCCGGCTCATTAGGGCTCGAAGCTTTAAGCAGGGGAGCAAGTGAAGTTCATTTTGTTGAAAAAAATTTTAAGGTATCTAAGGTACTAAAAGATAACATAGCTAAATTGAACGCAAATGGTTATTGTTCCGTTATACTTAACAGTGCGTTAAAATTCAGTGCAAGCATAATAGAAAAAAGATATAAACTGATTTTGGCTGATCCCCCGTTCTTTAAAGATGATATTCATCATGTGGTTAAAAATATTTTAGATAACAATTTTCTAGAAGAAGAAGGATTAATGCTTGTTGAAAGATCCATTCAAACAAAAGAAAAGGACATCAAAAAATTTAATAAAGAACCTATCAAACGTCTCGGTGATAGTCTCATCTATATATTTTAAACTACTGTTTGTATTGTTAGTCATTTCCATCAGCAATCTCTATTCTCAACCTTTTACACGTGAACTAAATTCAGTTGATTTTTTAGCGAATGGAAAGTTATTAAGCAACACGTTTTCAGGGGGGCAAAATAATATTGAGCCCCAGTTCATTGATTGGGATAATGATGGCGATTTGGATATAGTTTTTCTCGATTCCGACGGAACTTTCGGCGTATATCTAAATATAGGGAACAAAACTAATCCCGAATTTGAATTAGTTCTCGATAATCCTTTCGGCTTGTTCCTTAAAAGCTGGTTCTATTTTGCAGATATGGATAATGACGGCGACTTTGACTATTTTACCAACGGGGCAGCAAATTCAATTGATTACTATGAGAATACGGGATCATCAACCAACCCTTCCTTCACAAAAGTATTAGATACGTTACGCACGGATAACGGAATTCCAATATTTACAGATTCCGGGTCAAATCCTTTTTTTATTGATATCGATAATGATGGTGATACGGATTTGTTGTCAGGCAATCAAACCGGTACCGTTACGTTTTACAAGAACATAGGTAACGTAAATGATTTTCGTTTTATACTTGAAACCGACCGTTGGCAGGATATAGAAGTCATCGGTGGAGGACTCCTATCAAAATCGATAGAGCATCACGGCGCCAGCTCAATTGATTTCGGAAATATTACGGGCAACGAAGCACCAGAGCTTTTATGGGGCGATTTTTTCAGCCGAAGCTTGTATTACTTTGATAATCAAGGAACGTTAAGTAATCCCGTTATATCGCTAACGAGCGAAGTTTTTCCGCAAAATGCCAATAGTGTTTTTACAAGCGGATTCAATATGCCCCGGCTAGCGGATATCGACGGCGATAATGATTTGGATTTGTTTGTAAGCGTTCTCTTTGATCCAACTGTGCCGCAGTCGTTAATATTCTATGAAAACATTGGCTCTACTCAATCACATCGTTACATACTCAGAAGCAATGATTACTTGTCAACATTAGACGTCGGCACTAAAAGCATTCCAGCACTCGTAGATATTGACAACGATGGTGATTTGGATTTGTTTATCGGTAATGAAAAGAACCCTAAAGGGTCAATAGCTTTTTTTAGAAACGAAGGTTCAGCAACCAACCTGCAATTTAGTTTAATTGATTCAGCTTATTTCAATATTGAAGGCGATCTGTCAATTGCACCTCACTTCGGAGATATTGATGGCGACGGTGATTTTGATCTACTTGTTGGGAAACTAATAAAGACGATTGATCTATATGAAAATACCGGGAATTCATCTGAGCCTATTTTTTCGTACCGCGGGATTCTCAAAGACATAAGTGGTGGTGAAATTGAATTTGGTAATTTTTTACGGCCCTTACTTACGGACTTAGATAATGATAACGATCTTGATCTGCTTATTGGCGGTTCCAATGGAAAATTGAAATACTATCTAAATGTTGGAAGCAGCGCTAATTATTCATTCGAATTAAATGAAAGTTTGTTTGAATTTATTGATGTTGGGAATAATAGCGCCCCTTCTTTCGCGGATATTGATAATGACGGTGATTACGATCTCTTTGTTGGCAACCGGTCCGGTCAAATGTTTTACTTTCGCAACATGGGAAATGTACTAGAGCCGCAATTTGAGCTAGAATCGGATAATTATTTGGAGGGAAAATTTGGGGCTGATATTTCCCCTTTTTTTTCGGATATTGACTCCGATTCCGACAAAGATTTGTTCATTGGAAATTTGAGAGGCGGAATTTTGTTTTTCCGAAATACTACTGTATCAACCGTTACAGAAAACGATTTAGAAAACACGGATGAAATAAATGTTTCTGTTTTCCCAAATCCGTTTAACCTGGAAACAAATATTACTGTGTCTTTGTCAGCCAGGCAACAAGTCTCTGTGGAAGTATTTGATATATTAGGTAGAAAAGTAAGAACGCTGACTAAAGGTATAACAAAGAAGAGGCTGTTGAATTTAGTGTGGAATGGGAGAAACGAGAGAAATGAGGTTCTATCTTCCGGAGTTTACTTAATTAGAATCCTCACTCAAAACAAAATTAATAGTGTACCAATTATATTATCTAAATAAAAAACATAAAAATATGAATCGCATGATACGCTTGACAATAATTCTTGCGGCCCTTATATGCTCGTCAATAAGCATAACCGGGCAATCGGAAATTAAAAACATAAATGTAAACTTAATTGGAACATTAGACCCCTATCCTGATGACAGGTATTCCGATATTTGGGGATACAAACATTCCAGCGGTCGCGAATACGCCCTTATGGCTGTTTTTACCGGCACATCAATAATCGATGTGACCAACGGAACAAATCCCGTTGAAGTGGCATTTGTAGAAGGTGAACGTTCAATTTGGCGTGATATTAAAGTAAAAGACGGCTATGCATATATTGTATCCGAAGGCGAAGGAAGCAATGCCGGGCTTCAGATTGTCGATTTAACTAACCTTCCCCAAATTGCATGGTTTCCAAAGTCAAACACCGACTTCTTTGTAACCGCACATAATATTTTTATAGATGGTAATTATTTATTTGCCGCAGGTACCGACACCGAACCCGGTGTTCACATAATTGATATTACTAATCCAGGCAATCTGGAACACCAATCGGTTTACCGCGAGAGCGACTATGTGCACGATGTTTATGTTTGGGGTGACAGGTTGGTTGCATGCGCAGGAGATCATTACGCACTTGTGGATATTAGCAATGTTAGAGAACCAAAGTTAATTTCGAAGAGTCCGG
>JANQLA010000283.1 GCA_028280855.1 Melioribacteraceae bacterium
ACTAAGGGTAAGTACGGGGGAATAGGTGCCAGTGTTGGTATTAGAAATAACCAGGTTACCATAATCGATTTGATTGAAGGCTATTCTGCTGAACGACAAGGACTTCGAATAGGCGATGTAATAGAAAATATTAATGGTGAAGAAATAAGTAAATCCAATTATGATGAAATAGGCGACTTGCTAAAGGGAAAACCGGGCAAAGTTGTTAAAGTGTTGATATCTCGAGAAGGCAACCATGAGCCAATTCTTTTCGAATTAGTTCTCGAAGAAGTAGAAGTAAAAAATGTGACCTATTACGGGTTTATCCCGGAGGAAAGTAATAACGCGTATATAAAATTAAGCAGCTTTTCCAGAGCTGCGGGTAGCGAAGTTAAGCAAGCAATATATGATCTGAAAAATCGCAGGGAAATAAAATCTATAATTTTAGATTTACGAGGCAATCCGGGCGGACTTTTGGATCAGGCTATTGACGTCGCTGAAAAGTTTTTGAAGAAGGATCAGCTAGTTGTTTCTGTCCGCGGCAGAGATACCTCTAAAGTTACACACTACTACGCAATGGAGGAACCAATAGCTGGCGATGCAAAGTTGGTTGTACTTATCAACAATAATTCGGCTTCGGCTTCCGAAATTGTTGCAGGTGCAATACAGGATCATGACAGAGGTGTTATACTCGGTAGTCAATCGTTCGGGAAAGGACTGGTTCAGACGCTTATCCCGATGTCTTATAATACATCGCTAAAAATAACTACTGCACGGTATTATACGCCTAGCGGCAGGTGCATTCAGAAAATAGATTACTCCAACGATAATAAAGTAATAACAGGGTTTGCCGAAGCTAAAGATAAAGCATACAAAACGGACAATAATCGTTTAGTTTATGGCGCAGGAGGTATTGAACCCGATACTTCGGTGACTAATAAATCATCATCAAAACAAGTTGAAAGACTAATTGCGCAAGGCATGTTCTTTAAGTTTGCTACAAAGCTCTACAACGCAAATTCGGATATGAATGTAAATACTTTTTCGGATGATGAGTATCACGACAAGTTTAAACAGTTTCTAAGTGAACAGGGGTTTAATTATTCTTCGCACGCAGAAAACTTATTAAAAGAATTATCGAAGGAAGTAGAAGTGCAAAAATTTCTTGCTCCTTTGAAGCAGAAGGTGGATGAGCTTATTGTAGAGTCTGATGAACTAAAAACAATTGAATTGGATAAATACAGGAAGGATGTTGTGGCATCAATACGCAATGAACTTTCGGCGCGTATCAGTGGTATTGAGGGAAGAATCAAGCAATCCCTTGAAAATGACTTTCAGTTTGATATTGCAATGAACATTCTGAATGAGCAACAAACCTATTCGACCTTACTTGCCTATGGAGATTAACTCATTTGTAAAAAGCGCCCGGAAGTTTAATAATCCGGGCGAGTCTTTTACCGCACACTATTCCACAACTTTGAGATTTTTACTATCTTTCTCTTTTAATTAATTTAGTTGAGTATTAAATTTAACAATGCTTGATTCGATCAGAAAGGACGCCATTTTCGATAACTGCCCCAGTTGTAAAGCTGTTGGAGCTTTGCGAAGATCTCGCTCAAGATCTTTTTTTGAGTCACTAATCAAAAATTCAGGTTTTTTGAACATATACCGATGCCGTGAATGCGGCTGGCGCGGAACTAAAACCTACTTTAGCTTACGTAAGATTTCTTTCAAAAATATTATGCTATTTCTTATAATGCTTGTTTTCATTGCTTATATAATTCGTTTTATTTTAATACGTTTTGTAGTCTAATAACTGTATCGCCGCACTTTTGTTAAATCTTAACAATCTATTATTTTTGTAGTCGCCGTTTTTAAGGCGATAAGTAAATTGAAACTATCAGTAGGATATGGAGGAAAATATGACCGATTCAACCGACACAAAAAAGCATTATGAATTTAAGGCAGAAGTAAAGCAGTTATTAAACATACTTGTCCATTCTCTTTATACAAATCGAGAAATTTTTTTGAGGGAATTGATATCAAATGCTTCGGATGCTTTAGATAAATTGAGATTTGAATCAAACCGGGGGACCGAGATTGAACAAAGCGATCTCCCGCATGAAATAAGAATAACTTTCGACGAGAAGAAAAAAATTCTTGAGATTACCGACACTGGTGTTGGTATGACCGAGGAGGATGTTGTAACAAATATTGGAACAATTGCTAAATCGGGTTCGGCAGAATTTATTAAACAGATTACCGATAATAAAGCAGATGCAAACAATATTATAGGCAAGTTCGGGGTTGGTTTTTATTCAGTATTTATGGTTGCTGAAAAGGTTGAGCTAACTACAAAGTCTTACAAAAAAGGATCGCCTGCACTAAAATGGGTTTCTGACGGCCTAGGCAGCTATGATATTGAAGAAGTTGGTGGAGAACCAAAACGCGGTACCACCGTAAAGATTTACTTGAAAGAAGATGCCCAAGAATTCGCTGAAAAGTATAAAATAGAAAGCACGATTAAAAAACATTCCAATTTTATTTCATCCCCGATTTTAGTCGACAAAGAGCAAGTTAATACCGTATCTGCAATTTGGCGTGAACCGAAAAGCAGCGTAAAAAAAGAACAATATAGTGAGTTTTATAAATTCCTAACTTATGACTCCGATGAACCTCTTGAAATTGTTCACAAATCCGTAGATGCACCCATTCAGTTCAATTGCCTGTTATTTATACCAAAAAAGAATATGGATATTTTCGGGTTCAATAAAGATGATTATGGTTTGGACTTGTACGTGCGACGAGTGCTCATTCAACATAAGAACAAAGATCTTCTCCCGGAGTATCTTAGCTTCGTTAAAGGTGTGGTAGATTCGGAAGACCTCCCTCTGAATATTTCGCGCGAAACCTTGCAGGAAAATTTAATATTCACCAAAATAGCGAATAGTGTCACTAGCCAGCTTTTAAACAGCCTCGACAAGCTTTCGAAGGATGACAAAGAAAAGTACGTCGAGTTTTGGAAAGAGCATGGTAAGACCTTTAAAATGGGATACGGCGATTTCACCAACCAAGAGAAATACCTGGAACTTATTCGTTTCAACTCTTCTTATAGCTCCGATGAAAAGGGCTTAACCTCGTTTGCAGATTATTTAGAACGCATGAAGGAAGGGCAGAAGGAAATTTATTATCTGTTTGGCGCAAGTCGTGCTGCAGTAGCAATGGATCCGCATGTGGAAATTTTCAAACGCAAAGGGATTGAAATACTTTACTTATACGACCCGGCAGACGAATTTATAATGAGCTCAATAACTAAGTATAAAGATCATGATTTGAAGTCTGTTGATCAGGCCGATTTAGATAAAGTAGATAAGCTGGAGGACGTTGAAAGCAAAGAAGACAAAGCAGAAAAGTTATCGAAGGATGATAAACTTCAGTTTAAAAGTTTGCTTAGCAAAATGAAAGATTACCTTGGTGAAAATGTAACGGAAGTGAAAATTTCGAACAGGTTGCAGGATAGCCCTGCATGCCTGGTAAATACGGACAACACGATGTCCTCTTCGATGCAGAAGATTATGAATATAATGAATAAAGATGCTTCGATACCGAAAAAGATCATGGAGGTCAACGAGGATCACGTGCTGATACGCAACATGCTGAGAGTCTTTAAAGCAAACTCGAACGACACGTTTATTAAAGACGCTACGGAACAACTTTACGAATCGGCGCTTTTGCTGGAAGGCTATTTAGCTGATCCTCATAAATTGGTAGGAAGGTTAAATTCAATGCTTGCCGAATCGAGCGATTGGTATACTAAAGTTAATAATATAGACTAATATTTTCTAGGCTGTCTTTATGGCAGCCTTATTTCTTTAACTAATTGCTTCCTGTAATTCATCGTACGAATTAAACTGGCGAAGATAATAAATCCTCAGCCTGTTCCTGTGTTGTAGAAACCAGTTCAAAGCAAATTTCATTCTTTCCAGATCTTTCTTGTCCGGATCTTTGAACAGGTGGATTGTTCCGTTATAGTAGTCCAGCAGCACTTCGTGGAAGCTTGGGTCATCTGCCATAGCGTATTGGCTGATAAAAACTTTACCTTCAACCATTAGAATTAGATCATCCGCTAGTGAACCTTTAATTTTAATAAGCACATGAGCATTGTTTACGGGTTCGGCAAGAATCAAAGTTTTGTGTAATTGATTTAGAATAAGATTAACAGTATCTCTAATGATTGCTGCTTCTTCGTATTGCCGTTCTTCCGCGAGTCGTTTCATTTTATGAAGCAGGCGGTCAACTGCGTTTTGGTTTTTACCTTCGAGGAACTCATAAACTCTTTCCATTTCACTTTTATAATCATCTGCCGATAGATTGATGCATGGAGCCAGGCATCTCTCAATATCATATAAATAACACTTTCTATTTTTTTTGAATTCTTTGTCGGTACATTCGCGCAGAGAAAATGTTTTGTGAATTATGTCCACCATACTTCGAGCGTCATCCCCTCTGTCGTAAGGTCCGAAATAATCATTGCCGTCGAAACTAAAAATAGAAGAGACTTTTGGAACCGGGTATTTTTTTTTCAGATCAAACTTTATGAAATAACTATTACTATATTTCTTAAGCTGCGAGTTAAGCGGCGGCTTATTTTTTTTTATCATTTCAGCTTCAAGAATCAAGGCAGTTAATTCGGTCTTGGTTTTAATATGTTCAAGTTTTGCTGCGCGCCTAACTATTCGTTTCGCTTTTGTAGCAGCAGAATTGCTAAAGTAGTCTCCTACTCGCCGTTTAAGAGATTTTGCTTTTCCAATGTAAACTATTTTATCGTCTTTATCCTTAAATATGTATACACCGGGGGAATCGTTTAACCTGGCAAAATCAGGCTGCAAGGATTTTTTCACAAGCCTGTAGCCGGTTTTTGAACTGTTGTTCTGTTGCGTTGCGAGCAGGTCGTCCCATGTACTTAATGAATCATCCGCATCAAGCTGCTCAATCATTTTAACGAGTATTTTTGCTGTAGCTGTTGCATCCCCCAAAGCCCTATGAACACCGCGGTGGCGAATCCTAAAGTGTTTAACCATGCTGCCTAGAGATTTACTTTTGAGCCCGGGATAAAGCCGCCGCGCTAATTTTAGTGTACACAATTTTTTGTTTTGTAAACTTTCGTAACCTGCTCGCGAAAGCTCATTGGTTAAAAACGAAAAATCAAATGGGAGGTTGTGCGCCGTTATTACTGAATCCCCAATAAATTTAAGTATGCCAGGTATTAAATCATCGAACGTCGGTGCGCCGAAGAGATCGTCATCGGTAATACCGGTAATTTCCGTTATGTGGTAAGGAAGACTGTAGCCTGGGTCAACGAATGACTGAAAGGTATCGACTATTTTTTTATTCTTTAGTTTTACAATCCCAATTTCAATAACGCGGTTTCTTTTTGCAGATGTTCCTGTTGTTTCGAAATCAAGTACTGCAAATTCTATATTCTTTATCTTTGACAAGCTTTTGGCCTTCATAAACGCGTAGCGGTACCTAAAAATTCAAATCACATCTTTCAATCGAATTTATACACAAGATAACCATGTTTTAAGTTGTACTCAATTTGAATATATTTGCCATTCAAAATAAAGATGATATATGACAATTAACATTCTATTTATCGGTGACATTGTTGGTAAACCGGGGTTGGATATGGTTCAAACATGGCTGCCGAGTCTCGAAAAAAAATACAGGGCCGATATAATAATTGCTAACGGCGAGAATGCCTGCGACGGTAAAGGACTTACAAAGAAAGAAGGAAATATACTTTTCGACCTGGGCGTGAAAGTTGTCACGGGCGGAAATCATACATGGGACAGGCCGCAGTCGCAGGATTTCCTTAAAGCCGACTCTCGCTCTCTAAGACCGAATAACTATCCTCGCGGAACTTACGGTAGCGGAATTAAAATTGCAGAGACAACAAAGGGCAAAGTAGCCGTAATCAACCTTCAGGGCAGGGCGTTTATGTCTCCAATCGATTGTCCCTTCCGCGGAGCTGAATGGGCGATTAACAAAGTGAAAAACGAAACCAAAGTTATATTCCTCGACTTTCATGCCGAAGCTACTGCTGAAAAACTAGCGCTTGCAAAATTCTTAGACGGCAGGGTAAGCGTAATTGTCGGTACACATACCCATATTCAAACTGCGGACGAGCGTATATTCCGAAAAGGGACCGGCTATATTACAGATGTCGGTATGACGGGGCCTTATGACTCTGTAATAGGAATGAAAACAGACGCGGCGATAAACAGGTTTCTTTATCAGACTCCGCAAAAATATCAAACTGCATTTGAAGATGTTCACCTTTGCGGGCTTTTTGTTAAAGTAGATTCCGATACCGGCAAGTCATTGGAAATAGAACGAATTTTACTTCCTGAATTTGATCGACAAGTAAACAATACAGATGGTTAGTTTTCCTTTACCTCGTCTTGATAAAGACAAAGAGCTTTACGAAATGTTTTTGCCATACTGCCGTCTGAAGTATGGCGATGTTTGGAATGATCCCCTGAAAAAGCATTCAGTAGGTTGCATTGATTGTATCGATAAAAGTCTTATTAAAGAGTTTGTTGGAAATAAAAAGTATTCTTTAGCTGTTCACGATCCACCTTATAATATGGTTGCGTTCCGGAAAACCGATTCAAAAAAATTTGTTGACTGGTGTAAGCAATGGGTTGGATTATCTTATAAACTTCTAAAAAAAGATTCCGCTTTTTACGTTTGGCTCGGCGCCGATCATAAAAATCATCTTGAACCTTTTGCTGAATTTATAATGATGATGAAAGATACCGGGTTTGAATCCAAAAGTTTTATTACTATGCGGAACCAGCGCGGCTATGGAACACAAAAGAACTGGATGAGTGTTCGCCAGGAGTTGCTTTATTACTCTAAAGGGGAACCCGTTTTTAACACAAAAAATGTTTATACGGATATTCCAAAGGTTCTTAAAGGGTATTACAAAAAAGTTAACGGGGTTAATACGGAAAACCTCGAGCGTAGTAAATCGGATAAAATTCGCGCCGGAAATGTATGGGTTGATATTCAACAAGTGTTTTATTTAATGGAAGAAAATATTAACGGATGTTTTGCGCAAAAGCCTTTGAGTGCTATAGAGAGAATCATAAATGTTTCCAGCAATCCGCGAGATAGGGTTATTGACTTCTTTGCCCACTCGGGTACAACTCTTATTGCGTGTGAAAGGAACAAAAGAAAATGTCATACGGTTGATATCGATCCAATTTATTGTGAAATTTCAATTCGTCGTTTAGAGGCTTTCAGGGAAAAAGGAATTATCGGCTGGCAGAATTCTAATCCGTTTGAAAAAGAAATTCGTGCTGGTAAAAAAATAAAAGCTTACCTTAAAGAGAAATACAATATAGAATATAAAAATTAGTTTAAGGGAAAATGTATAATATGATTTTAATTGATGGAAAAGCTACTGCACAGGCTATAAGAAACGAGTTGAAAGAAAAAGTACAACAGTTGGAAAGCAGTGGCAAGGTTCCGGGTTTGGTAACAATTATCGTAGGTGATAATCCCGCTTCGCAGTTATACGTAAATATGAAAAGCAAAGCGTGCATTGAAATCGGCATGAAATCAAAAATTGAACGATTAGATGAATCAATTACCGAAGAAGAATTACTTAGGCTTGTTGAGCGATATAATAATGATAATGATTACCACGGTATCCTTGTTCAACTTCCGATACCTAAGCATATAAACGAAGACAAGGTGATTGAAACGATAAGTGTTCTGAAAGATGTTGACGGATTTCACCCGGTAAGTACCGGTAATTTGATGATAGGCAAAGAAACGTTTTTTCCCTGCACGCCCTACGGAATTGTTGAGCTGCTGAAACGATACAATATTGAAACGAAGGGCAAACATGTGGTGGTTGTAGGCAGGAGTAACATTGTTGGTAAGCCGATTGCAAATATGATGCTTCAGAAAAAGGAGCATGCTAATTCAATAGTTACGGTTTGTCATAGTGCAGCGGAAGATTTATCACAGTATACGAGGCAAGCAGATATATTAATAG
Source organism: Melioribacteraceae bacterium (assembly GCA_028280855.1). Lineage (GTDB taxonomy): Bacteria > Bacteroidota > Ignavibacteria > Ignavibacteriales > Melioribacteraceae > PGYT01. The sequence goes on from JANQLA010000283.1 coordinate 8,051, forward strand.
CAGCTATCGGTAGGGCGAATTTTATTAATGCCGATATGGTTAAAGACGGCGTTGTTGTGATTGATGTAGGAATTAACCGCATAGATGATGCTGACGCTCCTAAAGGTTTTAGAGTTGTCGGCGATGTTGATTTCGAAAATGTTTCGAAGAAGGCTTCCCATATTACACCGGTTCCCAAAGGAGTAGGTCCGATGACGATAGCAATGCTGCTTGTAAATACTTATGAAGCATTTACGAAAATTGAAAAAATAAGTTAAGAGGAATTATAATGACCTCTTCAATTATTGATCGTGTTGTATCGCAGGTACTAACTGAAAAAGCACTGCGAGATTTTTATTGTGTTGGGGATACTTGTGTGGGCTGGGAGCGCAATGTTGTTGATCAGCCCGAAACGGTAAAAAAAATATTAAGCAACGGCGCAGACCGAATTGCCGCCGGAATAGGCATTGGAGGTGAGCTTCAGGATAAAGCCGTAGCGCGGATGATTGATCATACAATGCTAAAGGCTGACGTATCGCAGGACGATATAAAACAATTATGCAACGAAGCCAGGCAGTATGAATTTGCTTCTGTGTGTGTTAATCCCTGCTATGTAAAATTGTGCAGTGAATTGCTAAAGGACACCAACGTAAAAGTCTGTACTGTCATTGGTTTCCCGTTGGGGGCAACAACTACTGCTGTTAAACGTGCTGAAACTCTCGAAGCAATTGAAAACGGCGCCCAAGAAGTTGACATGGTAATAAATGTCGGTATGTTAAAAGCCGGCAACTTCGATTACATATTCGAAGACATAAACCAGGTTGTATTAGCTGCAAAACGAAACAAGGTTGTATCAAAAGTTATTATTGAAACATCGTTGTTAACCGATGAAGAAAAAATAAAAGCGTGTTTAATAAGCAAGAAAGCCAAAGCTGATTTTGTTAAAACATCTACGGGCTTTAGCACGGGCGGTGCAACTGCCGGCGATGTTGCGCTGATGAAGTATGTTGTTGGAAGCTCGGTTGGCGTTAAAGCTTCGGGCGGCATTCGCTCCAGGGAAGATGCCCGTGAAATGATTGAAAGCGGCGCAGATAGGATTGGTGCAAGCGCGAGCGTTAAAATAGTTGAAGGCGGAGCAAACCCGGGAAGCGGTTACTAGTGGTATTAGATTTAAATGTTGTAAATACGGGAGACGGTTATACTGCCGAGATACCTTCGTTAAAAGGCTGCGAAAGCTGGGCTCATGATGAAGAAGATGCAATTTCCAATGCAGTTGAATTGCTTCGCTTTTATTTGAACCTGCCGGAAGATGCTGAAATTAAAATTGATAAAGCCCGCGGCAATAAAACAAAAGTTATTTACAAACTTGTGTTTGATAAATGAGAAAGTTTCTCACCGCAAATAGATTAAACAAAATTACGAATGTAGTAAAAGCCCGCCAGCACTCACTAACAGTAGTATTGGAAAACATACACGATCCTCATAACGTAAGCGCAATTTACCGGACATGCGATGCAGTCGGCGTTCCTAAAGTCGGACTAGTTTATACAAACGAAGAATTTCCGCAGATATCAAAAGTAACCTCTGCATCTGCCCGTAAGTGGGTTGACTCGTTTAAATATAAATCCATTGATGAATGCTATGATAAACTTCGAGCAGATGGATTCAAAATTTTTGCTACCCTTTTGGATGAGTCGGCAAAAAGCATTTATGATATTGATTTCACGGGAAAGTCGGCTATTGTTATGGGAAACGAGCACCGTGGAGTATCGGAGGAAGCTGCTGAAAAATGCGATGAAAAAATATTTATACCTATGCGTGGGATGATACAGAGTCTTAACGTATCCGTTGCTGCCGCTGTTACTTTATTTGAAGCCCAACGGCAAAGAGACACCGTTCATATGTATAATAAAAGCGAATTAAGCGATGAAGCAGTAGAGGCAATGATAGACGAATGGGCGGAAAAATGATCTATAAAAGCGAGCGTATTAACAGGGTTAAAGGAGTGCTAAACTTACCTGGCGATAAATCGATTTCGCATCGATCTGTTATGTTTGCTGCGATGGCTGAAGGCGAATCGTTAGTAAAAAACTGCTTGCGTTCGGAAGACTTAATTTCCACAATGAATTGTTTCCGGTCTCTTGGCTGTGATATTGATTCATCCGATGAAACAATTAAAATTGTAGGCAAAGGCTTAAGTGGATTTACAAAACCGGCTAAACCATTGGACTGCGGAAACTCAGGTACTACATCCCGTCTTATAACAGGTGTACTTGCTGCTCAAAATTTCGAAACAACCCTGATAGGAGATAAATCCTTATCAATGCGGCCGATGCTGAGGGTTGTTAATCCGCTTAAGGAAATGGGAGCTTTAATATCAACTACGGAATCGGGAACATTACCATTGACGATTTATCCTGTAGATAACCTAAAAGCAATTGAATACACCTTACCAGTTGCCAGCGCACAAGTTAAAAGCGCAATCTTGCTTTCAGGCTTACATCTAAATGAAAGGAGTTGTGTAATAGAAAATGAAAGAACGCGGAACCACACCGAAAAAATGTTAGGACTCGATGTCGAAGAGTATGAAGGATACCGGAAAATTTATTCGTCGGTTGACAACTACCCGGAACCAAATAATTATCTTGTGCCTTCGGATATTTCGTCTGCGTCTTTTTTTATAGTGTTAACGCTTTTGCTTCCTGATTCAGAGCTACAAATTAAAAATGTTTCGCTAAATCCTACCCGAACGGGACTAATTAAATTGCTTAAGCAAATGGGAGCTAGTATTGAAACGCTTAATCACAATGAATCATCTGGTGAGGAATATGGGGATTTGCTTGTAAAGTCAAGCAAGTTAAAAAACGTAGAGATTGACCCTGCTATAATTGCAAATATAATTGATGAAATCCCGATTCTTTCTGTTGCTGGTCTGTTTGCAGATGGACCGTTCGCAATAAAAGGCGCTGGCGAACTGCGTCACAAAGAGTCTGACCGCATCAATGCATTGTGTGAAAATTATAAATTACTGGGTGTTAGCGTTTCCGAATTCAATGATGGATTTTGTTTGGACGGGAAAGTTAGCAATCAGGAACACCTACTTGACAGCTACGGTGATCATCGCATAGCAATGACTTTTGGAATTTTAGGAGCCTTATTTGATGAGTCTACTCAGATAAATAATTTTGAATGTTTGTCGATATCCAATCCTGATTTTCTAAACCAGCTAAAATCAATAGCGCACTGAAAAGCCTGAATTAACTGAACAAGAAAGCAGAGGCTTCAACCTATGTTAACAATAGTAAGATACGAGATAACCCCTTTTTAGAGGCGCTATATCTCCAGAATCTGGTGCTCAAACTTATTGATTGTCAATTCATTGAACAGCCACTTAATTATATCGTCTCCGTATTTCACTGCAAAAGACAGGTAGTTAATTTCACGTTCCTGGTAATTGCCGTTGGGGTAAAGATTTTCCAGGACTTTGTTAACCTGTCTCAATACTATATCGTGCTTACGGTTCATCGCGTTTTCGGATTTGGATTTCATTATGTTCAGCGTATGCAAAATTTTATCGAGCGATTTATTAGCGTTATCAATCAAGGTGGGATCAATAGCGAAAAGCTGTTCTTTTAATTTGTCTAGTGCAATGTTTATATCTTTAGCGGAAGCATCAAATATTTTATTGATGTCAACCTCGGAAAGATTATTTACAATTCTGTTTTTTAACTCATCACCGTCGCCGAATACATCGGTAATATTTAGTTCGAACTTTTCTAGCAATCCTAAGATGTTTTTTTCAACTATAGTTGTGGACGCCCTAGGAAAAACAAACGGTTTAGGCACGTTGAAAAAATCATAATTCGGAACTACCTGGGCAAAGTAAGCAATTTCCGCCGGTCCGCCAACGTAAAAGGCTGTTGGCAAAATATAATCCTGGCATACCGGTCGCAACAGAACATTAGGGCTAAAATCTGATGGATCGGTATCAATGCGATCCAACAACTCATCAAGGGAAAAACGGTTTCGCTTATTTCTAAGCTTAAATCCTTCTTCCGTGGGCTCAATAAGATGTCTGCCGTCTTTGTCGTTTAAAAATAAATTAACCGGTTTTACCTTTACCTGCGCATGGTAATGTTCATCAAGCTGTGCGCTAACCTGAATTGCGGTATCGGAGTGGAGGCGATAATTAGTAAGTTCATTCTTAAAGATTGGTCGAAGTAGTTTTTTTATTTTAGCATCTTGCGGATCAAAAACTATTAAACCGTATTCACCGAATAATTTATTTAAAAACTTCCTGAAAGAATTTATGAAGGTGCTGCTACTGTTATAAATTTCATTCAATGAATCAACTAGTGAATCTTTAAACTCCGTTTCTTTCAACTCATCTTTCAGTTGTACTGCAAGCGTATCAAAATTTTCGTTAAACGCTAGTTTGCCAATACTGCCCCTGTTTGCTTCGTCGGTTTTGCCGTCTTCATATTTAAGCTTTACCAATTCATTTGTTTTGTTGAAAATTGAAAATGAAGCAACTTCTTCAAAATCGTGATCGTCGCCTTCGAGCCAGAATATAGGCACAAAATTATAACCGTCGTATTGTTCCTTTAGCTTCCGTGCAAATTTTATTGCAGTAATTATTTTGTATATCGTATAAAGAGGGCCACTGTAAAGTTCAAGCTGTTGCCCGGTAACTACCGCAAGAGTATTGGAGTTATTCAACAGGTCGAGGTTTGTTTTTAGGAGTTGAGATTTATACTGATCGTCGTATTGCTCGCTAATTATGTCAGGCAATAAATTTCTGTGAAGCCTTTCGTATCCGGCTATCTCATTGAACTTGTCGGTGTAACTTTTTTCATCACGAAAATTTTGATTGTAGTATTGTTTTACGAAATTTTCGTTGTTTATGTAATCAAGATATATTGAACGGAATCCCGGTAGATCTTGATATTTAATATACATTAAACCCCCTTACTGGATTAAACACGCAAAGATAGCGATTATTAATAAATTATGATTATTTGCATACAATTATGATATTTGCCGTCAATAAAATTGGTTGATCGCTAATGAAATTTCATTCTATTCCCATTATCATATTGTCCTTACTCTTACACCTGAACATATTTAGCCAGGAAAAGAGTTTCATTTTTTTACCAGGTGATTTACAATTTATGCCGCTTAAAGCCAACCACCAGGAAGCAAGGATTGGTGTTCTGTATTATACAGCAAACAGTCATTTAAAAGTTGATATCGGTAATAATATTGATATACTAAAATTTCGGTTGAACGAAGAATGGGATTTTAATCTTGGAATTGAATTTATGGCATATGCTTATTCAACCAATTACGAAGGTAAAAGACTACAGATAGATGCAGTTGACGGCTTCTTTGGTGGTCATACCAGTTTCGAATATAAGTATTCCGAAAACACGCTTAAAGGTCGATTTCGCATAATCCATAACAGTGCGCATTTTGTTGACGGACATTACGATAGCGAAAAAGGAATATGGATAAATGATACAGAGCCGATCCCTTTTACACAAGACTTCGGGGAACTTACCCTGGCTCATTTAATTGGGGGAAGTGATTATGGTCTTATGTATTACGCAAGTATTTCTTATGCTACCTTGGTTCGGCCGGCGCTTATTAAGAAGTATTCGTTTAGTGCAGGCTTCGAAATTCACAGCAACAAACTGTTGGGTAAGTTTTTAGATGAAGAAGTAAACATTTTCTTTGCTAATCATAATCGCTATGCCGGTATGCCCGACTATAAAATTAGCACTAGTAATATGTTGGGCGTTAAGTTTGGGGGGTGGAACAGTGAAGGAGTAGTGTTATACGCCTCTTATTATTACGGTAACGATGTTTTCAATCAGTATTATTATTTAAGAGATAATTGGTTCGGTATCGGCTTTTTTGTAGATTTTCTTTAGGCATACAAATGTACAACTGTAAGGCCTACAAGAAGCAGGTTAAAAGTAAGCTTTACAACATATTGGTTAATTCCTTTTTTTTGCATTTTCTTCAGCATCCGATCTGTCCAAATAAAGTCCGGCCCTATATGACTTAATCCTTTCCCCAGTCCAATCGCAACCGTCATGTCGTGAACCAGCCATCGAAGGCTAACGCTTAATAGTAAACATAGAAATGCAAAGTAAAGATCGCCTGCAAACAAATAAACGACTAATGAGCATGCAACTTTTACCAACGTCTTTTCGAGTCCACCCCAAAATTTCCAGCCCAATTCTTTTTTGACAATTTCCGCTTCAAGATTATTGTTAATTTTATCATCAATATGCCTTCGGAGCAGTTTTACTTCTTGAACTATATTAACATCGTGCATTCCCTGAAGGATATAAAATAAAATCCAAAAAACAATTGTGTAAATAAAAATAATTGTTTCCATGTTTGCTGGTATTGACTCGTTAAATAATTATATTAGCTGAGCTACAAATTTACAACATTAGGCAAGTATTCCAATTTATAGCCACAATATTTTTTATTAAGTGAAGCAGTATCTCGCAAAAGATAAAATCCTTTTAGCCTTAAGAGCCGTTACTTCAATTGGTGTTATAGTATTTCTTCTATTTTATGTTGAATTAAAAACTATTGTAGACACGTTAGCCTCTGCGGATTTAGTAATGGTTCTCATCGTGTTTCTTTTATCGGTTGCTAATTTATACTTTCAATTCCTAAAGTGGAAACTGGTTGTGTTTCATCAGTTAAATGAAAACAACAACTTAAAAATACTACAGTCCCTTTTTTATGGAATCGGCGCAGGTCTTTTTACTCCTGCTAAAATTGGTGAATACGTATCCCGTGCAATACCTTTCAAGGACAAAAAGATATCAGATGTTTCCATTGCAACTTTTATAGATAAGATATTTGGCATGATAATAATTGCTGCTATCGGTGGATTATTTTTCATTTACTTCTGTTTTTACAAACTTTTTATTCCCGGAACAATAACGCTCACTGTTTTTATGCTCATTGTAATTGGCCTGGCTATAATACCTTTAACATTACTAACTGTAGTGGTATTTCGAAAAAATATTGCCTCCTATTTTTCCAGATGGGAATTTATCGCCAAATTAGTGAACAAATTGTCTGTAATTCGGATGGTTAAAGGGAGGTACTTGTTAAAATTATTTACATTTTCATTTTTATATTATCTTATTTTTTCTCTTCAATTTACGATTCTGATCGGGGCTTTCTCAACGGAATTTCATTTTGCACAGTTTTATTCAATAGTTGTTCTCGTATATTTTGCGCAGATAGCTATACCACCAATATTTTTAGGCGAACTGGGTATTCGTGAAGGCGCTGCCGTAT
>JANQLA010000290.1 GCA_028280855.1 Melioribacteraceae bacterium
AAAACTACATTTAATAGGGTATTTAAAACTTACACAGGTATTACTCCTTCCGAATTTCGAAAAAATAGAAATATATAGATAAAATATCAAAAAGCTAAATAAAATCTTTATTTCGAGTATCATTTAACCAATTGATACTGCAATGCTTTGGAAATAGATTTCATTAACCATACATTAACTTTGATCTATATATTAATAATAAGACACGCAAGGCTTTTATAATCTAATCCATAGGGAGGACCAAATGAAACCATTATTAATCACCTTATCATTTTTTTGTTTACTAACTTTTTTTGCTTGCTCTGGCTCAAAACAAATTGGAAGTGAGGAAATCGTTGAACAAAGTTATTCACAACCCGATTGGGTAATCAAGGGTTCCTCATTTAATGATGATGATAACTATTATGCTGTTGGCGAAATAACTAAGGCCCAGAACAGATCATTCGGATTAAAACAATCTTATGCTGATGGTCTTCAGAATATGATTAACACGGTTCAAAATACCGTAAGCAGCATATCAACACAGGCACTTGAAGGAAATAATAATTCTTCCGATGATGTTGGACTTTATTCAAAATTTGCAGTCGCATGGGCCTCGGACAACCAGCGGTACGCAGGAGTTCAAAATCCCGAAAAATATTGGGAAAAAGTAGCTGTTACCACTTCGACCGGAGTTAAGTATTATTATAATTGCTACAGCTTGTTGAGAATTTCGAATCTAAACTATAATAAAATTCTTGAAGGCGCCTTTGAGGAAATGAGAAAACAGGCACGCGCTAGAAATAATAAAAATGCTGAAGAAACAGCAAATCAGCTTTTAAAGAAAGTACAAAACTAGAGATTAAGCATATGCAAATAATTAAACTTATTATCTTCCTTATGGCAATATCAACATTCGGTATTGCGCAGCAACCCCACTGGATAGAAGAAATACCCGAGGGCTATTTAAACGATTTTTACACAGGAAGCGCAAGTGATAAAGAATCAAGAGCTAAGGCTCAAGACGCAGCATATAATGATGCAATAAAAAAAATTATTAATTCGGGTGTTATAAAAGTTAACTATGCCGGTAAATTCTATACAGATGCTAAAGAAATTTCCAGCGATCAAAATATAGAATCAAAAATAATCAGAAAAACCATTGATGAACTATCAATTGAAGGCGAGTCAAGAACAATTGAAGGACTAAAGCTGGTTGAAACATACCATGACTACAATACTGGATATTATGAGGCATGGGTTTTAGTCAGCATCCCCAAAGCTAATCCGGTCTCTCCGCCAACCAGCTTTTCACCTGTTTGGAGATCGGTTTTAATTCCCGGTTGGGGGCAATTCTACAAAGGTCAGGCATTTAAGGGAGGTGTTTTCCTTTTGGGCACAGCCTCTTTAATAACTGCCGCAATTATAACCGACGGTAAATACAGGGATAATTTTGACAAAGCAAATGCTTCAAGACAGTTATATGAGCGAGATGAATATTTTGATCGTGCAGATAAATGGAAAAACATTAGAAACATTACAGGTATTGTCGGTATTGCCTTATACGGTTATAACATATTTGATTCAATAACTTCAGAGGGCAAAAAACTCTATGTCTTAAATGTTAGCCCCGGCAGAATACATCTGGCTATTGATTTAAATGAGCTTTTAAGCTACTAGCAAATAGTTAAATGCTAATTCTTACAAATCAGGATGGAGTAATTAAAATGAAGTCTATTTTTATAATGTTCCTATTCTTGTTAGCTACAAACATGTCCTTTCTTTCGCAAGATATCGTATGGGAAAAAATAATTGATAATGAAAATATTGATGATCCTCGTTCCATTATAACTACTGAAGACAATGCTTGCCTGGTGATTGGAAGAACCTGGACCGAGGGATTATTCAGCACTGATCTCGACGTTCTAGTAACTAAGTTAGACAGGAACGGAAATATAATTTGGAAAGAGACATATGATACAGGTGAAGAAGATTGGCCGGTTTCCATTAATAAATCCCCTAATAGTAACTACTATATTACGGTAAGCACTGAAAAAGCCTTTTGGATAATTGAAATTGACAGTACGGGAGAAGAACTCTCTGACAAAAAAATTCCGATGGAGAAATTACAATTTGTTGAGTTATTTCGATTAAAGAGCGACGGAGGATTCATTATTAATGGTAGTGTTGCTACAGAATATGGATCAGCAAGTCTGACTAAATTCGATTCTTATATAGCTAGATATGATAAAAATTATAACCGGTTATGGTATAAAACTTTTGGTGGAGAAGAGAATGAAAGTATAAACTCCATGATTGAAACAACTGACAACTGCTACGTACTTGCCGGGAGCAAAGAATCAAAAAGTGACGGCAAAGATGACTTCTGGATTTTTAAAGTAGATAGTACCGGTAATATGATTTGGAGTAAAATATATGGCGGAAAAGAAACTGATATGGCAAATTCTATTATAGAGACTTCGGATAACAAATTTATTGTTGTCGGTAAAACCAAATCTGGAGGTAATGGAAGCAGCGATGTTTGGGTTGTAAAATTAGACGGAAATGGTAATAAACTTTGGGATAAAACTCTTGGTAACGAAGAATATGAATCAGCAAGTCATATAATAAATACTAACATAGA
>JANQLA010000354.1 GCA_028280855.1 Melioribacteraceae bacterium
TACTTTCCGTGAACATACAAGCGTTACTTTGGTTCGATTGCTACGTCTGGCTCCTGGTTCAGTAGTAGAAGAACATACGGATCCTACTTTAGGCTTGGAGGTACACAAATCAGTTATCCGGCTTACCGTTCCTATTTTAAACAAAGAAAAGATAGATTTTTTCTTAAACGGAACCCCGGTTCCTATGCTACGTGGAGAATGCTGGTATTTAAGACTAACAGACCCTCATAAGGTAACCAACAATGGAGACACCGAACGGATTAATCTATCCATAGATATGATACCTAATGAATGGGTAAGAAAGATGATTGAAGATAGCCAGCAATCGGAAAGGTAAGATCAGAAGTAATTTAGAACTAAGCTTCGTATTTATCATAATGTTTCGATACTTAGCTTCTAAATAGAATCTACCTCGTGGATAAAATTTATTGGAAATGAATTTTAATATTTCATTCCAAACCCCGGTAATTCATTTATATGTTGAACTTACGGCTTGTGGAATAAATAGCACTATCTACTATTAAATCCAAACATCTGCTCTGGAAACATTTGGTAATGTTAACCGAATAACTTAAGGAATTACGAGAAATTTGGGTGGAGCAGTGACTAAACATTGACCGTAGATATACGAAAAGAGTTTGCAAACCAGCATGCGGTATTTAGTAACAAAACAGCAATTAATGATGCTGGAATTTACAGTTGGTAAGAATAATAGAATGCACAGGTTTGAGTTCTTAAACTACATTTTCAAAAAACACAATTAGAATTTTTCCACAGAACTATTCATTAATTTTATTGGCTGTACAAATTCCTTGAAAATGATTTAACATGAATGATTTATTTGGAATTCCGGGGACTCACTGAATCCGGTTATTACAAGTAAACTTTCCCCATTGTCTTGAATATCGTTTCAAGGTCGGAATACTTTGCCTCCCAGCCGAGAAGCTCGAAAGCGAGATCGGAGCTTGCAACAAGATCCGCCGGATCGCCGGGGCGGCGGTCAACAACTTTGTAAGGAATGTCTTTTCCGGTAGCATTTTTCGCGGCGTCAATCATTTCAAATACCGAGCTGCCTTTACCCGTACCAAGATTAACCACCAAATTTTCTTTTTTGTCGAACAGGTATTCCATTGCGAGTAAATGCGCTTCCGCAAGGTCCGTCACGTGTATGTAATCGCGAATACATGTGCCGTCGGGTGTGTCGTAGTCGTATCCGAATACCTGCATGCTTTCGCGAATACCGCTTGCAACTTCCATAACAACAGGCGAAAGGTTTGCGGGGTTGCGTTCCTTGCCTTTTATAATTCCGTTTACATCGTAACCCGTTGCATTAAAGTAACGCAAAGCAGCGTAATTCATACTTTTCAGCTTGCTGTACCATTCCAGGTTCTCTTCAATTGTAAGTTTTGTATAACCGTAATAGTTCTCCGGATTAGTCGGATGCTTTTCATCAATTGGTAAATATTCGGGACTGCCGTAAACCGCCGCGGATGATGAGAATACGAAATTCTTCACATCGTATTCTACCATTTTATTAAGAAGCGACAGAGTCCCTCCAATATTGTTTTCGGCATATTTCATAGGGTCAATCATTGATTCGCCTGCGGCTTTCCATGCAGCGAAGTGAAAGACCGCTTCTATTTTATGAACAAATGCTTTGTCAAGATCAGCAGGCTTTCTTACATCGCCCTCTATCACGCTTTTAACACGTGTATCAATATTTTCACGCCAGCCAAGACTAAAGTTATCCAACACGTATACATTGTAATTCTTTTCACACAGTAGCTGCACAATATGGCTGCCTATATAACCGGCTCCGCCTGTTACTAAAAGATTTTTCATTAACATCTTCCCAATTTTAGCATGATTTGATGCTACAAAACTAATTGCAACAAATTTACAAATGAAGTTAAAAATAAGTTACTTGCATTTTACGATCTTATCAACTAGGCATCTGGAGGACTTAGTAATTGTAGAATCAATAATCCTACGGAATTTATTGATCCTCTACAAGGATCATTCTAATTGTGTTGCTTTACTTTATAATAATTGCATATCTACGATGTGCTCATCCTTGCAAAACCTCTAGGATGAACTTCTCAAAAATCAGCTAAAAATAGTTACTATAATACCTCGCAAAGGTATAATTTTTGTAATATTAGACTGAACCCACCAATCCTCGTAGAGGATTCATTATCATACTAATCTAAAAACTCGAACAAATATTTTTCTTCGAAATCTATACTGAATTTCTTTAGCAACGATACATATTCCTCGCGAAACGATTTTACTTCATGATGCTTTTCTTGGTTAGCAATATATTTATAAACCTTATCCAAATGGGATCTGCTGTACGAGAACGCTCCATATCCATCCTGCCAGTGAAAATTTCCGGCACACATCCCACGATCATTAATAAACTTTGATGAATCTCTTTTAAGAGTTGCAACGAGGTCCGATATTTTATCATTGGGATTAGCACCTACCATGATGTGAACATGATCCTCTACCCCATTTATAATAATAGATTTATGCTTCCTGTTAGTGATGATGCCGCTCATATAACTAAAAATTTCTTCTCGGATCTCCTTGCATAAAAGCCTTTCACGGTATTTTGGAGCAAATACTATCTGAATATAAATCTGAGCAAAAACACCCGGTTTCATGATTACCCTCCTAATTGATTTCATTTATTTATCCCTGATTGCAGCATTAAAGCTCTGAAAGGATTATTCCGCTTGTGTTGTTTTACTTATGAATAATTACATATCTACAATTTGCCTTTGACTGTAAAACCTCGTAGAGGTTCAATTATTGTACTTTGGAATCCACGAAACTCCGTAAATCCTTGTAGAGGATTTATTATCATGAGTGCAGGAATGTTAATCAAAAGCATAAACAAATACTTACCCTGGAAATTTTGCGCTATTCTTAGCAGCAATGCTTATTGCTAAAAAGGATTCTATTTCATAATACGTTTACTGATATTTGCCAAGCTTTAGCCACATGAACTTTTTGGTATTCTTAACCGCAGCACTTTTTAAACTTCTTACTGCTGCCGCAGGGGCAATCGTCGTTCCTGCTAACGTTGAAAGACGGAAACCCTTTGTCTTTTTCCTTTGCCCATTGCATAACGTTGGCAGGAGGTTTTTGATCCCGCAATTCATTTGCCATGAATTTCATATAAGGATTGATATGATTGAAGAAATGTTTATACCCGGCGCACAAATAGTTTAGTCCGCCTTCCCCATCCGGGGTTTTAATGAAACGATGCTTCGGGCACTCGCCGTTGCATGCAAATCGAACCTCGCATTCTCTACAGTACTTTGGCAATGTTAATTGCTTGTCTATTCCGAACTTATATTGCTGTTCGGAATCAACGAGCTTTGCCATATTTTCTTCGACAATGTTACCAAGCTTATTTTCCGGGTAAACATAATGGTCGCATGAATACAAATCGCCGTTATGCTCAAGAGCCATTGCAGTTCCGCATGTTTCTTTGAACACGCATAATGATTGCTCAACGCCGTACCAGCTTTCAAGCGCCACATCAAATATTTGCACGTAAATTTGCGCTACATCCTTTCGAACCCATTCATCGAAAACAGCGGATAAAAATTTACCATATGGTAAAGGCTCAACAGACCATTCACTTACTGCGGCTTCTTTGTTATAACCGGGTTGAACTAATTTCAGCAGTTCATCATTGTTATCTGTAATCCTTTCAACAATCGGGATGAATTGCAAAAATGTACTTCCGATTTGCTTTAAGAAATTATAGACCTCCAGCGGTTTATCCTGGTTATAGCGGTTAACGCATGATAGAGTGTTGAATTCCACTTCATGTTTTTTTAAGTACTCTAATCCGCGCATAACTTTATCGAAGCTGTTTTGCCCGCCTTTGAAGAACCGGTACTTGTCATGGATATCCTGCGGGCCGTCTATTGATAGGCCGATCAAAAAGTTATTCTCTTTAAAGAACTCGCCCCATCCATCATCTATCAAAACGCCGTTTGTTTGGAACGTGTTAAAAACCTGTTTCCCGTCGGCGTATTTTTTTTGCAGCTCAACTACCCTTCTGAAATAATCCACACCGAGTAATGTCGGTTCGCCGCCCTGCCATGCGAAAGTAATCTCAGGGACTTTTTGTATCTCGATGTACTGCTTGATGAAAGATTCAAGTACATCCTCTTTCATCTTGAAATCTTTTTTACCGGGGTAAAGATTTTCTTTTTCGAGATAAAAACAATAGGCGCAATCGAGGTTGCAAATTGCCCCGGTCGGCTTTGCCATTATATGAAATGCCTGCGAAAACTTTGAGTCCGGATTCATGATATTCCAAAAAGTCTTAACAAATACAATCCGATTGTAAAAGTAAGTAAAGATCCTAAAGTAGAAAGTACAATAATATTACCAGTTATTGTAGCGCTGCCTCCCATACCTATTGCCATTACAAAACTTGCAATAGCGGTTGGGCAAGCGAATATTATAAAGATGATACCAACATCAACGCCGGTAAAACCCATCCATAATGCAATAAGAGTAACAATAGCCGGAGCCAAAACGATTTTTATTAGCGACGACCACATTGAAATACGGGAAGCCCTTTTAATTGCCTCGAAATTTAACGAGCCGCCTATACCTATTAATGCAAGCGGAAGCGCTATTGAAGCAAGATGATCAAGAGTCGTATCAAGCGCAGGGAATATATTCCACCGCATTAAAGCAAAAGGTAATGCGACAATTACACCCAGTATCAGCGGGTTCATTACTATTTCTTTTGCTAACTGTTTGATGTTCAGCTTAATATCATTTTCGTTATAGACAGTTAAAGCCACAATCGACATTACATTGTACATGGGCAACAGGAATGGAATTAACAAAGATGCCTTCACCATCGCGTCATCACCAAACATTCCCAGTACAATTGCTAGACCAATGATGGCGTAATTACTCCTAAAAGATCCCTGGATAAAAACGCCTTTGTTTTTTCTTTGATTGACTAAAGTATGAGACAACAACCAGCTAAGCGCAAACACAAAAAGTGTAGCAATTACTATAAATAGAACAAACGGTAAATCAAACGTAACCGCTAAATCAACTTTGTATAATTTTAAAAATACCAGCGCGGGTAAGGATACATTAAACACAAATTTGGATGTTAAACTTACAAACGCGTCGTTTACCATTTTGAAGTAGCGAAGTATAATTCCGAGCGAAACCAATAAGAAAACCGGCGATACTACATTCAATATGTAGAGAAAATCACTCATAAGATATGATCAAGAAAAGATGAGAAGCGCTATTGTACTTTGCAGCGCTTGTCAAGCTGCTTTACGATCCGAGAAGTACTTCAGGTATATCAATCCCGATAATACCAATGTAACTATTGTTTGAACCGCCAAAGGGATAGATACCAACGAGCCGCTTAAAAGCGCTGTTGATAACAGCAAGTATTTAATAGTATAATAAAATACTTTACTTGCGGCTATACTTATAAAACCGGCAATGAACGGTTTGTTCGTTATCTTCATCAGATAATAAAACAGGAACGCGTTAACTAATAGCTCGGCTGAGATAAGCATCATTTTAATAAATACCGGATGACCTGAAACGGCAAACGAAAAGAGCGGTAGCGTAACAGCAATAAAAGCGGCATTCAACCGGTTTGTGTAAAGAATAGACACAAACAACATTATTCGCATTGGCTCAATGTAATAAACAGGAAGGGCAAGTAAATGTGAGATAGTTGGTACAAGATACATAGTTATTATCAACGCTACATCAATTAAAATTGTTTTCGTTTTCTTGTTTGCTAATACACTTGCGCTTGTCATTTTTTCATTCCTTTGTTTTTCAAACACAATTTAAAGCTTATTTAGAATTTTATCCATAACCCAATTTGTGCGGGCGCCGCTTTCACCCGTGCTTGGGCATTTACCGTTACCCGTTAATTCTGCGACTACTGTCTCAACTAAAGGTTGGTGAACATGCCCGGGGAAACCTGGGGCAAACTCCTGATCACCTTCGGGAAGGCTCAATATTATCTGAACCCTTGAAAAGCTTGAAAACGTTATTGATCCGCCGGTGCCGTGTATTTTAATGATATCCAATTCATCTTTCGGTGAAACTCCAAAATTCCAGGTACCGTTCCCGGCTATACCGGATTCAAATTCAAAAATAGCCTGAACATTGTCCTCAGCTTTATAAAGTCCCAACCGGTTTGAAGCAATACCGCTCGCATTTTTAACCGGGCCGAACAGGTAGTCGAGAAAGTCAAACTGATGTGACGCCAAATCATAAAAGTACCCTGCGCCGGCTATAGAGGGGTCAACGCGCCAGTTCTCCGAATCGCCGTTAATATCTTTTCTGCTTGGCGGCAGATGCAGCACAATATTCACGGATGTTATATCTCCAATTGACCCGGCGTCAACCAGCTCTTTTACTTTTACAAAATACGGCAGCATTCGCCTGTAGTAAGCAACGAATAACGGGACGTTATTTTCTTTGGATGCATTAATCATTGATAGACAATCAGCATAATTAGCAGCCATTGGTTTCTCCACATAAACGGGTTTTCCGGCTTCGGCAACTTTAATTGTATACTCAGCGTGCGATGAAGGAGGCGTTGCAACGTAAACGGCGTTCACATCTGGATCGTTTATTAACTTGTCCGCATCGCTATACCACTTCGGAACGTTGTGCCTCTTGGCATAATCTTCCGCTTTAGCAGCGTTACGGCGCATAACAGCAACGAGTTCGGAATTTTCGGTTTTGTAAAAAGCAGGCCCGCTTTTTATCTCGGTTACATCACCGCAGCCGATCATTCCCCATTTAATTTTACTTGACATGACTTAACCAATTTTTATTGCAAATAGAATTTGTTATTAAACGGTTGAAACCGTTACTACAGCTTAATAGAGTTTCAAATTCCCACAGATAAAGTATGTGTTTTACAACTCATACGCTGGGCCGTCGAGGTCCACGAGCTTGTCCGAGAACTACGGATTTAGCCAGCTGAATTCATTTCAGAATCTAAAAATCAGCCAAAAATGAAATATTAGATCCCGAAACAAGTTCCGGATGACAGTATTCGGACAGCCTCCCACACCTCGACGGGAAAATTACATTTTGTACAATATTCGAACTTACTTGTCAAGGAATGATGAAGATCTCTCAAGAGTGCTATTTGTCATTTCGAACCGAACGGAGTGAGTGTGAGAAATCTTCTTTTTGTTCCTCATCCGAAAGATTCTCACGTCGCTTCGCTCCTCAGAATGACAGTCACGGGAGTTTTAAGACAACCCCAAAGTCCTTGACAACTCGACTAAAATACTTATGAAACACACTATAATCTGTGGGTTAATGCTATATCATATTCGTATCTTCTCATAAACATTTATTCCTGATTTAAAGACTTCCTGCAATTCACATCTATATCCATCGCCCTTCTCTATTATTTGCATTAACAAAAGATCGGCATTTTTCCCAACTTTTATTTCATCAACTAAATTCATTCCGCATTTATTGTTCATTAATTTTGCTGCGTTGCCGCTGCACAGCTTCGAAGCATTTATAAGAGCTTCCTCCGGTTTAAGAGCGCTATGCATTTTGTTCCACGTGCCTTCAATATCCGATGTAAACCAGTTAAGCAGATTTTCGAAAGCCTGCAGCATAGTTAAATTGCTTCCGAATAGCTGCCTTGGCTTATCCGCTCTCTCGAGATAATAACCGTCATTGCTTACCTTACCTTTAACCCCGGAAACTTCGAACTCATCTATGTTATCCAGGCCGGTAACAAACATACTGTCGCTTACTGCAATAACTTTATCAGCGCCTTTACGTTTAATTACATCCATCACATACGCTTTATCGATATGGTAACCGTCCGGGATAATCTCCAGGTAAACATCACTATTTTTTAACGCCGCTTCAACCGCACCTCCGCCGAAGAAAGGTTTGGTAGACGAATACGAAGGACCGTTCAGGAAATGAATTGCAAGACTTGCTCCCCTTTCCACTGCTTCGTTGAACTGGTCAGCAGTAGCGCCCGAATGACCAATGCCCACAAGCTTATTATCATTCCTTAACTTTGTAATGAGCTGGTAAACATCCCCGTTCCATTCGGGAACGATGTTGAATATTTTTAATAAGTCATTCGAAGCTTCAAGGAATTCGTTGATTATTTCTTTTTCAGAAGGATTGTAAAAGTATTCCGGGTTTTGAGCACCTTTGTATTCATCCGCTTTAATAAACGAGCCTTCGTTATAAATGCCGCCGATTATGCCTTTCTCAATAATCCGGTTACTCTCCGAAGAATAGTTGTTTATATACCGGTAAACTTTTTTTAGCTGCTCAATCGGCGCTGCAATTGAGGTGAGAAAGACCGTTGTCGCGCCGGTACCTGCGTAATACTTTAACGCTTTGGTCAGCGCGTTGCAATAGTTTTCTTCGTCCGAGCGGAAAGTATCACTTCCGGGTTCGTACATACCATGTGTTGTATCAAATCCCGCGGTTCCGTTTGTGTGCAAATCAATAAAGCCCGTTAGTAAATAAGCATTGCGTGCATCAATAATTTCTTCGCCGGGTTCGGGTGTGATTTGTCCGATGCCGGTTATAATTCCGCCGGTTATTTTTAAATCGCCGATGAATATATTTTGGATGGTTACAATATTTGCGTTCTTAATTAGCATTGGTTGAGATATGTTTTACATAAAGCCCTGTTCTCTTATGCAGCTAAAGCCAAATAACATTTAACAATTTTATACTCGTTCTTCTTTTAGCCAACGTATGGTTGCTGCATTTATAAGATTAATCAAAATTATTGAAATAAAAAAAGGACAGCTTGTACGGGAAGTTAAGTTATCTTTCAGCATTGGGTGCTACTTCGCTGCTGAAGCTGCCATTTTGGTCAAGGAGCGAGGGCTTGTTGCTAAGTATCATTTCGACGACGGCGTTAGGAGGAGGAGAAATCTTTTATTCCACCAACTTCTAAGATTTCTCTCTCCCGCCTTTGGCTTTATTTAATTTTATACAACAACATAATTCTAATTTTATTATTTTCGGTTTGGAGAGCATGAGAGTTTTAAGCTGTATATCCCTGGTCATAAACTCGTATCTACTCTGTAACAACTTGCCTGAACTAAATATGTAATTGCCATGTCTGAACTAGCTTTAGAATTAATTGAAAAAGAAAAAAAAGAACGCACCGGTAAACTTGATTTAGGTAGATGCGGTTTAACAAATTTCCCTGAGGAGTTATTTGAACTTGCCTGGCTGGAAGAATTGTCTTTATGCAATGAAATATGGAATTGGGAAGAAAGACAGTGGAAAAATAATTCAAATAAGGGAAGCAGCAACAATTTATCAATTGATACAATGCCACAGAAGTTTGCGAATTTCAGGAATTTAAAAAAACTTAACTTGGAGGGGGATTACTCAGAAAGTTGGCATATTAGAAATTGTAAAGCGATTGGTAATTTGACTTCTTTACAATCATTAAACCTTAGCGGCAACAAAATCAGTGATATCAGCTTTTTAGAAAAGTTTACCGGGTTACAATCATTAAACCTTAGCCGCAACAAAATCAGCGATTTCAGCTTTTTAGAAAAGCTTACCGCGTTACAATCATTAGACCTTCGC
>JANQLA010000356.1 GCA_028280855.1 Melioribacteraceae bacterium
AAAAGAAGTTGTTGAAGCAACATTGCCAGCAATTATCAGCGCACAAAAAGGATTGAACGAACCCCGCTATGCTTCGTTGAAAGGCATTATGGCGGCTAAAAGAAAAACAATCGAAGAAAAACCTGCCGCTGCGGTCGAAAACCTCACCGAAATAGTCGCAATGAAAAAACCGGCACCTAAACAGCCCGGTAAAATTATCGGGGAAGACGCATCAGCCGTTCCGGAATTGGTCCGTTTGTTAAATGAAGAAGCAAAAGTTATATAAGGGGAAATCATGTCAAATAATATTTTAGTATACGTTGAACAACGTAATGGTCAGGTAAAGAAAGCCTCTAATGAGGCTGTTAAATTTGCCGCTGACCTTGCTCAAAAAATTAATGGTGCAGCTACGGCTGTAACAATTGGCGCCGAAATAAATGATTTAGATAAAGTCGGCGGGTACGGAGTAAATAAAGTTACCCATCTGAAAAACTCCGAACTTGAGAACTATTCTTCAAGTGCATATGCTAAACTACTTGGTGCATACGCAACTGAAAATGGGGTAGATATTGTAATATTTCCGAACACATCAATGGGCAAGGATTTAGCTCCCCGTGTGGCAATTAAGATAGATGCAGGCATTATCGTTGATGCTACTGACTGCGAAGTCGATGGAGACGATATAATATTAACAAGGCCTGTTTATGCCGGCAAAGCTCTGACAAAGGTAAAATTTAACAGTGCAAAGAAAGTTATCACTATTCGCCCGAATGTATTTAACGCAGGTGTACCGACCGATACAACCGCGGAAGTAAACACAGTAAATGTTGAAGATGTTGATTTATCGACCAAAGTTTTAGAGCTTAAAAAATCGGAAGGAAAGCTCGATGTCGCCGAAGCCGACATAATAGTTTCAGGTGGGCGAGGTATGAAAGGTCCTGAGAATTTCCATATGATTGAAGAGCTTGCAGAAGTTTTGGGCGGCGCATCGGGCGCTTCGCGAGCTGTTGTTGATGCCGGCTGGAGACCCCATGCTGAGCAGGTTGGCCAGACAGGTAAAACCGTATCACCAACGCTTTATGTAGCGGTAGGAATATCCGGAGCTATTCAACATCTTGCCGGAATGCGTTCATCAAAGTATATTGTTGCAATAAATAAAGATAAAGACGCGCCAATATTCCAGGTTGCCGACTACGGTATTGCAGGTGATGCGTTTGAAGTTGTACCAAAACTAATTGAAGAATTGAAAAAAATTAAAGAGTAAATTTTGAATAAGATTCAGGTAGAGATTTTAGGCCTATCCGCCAGTCCGTCAACTGGTGGGGCCTACGCACTATTGCTTAAAGAGATGTACGGCAACCGAAGATTACCGATTATAATTGGCTCCTTTGAAGCACAAGCTATCGCTATGGAGCTTGAAGGAATAAAGCCCCCGCGTCCTCTTACGCATGATCTTCTAAAAACGCTGGTTGATAATTTGAGTGCTGCAGTTACAGAAGTAATTATAGATGAACTTAGGGACAACACTTTCTTTGCGAAAGTTGTGCTTGAAATTTCTTCGCTCGAAAATCCAATTGACGCACGACCCAGCGATGCAATTGCGCTGGCAGTTAGAACACAGTCTCCCATTTATGTTTCCGAAAGTGTTATGGAAAGCGCAGGATTTGTTCCAAGCAGCGAAACACAATCCGACTACGAAATTGATGAAACAAAGGATTTGGATATTGATATACCTGATGAACAACAGCCCAAATCTAAAGAGACAAAGTTAGGCACATTAAAAGAACAGCTTCGTAAAGCAATTGAGCAAGAAGATTACGAACGAGCAGCAAAGCTGAGAGATGAAATAAACAGGATTGAAGGAGCTGCGAATATCAATTAACACTAGTTAAAAATCATCTTGCCTATTTCGCATTCCAGGCAACGTCGCTTAGAACAGAAATTCCTGAAAAGTTCCAGCATGCCCTGGCTTAACAATGTTTTCTTAAGGAAGGGTTTCGCACTTAATCCTTCAGCAACTTCCCTTACAATTTTGTTGTCGGCTTTCTGATCGTAAATACTAAATATCTTTAATATTTTTTTTGCAAGTTCATCTTCCTTGAAAATATTAAAGTAAATGTAGAAAAAAGGTAAAATAACATTTATAACAATTTCATCCGCCCGTGCTGCGCCAACAAAATATTTTATTTCGTCATTCGCCGGTTTGCCGAATATGTAATGAGTGCGCCAATAGCCCTTACCCCTTATTACAAAAAGTGATCTTATGGAATTAATAAGTACGTTCAGATTTCTAATTTCACTAAACTTCTTACTAATAGTGCCTAACAAATCATTGAACAACAGAGATTCAAGAAATTTAGCGCCTCCGGCAATACGTATCGTAGGAAAGTTTTGAGGCCTAAGCTTAAAAAAGTGCCAATCAGCTTTGTTGTACATCTCGCCGTCATAAATACGCTTTAATATTTCCCAATCCCTGTAAAGCTGATTTATATAATTTGGCGTATCTACTTCTTCAATGGATTCCTTAGTGGGCAGTAAACCGCTTACATTAAACAAAGCGCTTTCAAAACGGCGAATCGTTTCTCCATCATGTCCGAGCTTATTAAGAAACTGAATATTAACAGACATGGCCAAACGCTGCATAATGCTTTTATTTTTTGAATAGCCGAGCGCTTCGAATACCAGTTCGTAAAACAACTGCTGCCATAAATGTTTAGGCTGAAAGTCGGTGCTTTTAAATTCCTGCTGTTGAAACTCCGGCTGCAAATCGTAAGTGATTACCGGTTCTTTTATATTCATTTTATGAATAAAAAGAATCTCTTTAAGCCTACTTTCAATTTTTAAGCATTTCTTCTTGAACCTGTCAACACCTAATTGAGATATGAATTTTTTTTTAGTATAAAAATCAATTTCATTTGTTAGATGTGCACATTTGATTTGCGACTTGTTATGAGGAATAGACTCGAGGTCGTTAGCAGCTTCTTTCAACTTTTCATCGTTTATATAATTCGACAAACAAATTGTAGGAACTCTTCTGCCGTCTTTTGTATAAACGTATTGCTGGTTATTATTGTTCGTTAAACTTGCATGAAGTACTACTTTGTTATGCTTGTTATCAATATTATGCCCATGGTTTTTCCAATCATTATAATCGTTATCAATTTCAATGTCGCCTACGTATACAAGGTTACCTATTCGTATACGCGCATTTAAAAAATCCGGACCGGCATAATCTTCATTTAATACACCTGCTTCCAGTATTTTAACCTCATCACCACAAACAGTTTTTAATGGAGAATTGAATGATTGGTGTAGCCAAACTTCATGCAGTTTTTTTTCGTAGACCTTTGGTTCAACGTTCATTTCGCCCTCACTAAATGTTCTTCTCGCTTGTTCAATACAAGCGAGAGTTTATCTACGCTTAAATGAAATATTATGTCTTAAATATAATACTAATTTAAAATAGATGCTAATATCTACTTAATGCTGTAAAATATTTGTAACTATAGTGTTGTATTCAGACATTTTTTCTGCGGCTGCTTCAGCAAATCGCTCCGTATCGTCAGCATAAATAACTGCTCTGCTAACATTAACAATAAAGTTGAAGTTATTGAACTTTTTAAACGATGTAACTACATCATCTAAACTCCCACCCTGCGCACCAATTCCAGGCAGTAAAACAAACAAATTAGAGAAGTTCCTTATCTCCTGATCAAGTTCCACCGGGTTAGTTGCACCGAATACAATACCAAGATTTTTATTTTGATTCCACATGTTAGCCTTGCTTATTACTTGCTGGTAAACATAATCACCATTCTCGAGCATCAGCTTTTCAAAGTCTTTAGAGCCGCTATTTGAAGTCAAAGCAAGAATAAAATGAATCTTATCGGAATAATCAAAAAACGGCTGTAGCGAATCGTATCCCATGTAAGGATGTAGTGTAACGGCGTCAAATTTAAAGTGATCAAAAATTGATTGCGCATACATCAACGATGTATTTCCAATGTCGCCTCGTTTAGCATCACCGATTATTAAAACGTCATCAGGCAATATGCTAAGTGTTTTCTGTAATGAATCAAAGCCCGTTGCGCCTTCCTTCTCATAGAAAGCCAAATTAATCTTAAAAGCACCTGCCTGTTCCGCGGTAGAATTAATAATCGCTTTATTAAACTCAAAGATCGGATCTTCTGCTGACTTTAAATGCTGTGGGATTTTATTTAAATCCGTGTCTAATCCAACGCAAACATGTTTGCGCGCTTGTAACCGGGAAATTAATTTTTCTCTTGATGTCATTTTTACCTTAAGTTATATGTGATCTTTACGGTTCTTATA
>JANQLA010000364.1 GCA_028280855.1 Melioribacteraceae bacterium
AGCGCCAAACTGCGAAAACCGGTTGAACTTATACAATATACCTAGCTTCATATCCCAACCGGATAAATCCCAATCAATAGTTTCAAATATAGAAAAAGATTGAAAGTCATCGGAGGCAACTCCGGGTGATGTTTCTCCTCGGTACTGGTTGCGCGTATCATCTTCAAAATATTCTTTATCCCTCCGGAAAGAACCCGAATGAATATTGAAAGTTGCGCCAATGAAAAAGTTTCGCGCAAACTCAACAGCGCCTGATAAATTCCACGTGTCAATTCCTCCCTTATCGACTATGGAGCCGTTTTGATTTAGTTTGCCGTTAATTATTGTTTCGTCGTAAAGCCAAGTATCCCCGTTAAATATCCCGTAGCTCAGGTTCAGGTCATAGGTTAGATCGTCATTAGCATATGTAAGGTCTTGGATGAGCGAAGTACTGCCTGAATTAAATGCATCAAAATTAATTGTATTATTAAAATCCTTTACTCTATTATACCCAAGTGCAAAAACCATGCTTCCCCTTCTTGTTGGGAATGGTACCGCTATACCTATCTGAGATAAATGATTGGAGCTATTGGAAAAGTTAGAATTGTTATCGAAAAACGTAATATCATTTTCTAAACTGTTGTAAAAGAACCCAGCGGAAAATAATCCTCTTTTTGTTAATGCGAATACTGCAGGATTTGCAAGACCAGAACTGAATCCGGCATTATATGCAATACCATTATTACCCATTCCCAATAATGCAGCATTTGATATTATGCCCGGCTCGGATAGCCTCAGTGCATCATTTGGATTTTGGGCATTAATTTTACCGATAAAAATAATTGAAAGAAGAATCAACACATATTTAATCCTTTTCATTTTCTTCTCCTTTTATTTGCATTTCTTTCTCCACCATTTCTTATGGTGCTCGCATAACCCTGATCGGGTCTGCCTTTTTCTTCTCTAAGCTTTTTAATTGATTGTGCCGGCGGTTCCGGAGCAGGTAAAAGCATTACAGGTTCCTGTGGCAAATGAGGGTATGGGTGAATAATTGGAACAGGTAGAGGTTCTACAACTACAATCGTATCGCGCGACTCATCTGAATATTCATCTTCGTGATATTCAACGGATTTATCATTCTTTGAAAGTACTGTATAGCAACCATTAAGCATGAGAGCAAGTGAAATGATCGATATAAAAATTATTCTTTGTTTCATTAGTTAATTGCTCTTTGTATAAGAAGTCCTTTAAGATAATGTTTACGTTAATAAGTCTTCCTAATATCTACGAGTCTCCGTATATTATTTCAAGTATCCGGGTTAGGAACTATTTGAAAATTTAACCCGGATTACTTTAATTGGAGGAGTTACAAAATTTAAGATGAACTTTATTAATTTAATTTATCTTCTGCTCTTACCACTGCTCCTGGAACCGCTACTACGAGTACCCGAGCTCCTCGAACTGCTACGCGAACCACTGCTGTATGATTTCCCGGATGAACTTCTACTGCTGCTTCCTCTATAAGATTTTGATCCTGAGCTACTACTACGAGACGGTTTACTATATGATTTACTTGAGCTGCTTCGTGATTTAGGAGCATATGATCTACTACTGGAACGACTTGAGTTACTCTTTGGTTTGTATGACCTGCTCGAGTTACTTTTCGGTTTATAAGAACGACTGCTTCCTGATTTAGCCTTCGGTTTATAAGATCTGTTTCCAGATGATTTCGGTTTATAACTACGCGACGATTTGGTAGATCTTTTTACTTCTTTGGTCGAAGTTCTGGTTGTTCTCGTATTTACCTTCGTCCTTTCGGTGCTTCGCCCTTTCTTAGATACTGATGGTTTACTCTGAGCTTCGAAACTTCGCCCGTTACCGGTTGAGCGCACTTTTTCTCTCGAGCTAACAGATTTATCATTACGCCGCTTAACATCCTCATCCCGGCGCGAACTTTTACCTCTGTCAACTGATGTAAAATTACCTCGACTATTTGTAACTGCACCCCCGCCCGAACTCGATCGTCTTCCAACTGCTAAAGTTTCGGAACCTCTTCCCCCATCAGCTTTTCTGCGCCTGTCGGCATAACCTCTGCCGCCATCGTTATTGCGTAGCCGGGTGTTATGTGTTCTGTATTTATATTTATTCTTGTAAAGATAATTTCCGCCGTGATAGCTATAATACCCGTAATGAATCGGGTAACCATAGTAAAAATCGTGTCTAGGCCAATAAGCGTAGCCGGTAACTAGGCATCCCGAGTACCATGGGTTATACCACGGATCCCAATAGCTCCATGAAGGATACCACCAATCGTGGTAACCATAACCGACGGTCAAATGAACCGACGGATAATATCCTCCCCAGAAATATCTTCGATAACGCGGTTGATAGTAGTAGTCATCAAAATCATCATAGATTACCGTTACATCGCCGTCTGTTGAAACATACACATCTTCTTCGTCATCCAAATAAACCCTTACTTTTCCATCTTTATCGTAGACAACCGAATCGGAATCCAGGTATTCATTATCTTCGTAATAAAAACCCTCATCGTCTGATGAGTAGTAATCATAATCATCTTCTTCATAATCTCTTGTAGCGAATTGTGTATAACAACCGGAGAGAAATACAACGCTTAAAAACAAAAGCAAAAAAGTAAGCTTACGAAGGGGTGTCATTGTTAACTCCTTTCTGATAGATATCTTGAAGATTATGCCAAAAACTATGCCGGGAATTAAGCTTGATTAAATCCTAAAATAGCAGAATAATGTTATTTGATGTATACTATTGCGGAGCGGTTGTATAGATTTTAGATCAATTAGAATATTGCCTTAATGTATTCTACAAATATCCCCCTGTCAGCGCTATTGGAACTAAATTTCTTGTTTTCTAATAGATCCCGCAGATCAATTCCCAAAGTAAACCCGTCACCAACTGACCAACGAAGACCCATATTCAAATAACCGTTCCCGTCACCAAATGATAGAGGGTTATTATCATTAATCGCGAAATCATACTCAGCTACCAAAGACAATTTTCCACCTATAGTTTTCTCCAGGCCAAGCCCTACATTCAAGTCTTTATCGTTGTCATCTCGTTCTAGAGAATAATTCAGCATTCCATGAATCGAAAAATAACCAAGAAATTCAAAGTTTTTAGCCACAGCGGCATAGAACCCGGGTGATTTTATTGCAAAACGGTTACGATCATCATCGAAACGTCCTTTACCCTGCATATCAAAACCCAATGTAAGCGCCGGGAAACCCTCTGCTTCATCAACAACCCTAAACTTTACATTTACACCTGGCAGTTTATACCAATCTATTTTACCGGTTCCAATAATATTTGAGCCGCCGTAAGAGATTCCGAAACTAAAATTATCGAATACACCAACTTCAATCTTCGATACAAGCACCCCGAGCGGAAGCATGTCCATTGATACACCAACATATCCTTTTTCCAGAACTCCGGCGGTTGGTAGGTCTACAAGTGATCTGTACTCAAATTTGGCATTTGTACCGGCAGTCCCTTGAGCTAATAAATTACTTGAAGTGAAAGCTAATAAGAATAGTAAGTGTATAAATTTCATTGTCCCCTCAAATGATATTTATCTGTCCTAAATATAAGGAGAAAATGATAAATTCAAAATTAGTTTATTGTAAGTCGGTATGGGAATAAACTCAAGCTGCTGCTAACACTAATTGAAATTTTACTATCACCGGAATCAAAGTACTCAATTATTATTTGACTTTTTGCACAAACAACATTTTTGATAAGTGATTCTCCTTTGATAACGTCAACATTATAAGTAACCTTCCTTAACGGAGCTTTCAATCCAAGAGAATTTAACGGGGTACAATAGATAAGTATTTTGGAAGAATTGGCGATCTGTTCGTAGTAAACCGGCTTGTATCTAATTTCGTAAATTGAAAAAATGTATAGCCACAGCAATGTAGCAACGACAAAGATTAAAACTAATATCAATAATATGTATCCAACTGCCATGCTGGAAGCACGAATTTAATTAATTTTAAAAGTCGTTCCTTCTTTACTGTCGCGAAGTTCAATACCGAGGTTTTTAAGCCCATCCCTTATGAAATCGGCATAATCATAATGTTTTGACTTTTTCGCTTCCTGTCTTAAATCGATCAGTAGCTTTATCAGTTCATCAGAAAGACCTGACGACTCCTTTGTCGGCAGGGCTTCGGAGTTTATTATCCCCAGAACATCAATTGCAGTTTGATCAAGAAATGACTTCAAATCAATAAGGGAATCCTTACTTATTCTTCCTTCATCGGTATTTTTTTTATTCACTCCTTTTATCAGATCGAACAACACTGCAACTGCCTGGGGTGTATTAAAATCGTCATCCATAGCTTCTATGAATCGGTCTCTATAGATATCGGTATTAAACGTCCCCCCTTTGGTCTCGGCAGAATCAATTGAACCAATAAGTTCGTGATAAAAATTGCTCAGTTTCTCAGCTCCGCGCGTTGCGGCTTCCATCAACTCTTCAGAATAGTTTAAGGGTCCCCGGTAATGAGTTTGTGTGAATAATAAACGAAGTGCATAAACAGAATGCCTCTGCAAGATATCGCGCGCCGTAAAAAAATTGCCCAATGACTTCGACATCTTTTCGTCTTTAATATTGAGAAAACCGAAATGAATCCAGTACTTAACAAACTGTTGCCCGTGCGCCCCTTCGCTTTGTGCTATTTCATTTTCATGATGAGGGAAAATCAAATCACTTCCGCCCGCATGGATATCTATTGTTTCTCCCAACAACTTGTTGCTCATTGCCGAACACTCAATATGCCAACCTGGTCGCCCTTTGCCCCAGGGGCTATCCCAATAAGGTTCACCGGGCTTAGCGCTTTTCCATAAAGCGAAATCAAGCGGGCTCTTTTTCGATTCGTTAACATCAACTCTTGCACCTGATTCAAGTTCATCTAGTTTTTTACCGCTCAAAATGCCATATTTTGCAAATTTATCAACGCTGTAAAAGACATCTCCATTAACACTATATGCTAGGTCCTTTTCTTCTAGTTTTTTTATTAAATGAATTATATCAGCAATATGATCTGTAGCTTTTGGATAATAATCCGCCTCATTGACTCCCAATCTAACAATATCCTCAAAGAACGCATCACTATATTGAGTTGCAACAGTTGAGCTTTTGGTTTTCATTGAATTGGATTTTTCAATTATCCTGTCATCAATATCTGTTAGATTCATAACGTATTTAACATTGTATCCTTTGTAAATTAAATACCTTCTTAGAATGTCCGACATTATAAACGTCCTTCCGTTACCTATATGAAATAAATCGTAGACAGTCGGGCCGCATGTATAAAAAGAAACTTCAGGTGGATTCGACGGAAGGAACTTCTCTTTTTTGCCGCTAAGAGTATTAAAAATCTGCATAAATTCTCCAAATTTTAACAAAACAAAATACTAATTGACAGTGGAGAATCCAAAGGGTCCTCGTTTGATAAAAAGCAATTACTAGTGATGGTTTATTAAGAATTTTCAAATAAAAGATTGGACATAACATTTTCCCAACGTATGAGAAATCATTTTTTACATGACTGAATTTTAGGATAAAATAAGCTTTTATTCTAGGATAATTTTTGAACCATTTTTTTAGACCAAAATTGACGGAGGATCTTATCAAAGAAACTTCACCATTTTATTACTGTTTCTTTTATCTACTTTAATTACTGTGCAAAATTTCTACATGGGAGCCTACAACCCTGCAGTGGGTTGTTCAAACTCAGCTTGTCACGCAGAAGAAATTAACCCCTTTTCTAAAACGGGACGCGCTGTTGCATTGGAAAACGGAATTGTTAGTTCGCATTTTGGATATAGCTGTATCGACTGCCACAGAACAGGTTCAGATGAAACTAATTTCAATTGTCATGATCCTAAAGGAAATTCTGATGGCTCCTCGTTTGATCCTTACCATATGGGTGATAATTCTAAGACTTCGCTTGGCGCCGAATGTTGTACCTCCCGGTGCAGAAGGAAACGACATTACTTGTACCACTTGTCACGGTCCTAATTCCGAAGAGAATCATGCACAGCTAAGAATGCCACTTGATGAAATTTGCGAAAAGTGCCATAATCCGGAATTCAATCCTGACAACCCAGAACCAGATGGAAGTAATATTTACCATTCCACTGCATTTATGTTTGAAGGTAAAGGTGGCTGGGAATATGATGGAGTTACGTATGAAAGCTCTGTCCATACATTTGCAATTGCAGATAAGTGTGTTTCCCGCCATGTCTATTAAACTAAGGCGATACTGCTATACCTGCTTTCACAGGTCGCAGGTTTAAGCCTCATCTGCAATCACGCTCACAGGATGGATGTCATCCTCATTTTGATCCTGCCGGTGAATCATTTGACTTTAGGGGAATTCAAACTGAAATTAGTGGTTTGATGGATCAGTTGAAAGCAAAGCTTGAAGCAGTCAGCCCAGAAGATTCAGTAACAGATGCATTTTTTAGAGCCAAGTTTAACTGGGATTTTGTGAACTCCGATAGAAGTCATGGAATTCACAATACAAAATACGCTCGTGGATTATTGGAATCATCACTTGCTGATTTTATTCAAAAAAGTGTCGAAACTCCAGAGTATATGTTACTTGATACTTACTCAATGGAACAAAATTATCCCAATCCGTTTAACCCGAATACAACAACTAAATTCTCGCTACCTTAAGCATCTGATGTACAACTAACTATCTACGATGCCATCGGAAACGAAATCACAACTTTAATCAGTAAAAGATTAAGTGCTGGTGTTTATAATGTAGAATGGAATGCCGTTAATCAAGCTTCCGGTATGTATATCTATAAAATTACTGCAAACGAGTTTGTTAGAAAGCTTAAGATGGTCTTGATGAAACAAATTTAAAAGTTCGTTACTGTTTTATCTAAATGTCACTAGCCCAATTATTAATTCAGTTGGGCTTTTTATTTGGAATGAAAAAACACAGGGTATCTTACTATATTTGCCTTACTAAATTATAAGTTGTTGAATGAGAATAGAAAAAGATTCGATAGGATCACTCGAAATACCAACCGATGCTTACTATGGCATACACACTTTAAGAGCGTCAAAAAATTTTGTTTCTTCCGGTGAAAAAATACACCCGGTTTTAATTAAATCATATTTACTCGTAAAAAAATCTACTGCAATTACGAACAATAAAATTAAAATCCTGGATGAAGAAAAATTCAAATCGATAGATTCAGCAATAGATTCTCTAATTGTCGAAACAGAACAAGCAATTGAAAATGGTTACCATTCAATATATACTAAAATAATTGTTGATCCGCTTCAGGGCGGCGCCGGCACATCGCTTAATATGAATATTAATGAAGTTATAGCGAATACCGCTCTTAAAGTAATGGGCAAAGAATTCGGATCGTACGACATTATTCACCCAATTGACGATGTCAACCTGTCGCAGTCTACAAACGATACTTACCCGACCGCATTCAAAGTTGCTTCGATCTATTTGTTAAAAGAACTGCAAGATTCATTTGCGTATCTGCAACGATCATTGCAAAATAAAGAGGAACAGTTCAAAGGAATTCTTAAACTTGGAAGAACACAATTCCAGGATGCCGTTCCCGTCACATTAGGTCAGGAGTTCGGTGCATATGCTCAAGCATTTGCACGAGACAGATGGCGGCTTTACAATGCCGAGGAACGATTGCGATCAGTTAATCTGGGAGGAACTGCTATAGGTAACTCTATCAACGCTGATCGACGGTACGTACTCGAAATAAACAATGTGCTTAGGAAACTTACAGGCTTGCCAATCGCTAAAGGCGAAGATTTAATAGATGCTACACAAAATCTTGACATGTTCGTTGAAGTTCACGGAATTGTAAAAGCAGGTGCCACTTCGATTCTGAAAATGTGTAATGATTTGCGTTTTATGTCCAGCGGTCCAACAGGCGGAATTGGAGAAATAAACCTACCCGAAATGCAGGCGGGCTCTAGTATAATGCCAGGAAAGGTAAATCCTGTAATTCTTGAACAAGGAATCCAGGCAGCAGAATTGGTAAAGGGGCATGATTCCATGATCTCTAACTTAGTTGCTGCCGGACACCTTGAACTTAATGCATTCTTGCCAATGATATCTCATCTGTTTTTGAAATCGCTCAGTATATTGAAACAAATAAACATCACTCTTTCAGATAAATGTATATTAGGCATTTCAGCTAATAAAGACAGGTGCCGGGAGAACTTAATTAGTTCCAATGCAATTGCCGCAGCGCTAATACCGGAATTTGGTTATGACGAAATTGACCGAATTGCTAAAGTATCACTTGCAAATGGTTCACGGTTTATTGATGAACTAATGAAGTCAACGAAAATTACTGAAAAAGAACTGGTGAATATTTTATCAAGAGAAATAGGAATTGAAATTGAGTAAGGTAGCACAATCAGAAAGAAAGCATATTGCTTTTGTAGGCAGAAGGAACGTCGGAAAGTCCTCACTTGTAAATAGATTTATCGGACAAGACCTCGTTATCGTAAGCAACACGCCGGGAACAACAACCGACCCGGTTAAAAAAGCAATGGAGCTTCTCCCCTTTGGGCCTGTTGTGCTGATTGATACTGCAGGAATTGACGACGTTGGCGAACTGGGCGAAAAGCGGATCGGCAAAACTGTTCAAATTATTTCCGAAGCTGATTTTGCCATTCTTGTTTTGGATGCTCAACATCCTTTGCACAAAGAAGAAAGGAACTTAATTGATCATTTCAAAAAGCTTGAGCTGGAATATGCGGTTGTAATAAATAAAAGTGAATTGGGCGTCAACTATCAGTTGCTAGAAGACCTGCGCAAGCTTGGCGTAAAGCAGTTTAACGTTTCGTGTGCAAATACTACAGGTATACACGAGCTTAAAGAAAGTATAGTAAAGCTAATTCCTGCAGATTCCGAGTTGCCGCTTATTGGCGATTTAGTTAACCAACATGATGTAATTGTACTAGTTGTTCCTATAGATTTAGGCGCACCGAAAGGTCGATTAATAATGCCGCAGGTTCAAACAATACGCGAAGCATTGGATGAGGATACGATAGTAGTGGTTGCGAAAGACAAAGAACTGCGTTCGGCGCTTAGTAAACTAAATGAACCGCCGAAACTAGTCGTAACCGACAGCCAGGCAATTATGCGTGTTACTGCCGATGTACCCGATGAAATTCCTCTTACTACATTTTCTATTTTGATGGCGCGTTACAAAGGCGATCTTAGCGAATACACTAAAGGCTTAACCCGCGTTGAAAAATTACAAAACAGTGATAAGATTCTAGTAGCTGAAGCTTGCTCGCATCACGCACAGGAAGACGACATCGGCAAAGTTAAAATTCCGCGCTGGCTACGGCTGCATACACGTAAAGACCTTGATATTACTGTACGAAACGGGCACGATTATCCGGATAATCTTTCCGAATATAAGCTGATTATTCATTGCGGCGGATGCATGTTAACGCGTCGCGCAATGCAGATGCGAATAAAGCAGGCTAAGCTCGTTGGTGTTCCGATTGTTAATTACGGCGTGCTAATATCTTACATGCACGGCGCCGTTCCTCGAG
>JANQLA010000376.1 GCA_028280855.1 Melioribacteraceae bacterium
AAGGAAAAAGGATTTTGGGAAGAAAAACACGATGATTTGATGATAAAAAGCGTTAATTCGAAAGATTGTGTTTTCGTCTTCTTTGAAGAGGAAGTGGCAAAATGCGGATTAGAGAAAGCTTATTTTGATGGTAAGACGGATTTCAGAAAACCGATCTCCTGTCATCTTTTCCCAATCCGAATAAATGACTTTGGCGGTCCGGTTCTAAAATTTGAAGAATATACCGAATGTGCTCCTGCATTAAAGCTTGGCAAAAAAACAGGAACATCGGTGCTTGAATTTTGCAAGGATGCTCTAATAAGAGTTTACGGGGAGGAATTTTACTCGCAACTTATTGAAATTAAGGAATCCAATTAATGCTATCTCTAAGCACAAAATTATCTTTATCACAGAAACTTTCGCCCCAGCAAATCCAATACCAGAAACTATTGCAATTAAATACTCTTGCATTGGAACAGCGAATTAAAACCGAGTTGGAGTTGAACCCCGTTTTAGAGGAGTTAGCAGAAGAAGAAATGGAACTTGAACAACTTGAGAATGAAGACTCGCCTGACGATAAAGCCGATGAAAAAGAAACAGACAATGATGAAGTTGAAGCAAGCAACGACGACGAGTTTGAAGTAGAAGACTACATGAATGAAGGCGACCTTGATGAAGCAAAGTTGAACAGGAGCGGAGATGATGATGATAAAACTCAGCCTATTGCCCCGCAACGGACTTCGTTAATTGATAAGCTGTTCGACCAGCTGTATTTACTCGAACTTACCGAGGAAGAAATAATACTTGGCGAACTAATTGTTCAGAGTCTCAACAAAGACGGGTACTTCAAACAGGATTTAGCAAAACTGGTTGAGGACCTTGAGATTTTCGATCACATAAATATTCCGCTTGAAGATGCTGAAAAAGTCCTTTCACAAATTCAGCTTCTCGACCCGGTTGGCATCGCCGCCCGAAATCTTCAGGAGTGTCTGCTTATACAGTTGAGAAACGGCTCATTCGACGAATACTTTACTTACCTCGCCGAACAGGTACTGGATAAACATTACAAAGATTTTGTAAATAAAAGATTTGATGTTATCCAAAAAAATCTTGACCTTTCGCGCGAAACACTAAAAACGGTTCTCGACCTTATTCATAAGCTCGATCCAAAGCCCGGCGAAGGGAGCATTGTATCGGATGAAGCAAATCAAATTACACCCGATTTCTTAATTGAAAAAATCGATAACAACTACATAGTAACATTAAACGACAGGAGCGTTCCTTCTGTTACAATAAGCCAGACTTACCTGGAAATGCTTAATACTAATAAACGCAAACGTAAGATTTCTCCTCGTGATAAAGAGACCCACAAATTTCTTCGTGAAAAATTCGAATCGGCAAAATGGTTCATTGTTTCGATTCAGCAGCGACGTCAAACACTGATGAAAATTATGCGCGCAATCCTGGAAAAACAATACGAGTTTTTTGAAATAGGCCCGAGAGCTCTGAAACCGATGATATACAAGGATATAGCCGACGAAGTAATGATGGATATTTCTACGATAAGCCGGGTTGTAAACGGTAAATATGTGCAAAGTCCGGTTGGTATACACGAGCTTAAATACTTTTTCAGCGAAGGTTTATCAACAGATTCGGGTAATGAAATTTCGAACAAGCATATAAAAGAATTGATTAAAGAAATATGCGATGAAGAGAACAAGAAGTCGCCTTTCAGCGATGATAAAATTGCAAGCATGCTAAAAGAAAAAGGAATTCATATAGCCCGGCGAACCGTTGCGAAATACCGTGAGCAGTTAAAAATACCGGTCGCACGCCTGCGAAAAGAATTATGACCCTTCTACTCGATGTAATAATTATACTACTACTTTTTAGTTTGTTCGGTATCTCGCATACACTGCTGGCTTCGGATAAGTTTAAGAAGATGTTAGCCGGTACTATCGGTGAGCGAATTGCATTTTATCGGCTTTTCTATAATATATCATCGCTTATAATACTTTACTTTTTGTATGTTGTTGCACCCAAACCGGATATTACGATTTACAACCTGTATTATCCGTTCGACATAATCGTATACCTCTTGCAATTGGTAAGTATTGCAGGGTTTATCTGGTCTGCCCGGTATATCGATTTAAAAGAGTTCCTAGGTGCAAACCAGGTGATTAGGTATATAAATGGAAATTATAATAAGAACGAGCTTGACGAAAAATCGGAACTAAAAATTGAGGGAGCTTTAAAATACTGCCGGCACCCGGTCTATTTGTTTTCAATATTATTTCTTCTTTTTCGGCCTTCGATGGACCTGTTTTACTTGGTGTTTTTTATAGTGATGACGATTTATTTTATCGTCGGTTCATATTACGAGGAGCGAAAACTGGTAGATAAATATGGTGACAAATATAGAACATATCAGCAAAACGTTGCCCGGCTAATACCGAAAATATATTGAGTGATTTTATGACTAAGATATTTAAAATATTATTTCTGTTGGGTGTATCGCTGTTTAATGCACAGGACAACAACGATGATAAAGTTCTGGCTAAAATCGGTGATAAACAAATAACAGTGGAAGAATTCAAGATTAGATACGAGTTGACCCCGCAGATAAATCGTGTAGGAATGAAAGATGCTTTGCAAAAGAAAGAGTTTTTTTTGCATTCGTTAATTGCAGAGAAGCTTTGGTCGCTTGAAGCAGAAAGTTTTAACCTTGACACATCGGAGGTAATGCGATATTCGTTTCCGGCATTGGAAAAAATGTACCTGCGCGATGCGTTATACAACAAGGAAGTTAAATCAAAGGCTAATCCTGAGAAAGCCGACATCGAGAAGTCAATTGCCAGGATGCAGTACGATGTATTGGTAAGATTTTTTTATACCCAAACAAAAGATTCAATAGAGCTTATATACGATGATCTGCTCGCAGGCGTTCAATTTGATTCGCTGTTTGCAAGTGATCCGTCGAACGTGGAAAATTACTACAGGGTAGAGTTCGGCCAGATGGAAGAATTGACAGAGGACTCAATCTATTCTTTAACCGTTGGTGAGTTTACTTCACCTATTAAGTCTCCGGCTGGCTGGTACATTTTTTACCTTGATGGGTTTCAACCGAACTCGGACTTTGCCACTCTTAATGATGTCAGCCGTAACTCGAAACTTAGAAAAGTTATAGACCAACGCACATTAAGCAAAAGTAATAACGAATACTACAATTCATTTTTCCGCAACTTGAATGTGAAAACAGACAGCGCTCTATTTTGGAGTTTCGCCGATAAGGTATCTACAATTTTAAATTCCCGTGCAAGTGAAGCCGAAACGGACGGAGTGAAACTGATGCTCAATCAAAAAGATTTGCAGGCTATGGAAGAATCGTTTGGGTATGATTCACTTAATATGCCGTTCATCAAATTTGAGGATAGACCTGTAATATTAAAGAAATTCCTGCACGATTTTTTCTTCGAAGGTTTCAATGCAACTTTTACCGCTCCGCATATCATAAGCGCCCAGCTGCAATCTCGCGTTAAATATTTTATCGAAAGAGAACTATTAAGCCGCGAATCAGTTAAGCAAGGATTACAGAACGATCCCGAAGTAATTCAATTCTTAAACATTTGGCGCGATAACTATATGGGCACTCTTTACAAACGCGAGCTGTTGAAAGGCATTATCGTATCGGATAACGAAGTTATCGAATATTATAATGCGAATAACAATTCCACAATAGTACCAAAGATGGTAAACATTGTTGAAATATTATCCGATAGCCTTGAAGTAATTGAAAAGGTCTTGCATCAACTTGATGACGGAAAAGCATTAAGTGAACTTGCACCCTTGTATACCAAAAGAATATGGACACGTGACAAAGGGGGTGAGTTCGGATTTTTTCCTGTAACGGCTTACGGAGAAATAGGGAGATTGGCTGCAGAAATGGAAATAGGCGATTTGATGGGACCTGTTGAAACTCCCGACGGGTATTCAATTTTTAGGCTAATCGACAAGGAAGAAGAACGTCAGAGCGATGTAAAACCATTTGACGAAATTAAAGATGAATTAAAAACCCAAATACGTGTGCAAAAACTAAGGAATTATTTCATAGATAAAACCGCGGAACTCGCTGCAAAATATAACGTAACAATCGACAGTAATTTATTAAGCTCCATAAAAGTGAAAGATTTAAGTATGTTTGTATATCGATATTTTGGTTTTGGCGGAAGATTGCCGGCCGTGCCGGTAACTAATCCTTTCGTTGAGTGGATTGATAAATGGAAACAAAACAGAAAAGAATTACCATAAAGTTTTAGGAGAATAGTTTGAAAAGAAAAATAAGATCAACCACAATTTGCGGTGTAATACATAACGGACAAGCTGCAATTGGCGGTGACGGCCAAGTTACATTAGGCAATTCGGTTATGAAACATAAATCGACAAAAATAAGAAAGCTGCTGGGTGGTAAAGTTCTATGTGGTTTTGCAGGATCAGCAGCCGATGCTTTTACTTTGCTCGGAAGGTTCGAAGAAAAGCTTGAGCAGTTTAACGGAAACGTCGGACGTTCGGTAGTTGAGCTTGCAAAAGACTGGCGAACCGATAAGTATTTACGCAGGCTCGAAGCAATGCTTGCGGTAATAGCAAAGGAGAAAGCCTACGTTGTTTCTGGCACCGGCGATGTAATTGAACCCGACGATAACGTTGTAGCCATAGGCTCCGGCGGTATGTATGCTATGGCAGCGGCAAAGATGCTGGTAAAATACAGCGATCTGTCTGCCAAAGAAAT
>JANQLA010000395.1 GCA_028280855.1 Melioribacteraceae bacterium
ATGTTTACCGGCAAGTATCAAAACAGATAATGAGTATTTTTCATGAATTTACAGATCTTGTTGAACCGCTGTCATTAGATGAGGCCTACCTGGACGTTACAAACAACAAAATGGGAATTAAATCCGCAACACTTGTTGCAAAAGAAATTAAGCAGCGAATAAAATCCGAATTAGACCTTAACGCTTCGGCCGGTGTATCGATAAGTAAGTTTTTGGCAAAAGTCGCTTCGGACATGGATAAACCTAATGGCTTATATGTTATTCCGCCTGATAAAGCCGAAGCATTCGTAGAAACACTTGACATCAACAAAGTACCGGGCATCGGCAAAGTAACATCGCAAAAGATGAAGCGAATGGGAATTAAGACATGCGGCGATTTGAAGAAAATGGATCGAGCTCAACTTACTCAAACATTTGGCAAAGTAGGTTCGTATTATTACAAAATTGTACACGGTGAATACCATAGTCCGGTAAAACCGAATCGCATAAGAAAATCAATTAGCGCAGAACGCACCTACGATACTGATTTGACAAATCCTGAAGAAATGCTGCAGAAATTGGAATCCTTAACCAAACGCGTATGCGAATATGTTGACAAAAAAAAGATTAAAGGCAAAACGGTTACTATAAAAATAAAATATCATGATTTTGTTTCGCGAACAAGAAGCAAGTCGTTACCCGCCTGGGTAGATGGTTTCGATGAAATTTTTGATATCGTTAAAGAGTTACTTTACCAACCTAGTGCGCCTGAAAAACCGGTCAGGCTGCTCGGGGTAGGTTTATCCAACCTGAACATTCATGAAAACAAAGAAGGAAAAGATCAGCTTACGCTAAAATTTTAGTCAAGTTCAAGTATTGTCTTAAATGCACTCAGGTCGTAGTCTTCGGTTAAAACTGTTTCGTAATTTTCTTTCAATAAACTCTTTACCGATTGAATGGAAACTACTCTTGCGATTCCATACTTAACATTTTCTATTTCACTAATGAACATTTCGCCTTCGTATTTTGCATCGACCTGGTATCGCTTATCGTTGTAAAGAGCTTTAGGCGCCAATACATTTTTCCTTTCGGCGGGAACCCATGAAATTATTCCAACAAGCTCAAAGTTCGGGACCCCGTCCCTCAACGCAAGAACTATACCCCCGCTTGATCCGCGATTAACGTTAACATCAACCATAAAGTAATTTTCATCATCATCGGGTATGCTTACAATGCCTCGCGTTAACATTTTATAATGCATGGGGTAGCCAAAAACATAAACAAAATCGCCCCATTCAAGTTCTCTTGAATCGCCGATTGTATAGCTGAATACGGAAAGATTATTTCGATATGAGTTATCAATAGTTCCGCCAACAAAAGCTATGTCCTTTTTATTATCTATAAGTACAATTTCAAGATTATTGATCCCTACAGCGGCAGGATAATTCGTTTGCGATTCCTTAATTGATATGCTCTCTATTCTACCCGATTGCTCCCCGTTTTCGTCGGCGTAATACGTGTAGAGAGTGTCGGGAAAATATACAATGTG
This sequence comes from Melioribacteraceae bacterium, assembly GCA_028280855.1. GTDB lineage: Bacteria > Bacteroidota > Ignavibacteria > Ignavibacteriales > Melioribacteraceae > PGYT01. Next base: position 1,529 of record JANQLA010000395.1, read on the forward strand.
AGCATTCGTTAAAAAAAGTATGTTGTTATTTGCTAAGCCAACCACTGTTGCAGTACCCGAAGATGATTTGTTAAAATTACTTGCTGCAAACGACTTGCTGAGAATGCTCGGATCGGCAATGGATTCTATGCGAATGTTTTCGGAATACTTAAACCTGTATTGTTTATAAAAAGCCAGGCTGTTGATAAGCTTAATTGAACGGCTTATTTCACTGATGAATTGCGAAGCCTCTTCCGACGGGAACTGCGTGTCGTATTCGCCGTCCGTATAAATTTCCCTTATGGTAAGTTTGTCACTACAACTATTTGTAAATAAAAATAGTACTGAACCAATTCCAAAAATTTTTACGATATTAATTAGTTGCCTCACGGCGCTTACTCACGACGTTTATTTGTGATTCTAAAATACATATATTGTAAAACGTAATAAACACAAAAAGCAACAATATACATTACATGCTATGACCGACCAACAAAGATTATTTAGTGATCGCCCTGTAATATTATTAACCGATTCAGGTCTGGGAGGTTTATCCGTTCTTGCCAATATAGAACAAAAACTTCGTGGAACAGATGCCCGAATAATTTTTTTTAATGCATTGTACGATACAAACTTTGGATATAACCGAATTTCGGATCATTCCAAAAAGTTATTTGTTTTTAACTCCGCTTTGCAGAGCATGAAAGAAAAATTTTCCCCCGATATAATTTTGGTTGCGTGTAACACTTTATCGGTTTTGTTTCCCGAAACAAATTTTGCGCGTAGTGTTGCAACAAACGTTTTGGGCATTGTTGAAACAGGGGTAGAAATGGTTTTTAGCAAACTTCATACAGATAGTAACAGCGTTGCGGTAATTTACGGTACACCCACTACCATCAACTCCCATGCACATCAATCATTGCTTATTAATAAAGGTATTAACTCCAGTAAAATTTACGAGCAGCCTTGCTATCTCCTGGAATCGGAAATACAACTTGATCCGGGAAGCAAAAAAGTACATGAAATGATTTACAATTTTACACGTGGCATGTGCGATCAACTTCCAAAGCCAAGCAAAAAAATTTATGTATTACTTGCTTGTACACACTACGAATATTCTTTACCTGTATTCGAAAGCGTACTCCAAAATTTCTTTAATGATTTCGAAATACTTAATCCAAACAAATTAATGAGCGAAGAGCTGTTTAATTCGACTTCGATACAGAAGACAACTGGCGACTCATCGGTTGAAATTTATTCCCGGGTTGAAGTAACCAATGAAGAAATGAACTCACTTGGCGGTTTGTTGAAGTTGACATCACAAAAAACCTACGATGCGCTTCTTAACTACAATCTTGATAGAAATTTGTTTTGATTTATAGCTACAATTTTCCCTGTAAGTACAATCCGTTTAATAAACACTGAAGATTTATTTATTCTGTAACATTCTACCACTAACTCAATAATTAAATTGTAATTCTGCACCATATTCTTCCTTTTAATAGCTTTATATCTTTTCGAAACTTAACTTGTAAGTTCGTCTGATTATTATTCTTTTCTGAAAATAATTTTCCGAAATATTGTAATTATATTTTATTCAGCATATGAAGGGAATGTTTTATGTCTACAGGGTATTCGTCAACACCTCTGGCAAAGAAACTTGGAATAAAGGAAGGATTTACAATTCTACTTTATAACGAGCCGTCAAATTACTTCGACTTACTTGCCGACTATCCAACAGGAACTAAAATACTAAAGAGGATTCCCGCTAAAAGTAAGGTCGATTTTATCCATCTGTTTGTTACCTCATACGCGGAGTTAGCGAAAAATGTACCAAAGTATAAAAGAGTTTTAAATAAGAATGGTTTAATGTGGATTAGCTGGCCAAAAGGAAGCTCAAATATTTCAACGGATTTAAAGCGTGATTCGATTCGAGAGCATTTGCTTGATATCGGGTTGGTAGATGTTAAAGTAGCAGCCATCGATAAAGACTGGAGTGGGTTAAAATTCGTTTATAGAATTAAAGATAGATGAAATTAATTCCAGTACATTATATTAATAACGCGTTTATTGCAATTAGAACGCTTTCATTATTTGGTTATTGAGTCTTATTTTAATAGCTGCTATGTTAAAGTCCTTCTGATGTTTTTTATATAATTCCCACCATCTTTAATCAAAAGGATTAAATCTCTGCAGTTTAATAGCATCATGTAATTATATCTGATCTAATGAATTTGTAAGAGTTTGCTACTATGGATCCAAAAAATTTCTGAATTTATATACGAATGGGTTATATAGTAGCCAAAATGATAAACTCAAAACTAAACTCTTATTTTGAATGAATAAAAGACAAATTAAAAATAAAGAAAATAACCAGGTTGGGAACTTGCTCGGAATTGGTAATTTTTCAGCGGTTAAGAACTACTATCCCGAATTACAAAAAACCATAGAAGAACTTAAGGAGAGCGAAGCCAAATATAGAAGTTTCCTGGAAATTTCACCGGATGCAATAGTAGTTGTTGATCTTAAAGGTAAAATAAAATATGCGAATCAAGAATTCGCCGGTATTCATGGTTTAAATTCTCCTGAAGAATTGTTCGGTAAATCGAGTTTTGATTTAATAGTGGAAGAAGATAGGCCTTATGCTATGGAATCAGTAAAGACAATTATCGAACAAGGATTAACCAAAGATATTGAGTTGAGATTTTTAGGCAAAGATGGCGCTTTATTTCCAACGGAAGTAAGTGGAAATGTAATTAGGAATGATCGTGATAAGCCGGAATACTTATTGTTAATCGCTAAAGATATTACGGTACGAAAACATGTTGAGGATAAGCTAGATGAATCCAGGAGAATGCTGGATGACGTGCTTAATTGCATTCCGGTAAGGGTTTTTTGGAAAGACTTAAACGGTATTTATCTGGGATGTAACAGACTATTTGCAAATGATGCAGGCAGAAAGGACCCTGATGAGATTATAGGCTGCGATGATTACTCAATGAGTTGGCATAATGAAGCGGAAAGATATCGAAGAGATGATGAAGTGGTTGTAAAAAGTGGTGTCCCAAGATTAAACTATGAAGAACCTCAAACTACTCCTGATGGTGAGACCATTTGGCTTAACACTTCGAAAATTCCATTGCGAGATAAAGAAGGAAATATTTATGGCGTCCTTGGTACTTATGAGGATATTTCAGAACGCAAACGAATAGATATTGCACTGCGGGAGAGCGAGAGAAAACTATCAACTTTAATGAGCAATATTCCGGGAATGATTTACAGGTGCAGAAATGATAGCGATTGGTCAATGGAATTTGTTAGTGATGGTTGTACGGCACTCACAGGATATAAACCTGAAGATTTAACGAACAATAACAGGCTCTCTTTTGCAGATATTATCCATAAAGATGATAAAGAAACTGTTTGGGAAAACATTCAAAATGCACTGGAAAATAAGACTTCCTACAGATTGAATTACCGGATTACTACTGCTGAAAACGAACTTAGGTGGGTTTGGGAACAAGGACAAGGTGTTTTTAATGATGACGGTGAGCTTCTGGTTTTAGAAGGATTGATAACTAACATTACGGAAAGGAAAGAATACGAACAAGCATTATCTGCAAGCCAAGTAAAATTTGAAACATTGTTCAATGATTCCCCTGTGCCATTGTGGGAGGAAGACTTTACGGATGTTTTCAAGTTTCTGGATCAACTAAGAAATAAAGGGGTAACAAATTTCAGATCTCATTTTGATTCAAATCCCGAAGACTTATATAAAAGCTCGAAATTAATAAAAGTTATGAATGTTAATACAGCAGCCCTTGCTCTTCACGAAGCCGACTCAAAAGAAGAACTGCTCGGGAACCTGGAGAAAATATTTTCGGAAAAATCTTACCAGGTATTTAAAGAAGAGATGGTCTCTTTGAGCGAAGGTAAATCAGAAATTATTTCCGAAGGTGAAGTTAAAACGCTCAAAGGAAATTCAAAATATGTTTATCTCAAATTCAAAATTAATACGAAGACCGGAAATAATTACAGGGCTTTAGTAGCTACTACAGATATTACTGAACGTAAATTGGTTGAAAAAGCATTGCATGAGAGCGAAAATAAATACCGTTCTCTTATCCAAAATTCAAATGATGCAATTTACCTTCTTTTCAACAACAAATTTGAAATGATTAACAACAAGTTTAGCGAAATGTTCGGCTATTCGCATTTGGAAGCAAGAGAAGAAAATTTCGATTTAATGACAATAGTTTCCGATAAAAGTAAATATCTAATCGAGGAAAGAAATCGTAGGTCATTAAAAGGAGAAACGCTGGATTCTAAGTACGAATTTATAGCGGTTACAAAGAACGGTACTGAAATTGATTGCGAAGTAAACACAACTTATTTGAGTTATAAAAACGGGACCGCAATACAAGGTATTATAAGAGATGTAACCGATAGAAAAAAGATGACAAGTGCTTTAATAGAAGCAAAGGAATCAGCCGAACGTTCGGAAAGACTTAAGTCTGAATTCCTTGCACAAATGTCACACGAAATTAGAACACCACTTAACGTGATGATGAGCTATACTTCTTTACTCAAGGAGGAACTGGCCGATAATCAAACAAGTGAACATTTGCATATTTTCAAAAGTATTTCAAATGCCGGAAGTAGAATTATTAGAACTATTGATCTTATACTAAACTCATCAGAATTACAAGCGGGTGCATATAAGCTAATTATAAAAAAGGTTGACCTCTTTCAGGATATTATTGTAAATGTTTATAATGATTTAAAAAGTTTATTAGATTCCAAAGATGTCGAACTTAGTATAAAAAGAAGTGTCAATAACTCGTTCGTGAAATGCGATGAATATTCTGTGTACCAATCTGTAATGAATTTAGTTGATAATGCTATTAAGTACACCAATAAAGGATTTATTGAAATCCGTTTACTTCAAAACAATAGTAACCAGCTTAAGATTGAGATTGAAGACTCCGGTATTGGTATATCGGACGAATATATTGGAAAATTGTTCGATGCTTTCTCACAAGAAGAAAGCGGATACTCAAGAAGATTCGAAGGCACAGGACTTGGTCTTTCACTCGTGAAAAACTATTGCGATCTTAACAACATCAAAATCGATTTGGAAAGCAAAAAAAATGAAGGAACAAAATTCACTCTTACATTTCCACAGGTTTAACTACATAATTTAATTCTTATATCGCTTGCTTTATATTCATACCTAACCAGCCTTTTCCAGGATGTTTTAGTTGAAAAAAAATATTCCTCCGCCGTCATATAAAAAATCATCACATAAAGAAATTAATTCTATTTGAAGCTCATCTAAAAGCTTCAACAGCTTTATGCCGTCCCGGTGTTTTTTAATATTACCAATAGTAAACAACTTATTTCCAAGCATACCGGCAGCACCGCCGAAGAAGCCGTGTTCGTGATCATGTATTTTTATTTGCCGGGGATGAAAATAAAAGCAGTTGAAACCAGACCCAAGCAATACTTTTTCAATACCTTTATCCGATGTAACAAAATTCTTTTCCCCAATATGCAATAAGCTGCACCGTGTGTAAGATTGCGAAACGTTAATTAATTTTTTACCGGGTAATAGTTTAATTATCGCTTCATCGGTAAAACCCTCCTTGTGAATCAAGCAGTTTTCGGTTCCAACGCAATTGTATAAAACGCTGTTCTCCAGCTCGTCGCCAACATATGCTTTACCGGTTGCGAATGTAACATTGTACTTTTTCAAAAAATCGATTAGCGGAGATGGAGAATTTGGAGCTATTACCAAGTTGTTTTCATCCTGGAACATGAAAACATCTGGATGCCCTGAAATTGAGTTGTAGGTTATACCGTTCGATTCGAACAGGTGAATGTCTTCAACATACTTTCCAAGTTTATCAATTGCTTTGTGCGGCGCCCTATAATCAATTATAGCTAACGTCGAATTCATACTTTTTTAGGTTTGGGTCACTTAAAAATTTTACTAACATTCCTTGATCAAGCATCCACTTACGGTTATAAGACTTGTACCCGATAGCATAGTTCAATTGTGCGGGGTTGACTTTTATGGAAAGCCTTTTGGGATTTTTGTTATTCAATTCTTTCTTTAGCATCTCTTTCCATTTTTCAGTCATAACTAGTTCTTTAAATGACGGATGAAACGGCCCCGCTACAAACGATTTTCCTTTTATCAATTCTTCCGACGGATGCAATCCAACGCGCAATATATCAACATCATTATTTTCGAACACTTCCAATATGCTTTTTGTCCACTGTACTGCTTCATCCAATTCCAGCGGTTTATATTTTCCTTTATTATAAAGTTTTTCGAGCGTAGTTCCTTTAACTACTATCGCCGGGTATATGCGCGTATTCGATGCGCCAAAATCAACGATATCGTATGCCGTTTGCAGTGATGTTTCAAAACTATCGCCGGGCAGTCCGATCATCATTTGCAATCCTAGCCGGAAGCCGTAATCCAAAATTAATTCGGATGCATTTCTAGTTGCTTTTGCATCATGCCCTCTCCCTGCTTTTTGCAATACTTTGTCGTTCGTCGACTGGGCGCCTAACTCTATTGTTGTTACACTGTAACGTTTTAACAGTTGTAACCTCTCAACATCAATATAATCAGGCCTGGTAGATAAACGTATTCCATCTACTTTACCATCTTCAACAAATTTGCAGACCTTTGAAAGATATTCCTCCATCCGCTCAATCGAGATGCCGGTAAAGTTACCCCCAAAGAAGGCAATATCAATTAACCTGTCGTTACTCATAGTATCGAGATATTGTTCAATAACGGCAGGAACTTCGTCCGGCGAAGGAATATGAAAAGAACCGCTGATTTTTTCCTGGTCGCAAAATACGCATTGATGCGGACAAGCAAGTTCGGGTATAAATATCGGTATGTTTGAATGTTTACTTCTCTTCACCAATAAATTGTTGTTTATAATGAAGGTAGGCAAATATAAACAAACACATTTAATCAACCCTTTACTTTTGAGACCAATAAAGAAATTTGTAATTCCAACCTTTTTATCTCCCGCATAAGTGCGTATTTATCCATTTGCATCCAACCGTATAATTTCATCATACCTGTAGCCATCAAACTAAAAAATAAGGCCGCGCCCCATTTGAGCATTTCTTCAATGCTGCCTGCACTCATGAATTGAACAAGTGAGTAAACGCTTACACCTAAAAAAACTATCATTACAACAGTAATAAGAATTGTCCACCATTTGAACTTACCCTTGTATAGGTTTATCCACTGATCAAATAAATTTTGTTCATCAAGGCTGTCGTAAAACTCCGCTTCTTCTTTGCTAAGCGCCTGCTGAATCAGATCATCTATGTTTTCATCATTTCGTTTCATAACCTTTCTCCTTTTTTATAATTTTTTTAAGTTTTTCCCGTGCATTGAACAGTCTTGATTTTACTGTCCCTGAAGGAACATTCATTATCTTTGCAATTTCTTTAAGCGAATATTCTTCAAGGTAGAACAGCGATAACACCATACGTTGTTCGTCAGGCAAATCTTTCATAGCCTTTCTAACGGCATTTATTTTAACTTGTTTTGTATTATCATCACTTTCCGAATTAAACTCTTTTTGAGCTTCCCGTTTATAATCTTCATGCTTTCTTTCTTTTTGATTCGCTCTAATCCAATCAACAGATTTTTTACTTGCTATAGAAAGCGCCCAGACACCAAAACTTTGCGGATTCCTTAAGCCTGTTAAGCCCCTTACAATCGAGTACCAGGATTCCTGGGCAATATCTTTGGAGGCTTCAATATTTTTCGTATGCCGGTATGCCTGCCTTATAATTTTATGATTCCACCTCTTTGCCAGGAGGCCTAAGGCTTTCTCTTTACCGGATTGAAACTGCAATACAAGCCATTCATCAAATATTTTGTCGGAATTTGTTTTCACGCTTTTAAGTTAAAAATCGTTCTTACTTTCTTCTACTAAAAAAACGTTTCTATACTACTAGTCGGTATTTTTCAAGAAGGTTCACGGTTTCATCAAAATTTATAAAGGAAATTTTCAACGGTTTTGCTTTCTGTTGGAATTTTCATTTCTCAAAGATTTTATCTTTGCTATTTTTCGGGTACTTCGCTATAATTTTTTGGACACTATATTAAATAAGGAATTAAATTAATGAATTTCTCAAAGCTTACTTTCTTTATCGTGTTATGCCTGGTTGTTTCATTGCAGGGACAAAACAATGTTGATCATTTACTTTCCTGGATGCAAGGCTCGTTTTCGAGCGCCGAACAAGCAATTGAAGACACAACATATTATGAAATCGAATTGGAAATGGTACCGATCTGGGGTGATCGGAAAGACGGTCCCTGGATGTATGTTGAACAAGCTGTAGCAGCTTACAAAGACAAGCCTTACCGCCAGCGTGTTTACCATTTGGTAAAGGCCGATACCGGCAAGTATGAAAGTGTTGTTTATTCCATCAGGAACCCAATGAGATTTGCAGGCGATTGGAAAAAGGAAAATCCTTTAAGCGACATTACGCCCGACTCTTTGGAAATAAGGAAAGGGTGCGCTGTTGTGCTGGAATGGAATGAAGAGGGTTATTATGAAGGCTCAACCGTAAAAGATCACTGCGAAAGCAACTTGAGAGGAGCAACTTACGCGACTTCAGAAGTAACTGTTAAGGAAGATCGAATCCTTAGCTGGGATCGCGGCTTCAATGAAAAAGGCGAACACGTATGGGGCGCGGAAAAAGCTGGTTATATATTTATAAAAAAAAAGTAAGGTTGTAAGATTGCGTGATTGCAAGATTGTTAGATTGCAGCCTTGATGTTCGCGTAGCATAGCATATTAGCGTCAATTTAATTTACAGAG
>JANQLA010000404.1 GCA_028280855.1 Melioribacteraceae bacterium
AATATAGGGCCTGGTTCGAAGGTGGGCAGATGCCTTTGCAGAGAAGGGTTCCGAAAAAAGGTTTTACAAATATTTTCAAGATTGACTACCAGGTTGTTAACGTTGATACTTTGCAGAAACTGGTTGACGAAAAGAAAATTGAAGGTGGAAAGGTTGACGCTGTTGTTTTATATAAAAACGGAATAATTGCTAAAGCTGCTTACCCGTTCAGAGTTTTGGGACGCGGTGAACTAAAATCCAAACTCGAAGTAGAAGCTTACGGTTTCAGCTCAACTGCTAAAGAGAAAATTGAATCTGCCGGTGGTACTATTAAAGAGATTAAAGGTTAATGGGAAAATTACAAGACACATTCCGCAATATTTTCAAAATTCATGAGCTGCGTCAAAGGATTCTTTATACGTTGGCTCTTTTGTTTATTGTAAGGCTGGGCTCTCATATAACGTTACCCGGTATTGATGCAGGCTTGCTTGCAGAGGCAATGGCAAACAGAACTTCGGACAACCTTTTGGGATTGTATGATATGTTTGCGGGTGGAGCTTTTAGCCAAATGGCAATTTTTGCTCTTGGCATAATGCCTTATATCAGCGCATCAATTATTCTACAGTTAGGAGGAGCGGTTATTCCGTATTTCCAGAAACTCCAGCGCGAAGGTGAGGAAGGACGAAAGAAAATAACACAGTTAACCCGCTACGGAACAGTTGGGATTTCTTTATTTCAGGCGGTTGGTATTGTTACCGGTGTTGTGCTTCCTTTGGAGGTTCAAGGCGTTTCGGTAATTCCTGTTGAAGTTCAGGGATTTGGGTTTGTATTTCAATCGGTAATTTTAATGACGGCTGGCACTGTGTTTATGATGTGGCTTGGTGAGCAGATTACTGAAAAAGGTATAGGCAACGGTATTTCGCTGATAATTTTTATAAACATTATAAATGGATTTCCTTTTGCCATACTTGACGAAATTCGTTTGATTAGTGCGGGAACAAGGAATATTGTTATTGAAATTGTAATACTGGCGTTCATGGTTTTAATAATTGCCGGTATAGTTTTGGTTACCCAGGGAACGAGACGTATTCCTGTTCAGTATGCAAAACGTGTTGTAGGCAGAAAAGTATATGGCGGTGTTACTCAATATATTCCTTTGCGTGTTAATACTGCCGGTGTAATGCCTATTATTTTTGCACAGGCGATTATGTTTATTCCAAGCACAATTTCTTCTTTCTTCCCGGATAGCGAATTTATGCAAACGGTTGCCGGGTACTTTGACTGGACTTCGATAACGTACTCCGTAATTTACGGATTGATGATAGTATTCTTTACATATTTCTACACTGCTATTGCATTCAATCCGCAGGATGTAGCTGAAAATATGAAAAAACAAGGCGGCTTTGTTCCCGGGATAAGACCGGGCAAGCAGACAGCAGATTTTATTGATAATATACTAACGAAAATTACTTTACCCGGATCAATATTTCTCGCAATAGTAGCTATACTTCCGGCTTTTGTTTATAGGTTGGGTGTTTCGGGTAGTTTCGCTTCGTTCTTTGGCGGAACTAGTTTATTGATTATGGTCGGTGTCGCGCTGGATACGCTGCAACAAATCGAGTCCCATTTATTGATGCGTCATTACGACGGCTTTATGAAATCCGGTAAGATGAAGGGACGAAGAGGCGGCATATAAGTGATTTTTATAAAGACCAAGAGTGAAATTGAGAAGATACGCGAGAGTTGTCAGATAGTTGCAGAGACGTTGCAGCTTGTAAAAAAAAATGTTAGACCCGGGGTTACAACCCTGGAGCTTGACAAGATTGCCGAGGATTACATAATGAGTAATGATGCAATTCCGGCTTTCAAAGGTTATTCACAGGCAGGGTCAATTGACTTTCCGGGGTCTTTGTGTACTTCAATCGATGAAGAGGTAGTTCACGGAATTCCAAAAGCAAGACCGCTGCTGGAAGGTGAAATTCTTTCGATTGATGTTGGTGTTCTAAAGAACGGATATTATGGTGACGCGGCATTAAGTATTGCTGTGGGTGAGATTTCCGAAGAAAAGCAGAAGCTTATGCAGGTGACAGAAGAATCCTTGTATTTGGGAATTAAGCAGGCCGTAAAAGGAAACAGGGTAGGCGATATTGGAGCGGCCGTTCAAGAACTATGTGAAGCAAATAATTTCGGCATTGTAAGAGAATTATGCGGTCATGGTGTTGGAAAGCATCTTCATGAAGATCCTCAGGTGCCGAACTACGGGAAAAAAAATACCGGTACTGTTCTGCGTGAAGGAATGACGATGGCTATTGAACCCATGGTTAACATGGGAAATTATAAAGTTGTTGTAGGAGAAGACGGTTGGACTGTAAAAACTGCCGATGGCAAACCTTCTGCTCATTTTGAACATACAATAGCTATAGTAAACGGTAATTCAGAAATTTTAACAGTTTGTTAAATGGCAAAACAAGACGCAATAAAGGTTGATGGTGTGGTGACGGAAACGTTGCCGAATGCACATTTTAAAGTAAAGCTTGATAATGACCATGAAATTCTTGCTCATATTTCAGGCAAAATGAGAATGCATTTTATTAAAATTTTGGTTGGAGACAAAGTTGCTATTGAGCTTTCTCCATACGACCTTAATAAAGGTCGAATTACTTACAGGTACAAATAATCGGAGCTATGATGAAAGTTCGTGCATCAGTAAAGAAAATATGTGAAAATTGTAAAGTTATAAAACGCAAAGGTGTCGTTAGAGTTATTTGTAAAAATCCAAAACATAAACAAAGACAAGGTTAATTTAGGAGGATAGAGTTTGGCTCGTATAGCAGGTGTTGACTTACCAAAACAAAAGAAAGCTTATATCGGATTAACTTACATTTATGGAATAGGGCAGTTAACCGCGCTCGAAATATTAAAAAGAGCGGAAATTGATCCTGATAAAAAAGTATCTGATCTTACGGAGCAGGAAGTTGCTCAAATCAGATCAATTATGACAGCAGACTTTAAAGTAGAAGGTTCGCTGCGAAGTGAAGTTCAGCAAAATATTAAACGGCTTATGGACATTGGCTGCTACAGAGGTTTGCGTCATAGAAGAGGTTTGCCTGTAAGAGGACAACGAACTAAAACTAATTCAAGAACCAGGAAAGGTAAAAAACGAACGGTTGCCGGTAAGAAAAAAGCGCCCGGCAAATAATAAATTAAGGAGTTAAGATTTGGCTAAGTCGGTTAAAAAGACAAAAAAGAAAGTACACGTTGATGCGGTAGGAATTGCACGTATTAAAGCATCTTTCAATAATATTTTAGTTACAATAACGGACATATACGGTAATACTATTTCCTGGTCATCGGCCGGTAAAAACGGTTTTAAGGGTTCCAGAAAGAATACACCTTATGCTTCCCAAATTTCTGCAGAAGCTGCCGCTAAAGAAGCTTATGATTTGGGTTTAAGAAAAGTTGATGTATTTGTTAAAGGACCCGGATCAGGTAGAGAAGCGGCAATTAGAGCATTAAACACGGCAGGTTTGCAGATTATGTCTATCAGAGATATTACCCCGATTCCTCATAACGGGTGCAGACCGCCTAAAAGAAGAAGAGTTTAATTAGGAGAGTATTTAATGGCAAGATATACCGGTGCAAGTTGCAAATTATGTAGACGCGAAAAACAAAAGTTGTTTTTAAAAGGCTCGAAATGTCATACTGAAAAATGTCCCATCGAAAGCAAGAATTATCCGCCGGGTCAGCATGGCTTAAACAGGAGAGCAAAGTTTTCCGAGTACGGTGTTCAGCTACGGGAAAAACAAAAAGTGAAAAGAATTTATGGAATACTTGAAACTCAGTTCCGTACTTATTTTGATAGGGCTAATCGACAGAAAGGTGTAACTGGAGAGAACTTAATTAAATTACTTGAGAGAAGACTAGATAACGTTGTTTTCAGGTTAGGATTTGCACCTTCGAGAAAAGCTGCCCGTCAGTTGGTTTTACATGGGCATTTGCTGGTTAACGGAAGCAAGGTAAATATTCCTTCTTACTTAGTTATGCCCGGTGATGTTGTTGCCATACGGGAAAGAAGCAAAAAACTTGATGTTGTTCATGGTTCTCTGCGTAAGACTAAAGACAGCATGTACAACTGGCTCGAAGTAGAAAAAGCTACCCTGAGCGGTAAATTTCTTGAAATACCTGCTAGGGAGGATATTCCTTTAAATGCAAACGAGCAACTTATAGTTGAGTTGTATTCCAAATAGTTTATAATTAGAAAGAGGAAATTAAATGAGCTATCCGTTCATTAAAATGCCGGAAGGTGTAGTACTTGAAGAATCAACAGCGTCTGATCAGCACGGCAAGTTCACGATTCAGCCGTTAGAGAGAGGATTTGGTGTAACTTTAGGCAATGCTTTTAGAAGAGTTCTTTTGTCGTCTATAACAGGAGCAGCAATAAACGCTATAAAAGTTGACGGCGTTCTTCATGAATTTACAAACATCCCCGGTGTGGTTGAAGACGTTACCGAAATTGTGTTGAACCTGAAAAAAGTTCGTCTTAAAATCATCAACAAAAAAGCGAATAAACTTGATTTATCTTTAACCGGGCCCGGCGAGTTTACTGCAGCCGATCTTCAGAAAGCTTGCCCTGATATCGAAATTTTAAATCCGGAGCAATACATCGCTTCTCTTAACGATAATGCAAAAGTAACTATGGAATTAAGGTTTGGTTTCGGCAAAGGATACGTGCCGTCTTCAGAGCAAAATATTGTTGATCAGACAATTGGCATTATTCCAATAGACTCAATTTATACTCCCATTGTAAAAGTAACTTACGGTGTTAAAAATGTAAGAATTGGAGAAAGCAATGATTTTGAACAGCTTACTCTGGAAATTACAACCGACGGTTCAATGACTCCGGAAGACGCTCTGTCTAACGCCGGATCGATTTTGAAAGATCATATAAACCTGTTTATCAATTTTGATATGGAGCAGGAAGAGCATAAAGTTGAAACCGAAAAAGACGCCGAGCATGAAAGAATTAAAAAGATTCTTACTACAAGTGTCGATGATCTTGAATTAAGTGTAAGATCGCATAATTGCTTAAAAGCTGCCAACATAAAAATATTAGGTGACCTGGTTCGGAAGGATGAATCTGAAATGCTGAAGTTTAGAAATTTCGGAAGAAAATCATTAGCTGAGTTAATTGAGATTGTTGAGAATTACGGTCTTGATTTTGGAATGGACGTTGATCGATACGTTAAGGATGATATTGAAAACAACTAATTTTGGAATAAAGGTAGAAGAATGAGACATCGTATAAAAGGCAGAAAATTAGGAAGAACCGCATCGCACAGGCAAGCTACTTTAAGATCATTAGCAACTGCTTTAATTAAGCACAAGAAAATTAAGACAACTGTCGCTAAAGCCAAAGAGTTGAGAACTTTCGTAGAACCTATGATTACCAGAGCAAAGACTGATTCTGTTCATTCCAGGAGATTAATCGCCAGGGATATAAATGATAAAAATGTAGTTAAAGAATTGTTTGGCGAAGTTGTTGAAAAAGTAGGCAACAGACCCGGCGGTTATACACGCGTAGTTAAATTGGGTTCAAGAGAAGGCGACGGCGCCGAAATGGCAATTATTGAACTTGTTGACTTTAATGATGTAACAACAAAAAAAGAAAAGAAAGTAAAAGAGCAAAAACCGGAAGTTGTTGAAAAAGAAGAAGTGATTGAGGAATCGGCAAAAGAAGAAGCTGTTGAAGCGGAAGTTATTGAAGACACTGCTGATGCTGTTGAAGAAGTTAAAGCTGATGGAAAAAATGATGATGCAGATGTAAAAGAAAAAGCTGCTGAAAAGACAGAAGAAGAGCAGCCTGCCGAAGAAGTCGCTGATGATGTGAAAGATGAGGCAAAAGAAGAAAAGCCGGATGAGAAAACCGACGACAGCAAAGAAGAAAAAAAAGAAGATAAATAGTATTACTAATTGATTGTTAAAGAGAGCGGTCATGTTGTTTTGGCTGCTCTCTTTCTATTTTAAATAACAATATGTTCAAAGCGATTACGTTCATAAAATCCGCTGCAAAAGTTACTCAGGCACCGAGCGACGGACTTGATGAGATTATTTTGTGCGGGCGCTCAAATGTTGGAAAGTCCTCATTTATTAATTCTTTTTTCAACAGGAAAAATATTGCAAAAACGAGTTCCTCTCCAGGCAAAACAAGAACTCTAAATTACTACCTGGTTGATAATAAATTTTATATAGTAGACTTGCCCGGCTTTGGATACGCTAAGGTTTCGAAAGCTGAAAGGGAACAGTGGCAAAGATTAATTGAGAAATATATTCTTACATCCAAAACAATTAAGTATGCTTTCCACTTCATTGACAGCAGGCATAAACCAACCGAGCTTGATTTGCTGCTGAACAAATTCTTAAGCGATATTAACCTACCTTATGCAATAGTACTTTCCAAAGCCGACAAGTTAAAACAATCCGAAAAAGCCAAAGCTAAGCAAGTAGTATTGGATACAATTTCTTCAAAACTTTCAACTAGTGATATAATTTTGTATTCCGCTATGAAACCTATGGGGCGAAAAGAGATATTCGAAATAATGAGAAAATTATAAGCATACTGCTATTTAATCAAAGATTTAGTATAATTGGCAATTCTTATATTGAATTTAGTTTCTCTAGTTGTATAAGCCTGGAAACTTACTTACAGTAATTTATATTTTGGTTAAGTTCATGAAATCCTCCTCAACTAATTAACATAACGAAACTGATTTAATGCCATTTGATAACCGAAATAGAAAAAGATTACTGATTTTTATAATTATTCCTCTCCTTTCGGTTGTTCAATTTTTTACCGATGATTTAGTCATCAGGGCTGTGTCTGCAGCTTTGCTTGTAATCTATGTTGGATTTATAATCTTCCTGCGCGATTCAATCCGCCAGGAGGAGCCTCCCGTTATTGATGAAGACCCTGAAGATATACCCGAGCATGAGGACTCACACACAAGCAGTGACAGTTACGAAACAGACTACGGTGAAGATTTTAAGATCGTTTCGCAGAATAAAAAAATTGAGGTTCGTACTTCAGGCGATTTTACCCAATCGATTTCATCTTCCGGTTCAAGTTATTTTAAGCCACCTGACCTAAAGGAAAATTTCGATAGAATTGCTACAGAAAAGCTTCCCGAGGATGTAT
>JANQLA010000503.1 GCA_028280855.1 Melioribacteraceae bacterium
TTTTAGAATATACCTTTCTCAAGATACTTATATAGATATATTGGAATCGGAAGCAATTAAAGATTTCTTGACTTTCCTCAACGAAAAGTTTGTGTTTCCCCATGAATATGTTAGCAGGAAATTAAAATTTTTTAAGGAAGGGATGATTTCTTTGGTTTACCCAAATGAATCGTCAAGATTCATTGCGATGAAGCAGTTTAATAAGCTTAACTATAAATTTCTTGGCATAAACCTTCACTTATTATTTAACCTTGCTGAATATAATTCTACTGAAATAGCTGAAATGATAAACACACTTTCAGATTTATATTATGAAATTAGCGGAGATGAGCTGGAAATAAAATCCGCGAATCAATACTCATTTACAACCAGCGTTGAAACAGTTAGAACATAATTATGAGCGATGGTAATGAAATAAAAAACATTCTTGAAGTTCAGGTAGCTGGAAAAGACCTTAGTATCTGGAAAGAGAAAAAGCCGGAACTGATTGCAAAAATTCAGGAGGTTGTTGATAAAATAATGGATCACATAGCCGATCCGATAAACCAAACCACTGTTAGAGATGAAGCGAAAGAAGTTATCTCACTCTCCCTTGATCACATCAAACAAAAACTGGCAAAACCGGGAATTGAGAATCAACAAACCTTGGCTGAAATAGAACAAATTTATGCCAGGATAAACCAAACCAAAACCGAAGAAAGAAAAACTAAAGCGGAAGCTGATAAACTGGAATTCGATAATATGTTACGCAAACTCGAGTTCTCATTAGGTTCAACCAAAATTTTATTACTTAATGATAAAGATGATGAAACAGTTATATTCACCCGGCAACTCGACGCCTGGATAAAACTTGTAAGAGATTTGAGAGCGGTTTAAAAAGCATTATATTTTAAATATTGATAAATATTTAATTCTAAAAGGATATGGATTCCTTATCTGGAATAAGCAAACCTCTTACCAAGCTGATTGAAGTTATTGCCAAAGGTATAAGTGCTTATTCAATCCCCTTTCAAATTAGAAAAACCGCAGACGCAAGAGCCTATGAAATAAAATTAATTTCGGACACTATAAAAGAAAGCCAGGATAAATCAATCCATATTAACTATCATGATGGAAAACTCAGTATCAGGTCAATCGAAAATGCGCCTACAAAATCTGATATGAGATTGGAAGATCGAACACTAGGCAGATTCTATTACCAGGAGCAGAAAAAACAGAGAAACTATTACACAAAAAGCCGCGCAACAGTTGGAAAGCGAGAAGGAAGTATCTGATGAACCGGTTGACGAAGATTGGATAACAAGATTTTTCAGCTATGCTGGAGAAATTTCAACAGAGGAAATGCAGACCCTCTGGGCGCAGATTCTAGCAGGTGAAGTGAAACGTCCAAAATCGTTTTCATTAAGAACACTTCAGGTGCTAAGGAACTTAACAAAGGATGAAGCACGGGTATTTACAACAGTTTCTAATTATGTTATTAAAACAGATGATAAAACTTATGTCTATATAGGTAATTACATGGATAGTATGAGAAGTTCCTTACATGACTTCGAAATTGGTTTCGATGATATTTCATTATTGCGAGAAATTGGATTAGTTCAATATGGAGAAAGTATTAATTTACAAATTGTCAGTACAACTAAATCCATTACCACAACTTTCTTCCAAATTGGTGATTTAATACTTGAAGCGGAGCTTAAACCTGCTAAGCCCACGATTAATTTGCCAATTATACTTTATACTTCAATAGGGAAAGAATTACTTAATTTGATTAAACCGGTCCGAAAATTTGAATATGTTCAGAAATTAGCTAAGGTATTGTGGGAAAAAGGTGCAAATGTTAGATGGGGCGAAATTGAAGAAGTGAAAGAGGATGGAGAAATAGTACATACACCTTTAAAGGAATTTCCGAGTTTCCAAATTAAATTCTAAACAATAATTAATTCTAAACATGGCTAAAGAAAATTATAAGCAGAAAAAAGACACCTGCTTCGTAATAATGCCCTTCGGGGGTTGGTTTGATAACTACTATGTAGATATTTATAAACCGGCAATTGTAAACGCGGGGCTCGAACCAAAACGAGCGGATGACATTTACAGACCGAGTAGTATTGTTCAAGACATTTGGGATTTAACCAAGGAAGCCAAAATAGTTTTAGCAGATCTCACAGGTAAAAACGCGAATGTATTGTATGAATTAGGACTTGCCCACTCACTCGCAAAACCTGCGATACTGGTCACCAATTCAATGGACGATGTACCCTTTGACTTGCGTGCACTACGTGTTATAGAGTTTGATAAAAACGCCTCCAACTGGGGAGATTTGCTTAAAGGAAAAATTGAAATTGCAATAAAAGAAACACTGGAATCACCAATCAAATCTGTACTACCAGCATTCCTGGATACTGATGATATTAAGAAAACCCAAATAACAATTACAGAGAAGGACTTTTTGGAGTTGAAAAGAGAGTTGGAGTTTCTGAGGAATGAGATAAGACAATCAAAAGTATTACCTAAAAAAGCTAGTCTAGATTATACAAAGCTAATAGTAGAAATTGCTCATATGTTAAACTTAGAGATGTCTGTAGACGAAATTCAAATTGAACTTATAGAGAGAGGATGGGAATCCAAGTTCGGATATGATGAATTGCAGAAAATAATTAAATCAGTATACTTAAATCCCCCGCCGGGTATTTTATAACAAAGAATAGTGATTTTATCTTTTTGGTATGATGTTAAGCAAATGTCTCCAAAAAAAACTAATGGACGGCTGTTTGGATATTTTATTACAGTGGTGACTATTGATCTGTTCAATATCATTTTGTATCAGGAATAGGAATTGATTAAAATTCTAATGCCACTCGCAAGCAAAGTCCAAATATGGTTCTAATGTAGCGGGATCACGAAAGCGAGAGTATAAAAAAGCCCTCAGGTAAGAGGGCTAATGCATTATAATATAATAGCTTAACAAGCGTCGGAACGGCGGGATTTGAACCCGCGACCACTGGTCCCCCAGACCAGTACGCTAACCGGACTGCGCCACGTTCCGATAAATTACAATTTAGAATGCAAATCTAATAAAAAATTACGAATATCCTCAAGATCCTTTCTCAAAGAAGAATCTACTTGTCCGTTATCCGGTGAGCTTGTTTTAACTTCGGTTGTTTTCGGTAAATCGTGAATCTTTGGAGCAGGAATGCTGAAATTCGGTTCCGCCAGAATTTTTTTTGCTCCCTCGATTGTATACTTTTCTTCACGAAGGAGCTTTTTAATTTTGAGAATAAGGTTAATATCTTTATTTGTGTAAATGCGGTTTCCCGCCCTGTTTTTGGATGGATTTAACTGCTCAAACTCTGTTTCCCAATAGCGTAATATATACTGTTCAAGATCGGTTAGTTTACTTACTTCACTAATAGAATAGTATAACTTTTTTAGCCCAAAGTCTTTCATAGCAGTATCTCAAATATTTTTTAATGAAAATAACTAATGGACAAATTTAAGTCAACATTTAATTTTTATCTGAGAAGTTACTTTAAGTAGAATTTAGGGGATCGGATCCAATTATTAAGCTATTTTTCATTCATAATTCTTTGAATCAAGAAAACAGCAGCAAAATACCCGTGTTTCTTAAATCCAGTTATGTAACCGTCTGTTTTTGATGCGGTTAAGCTCTTGCTTCTGAAGTCATCTCTACTCGCAATATTTGATAAATGAACTTCAATTTTAGGGATAGTACAAAGCTCCAGAGCATCTCTTATTGCAATCGACGTATGAGAATAAGCTGCGGGATTTATAATAAGCGCATCGAAAGATCCAGTCGCGCTTTGAACTCTGTTTACAATTTCGCCTTCGATATTGGACTGATAAAAGTCAAATTCGATCTGAGGATATGTAGACCTCATTTCGGATTCAATATCGTCCATAGTTTCGCTGCCGTAGAAATTAGTGTCCCTTGCTCCGAGCATATTTAAATTGGGTCCGTTTATTACGAGAATTTTCATTTAACATCTCCCATTTCTTCAATCACTTCCCTTAACTTGGGAGTGAGGTACATTTCTTCTATTCCCAATTCCTTTAGCGCTGCGGC
>JANQLA010000066.1 GCA_028280855.1 Melioribacteraceae bacterium
TGCATATTAGGTCTCCTTTCTATTTGATGTTCATTGTCTTACCAAATTTAATTGGTAATAACACTTTTAGAAAGCGAGACCTTTTCTTAATTTACCGAGGATCAAATATCCCATCCGCATCTTCATCGCTTTAGCAGGCAACCGCTTTAATACATTTTTCCACTTTTTGCTTTTGGGATACTTTTCAAATTACGGGTTAATTTTTACAAAGAAAGAAACCTCAGATAGAATCTTGTTTCTTTTATTGACAGATTTCTATTTTAGAATACTGAACCAGCAAAATAAAAGCAGGCGGGTATTATGTTCGTCAGATATCTCTTGTATTTAGTAGCATTACTAAGTGGAACGAGTTATTCGCAGGAACTGATATTCCAAACTGATGATCCTGCAAACAGCGTTTGGCCAATAAGCGGAACCAATACCGAAGACAGGCTATCCTCATCATTCGCTCCAAGGCTATTAAACGGTTCCTATGATTACCACAGGGGAATTGATATAGCAGAACCCGACAGCACACCTGTATTTTCAATTTTACCTGGTAAAGTTGTCAGGGTGGAACCTGCGCAAGCTGAAGGAGAAAGCTTAGCGAGGTTCGGCAATTTTATTGTTATCGCTCACGATGATTTAACAATGGCCGACAATTCAACCATTGAAAGGCAGACGGCATATCTTCATCTTAGTAAGTTTCTTGTTTCAGTAAACGATAGCGTGAGCGCGGGCGATACAATTGCCTTATCAGGTAATTCCGGCGTTGGAATAAATACATATCACCTTCATTTTGAATATTATATCAACAGGAATAATGGAAATATAAAAGCAAGCGATACGAGGCATCCGATAAGGCTTCTTTCATACACCCCGAAAACAAAAAATGTATCCATAACCAGGGACGCCGGTGGCGATTCTTTAAGATTAATAATAAAGGAACATCACTCGGCAATAGACCTGGTAAGATTTGAGCTTTCAACTAATACGGGAATTACCGATACAATTGACTTCGAAGGAAGAATAGGAATAAACGGAAGTTCGGCATCCACGGAAGACGAAAATCCTTACGATGGCGTAAGAATAAATCCTGCGCAGTTTACCTCTTCGACAGATACTTTGGAAAGAGAGTTTATCTTTGATAATTCGGTTAATAGCGGCAATAGTTGGGATAACACCGATTCTGTCTTTGTAAAAATTTATACTGCAAGGGACCAGACTACCGATTATACATTCGATCTGAATGATCCGCTGCCGGTAGAACTAACTGAATTTAATGCTGAACTAAAGAACGAGCATGTTATATTGAAATGGGAAACGGCAACGGAAGTGAACAATTATGGATTTGAAATAGAACGCTCTTCGACTCTGCTTGCAATGTCGGTGAATGTAACAGGCAACCACGATGAATCTCAATGGTTAAAAATCGGTTTTGTACATGGACATGGCAACAGCAATTCTCCGAAGCAATATGAATTTATTGATATCAACCAGTTTGATGATAACTCACATCCTCTAAAATTACAATACAGATTAAAACAAATAGACACAGATGGTACTTCTACATACTATAGCGCTTTGGCAGAAATAAACAACGGAATCACATATATTGAAAATCCGTCAATTGATGCGCCAACTGAATTCAGCTTATCTCAGAATTATCCAAACCCGTTTAATCCATCGACAATAATAGAGTACAGCATTCCGCGTTTGACAGAATACTATTCTGTCAGACAGCATATTAAATTAATTGTCTACGAAGTCCTCGGAAACAATGTAGCTACATTGGTTAGTGAGCTGTATGAGCCCGGATTCTACAAGGTAGAATTTGATGCGAGTTCGGTTAGTCCACTGATTCCAAGTGGAATTTATATTTATAGATTAATCGCGCAACAAAATTCAATCAGTAAAAAAATGTTGATACTCAAATGACCAGAATCAAACTGCTAAGAAACATACCTGACTCATTGCATTAAATTCATTGTGCTCTTTTTGATTTGGCATTTATTGCTCTTCAAAGCCTGGCATATATTGCCATTTACAATCCATTAAATTGTTTAAAACCATTTCCTATTTATTGTTTCAATCCTGACCCCTTGTTCTGCTTGTCTTGACTATATCGGTCTCGGTTCTAGCCGTCTTGGTTCTAAAAATCTATTTAATCCCGACAGCAAGTCTTTTTATAAAATATCTAACTAGTTGAGTCTAAAGTGATTATTATTTATGTTTGCGCTAAACTCTTCAATGATAGATAAGTTACTTTAAACTAATAGTGCTTGTCAGCAGATTATATGGAAAAATGGAGATTATCTATGCGTTTCATAATTTGTGCTATTTTCTTAGCTGTGTGTATAAATGCACAAAATAATTGGTTGTGGCAAAATCCCTACCCACATGGATATGAAATTAAAGATGTTGATTTTATTAACGATTCTTTAGGCTGGATTACCGGAGAATATGGAACAATACGTAAAACATCTGACTTCGGTTCTACATGGAAAGTTCAAACTTCAGGAGTTGATGAGATGTTAACTTCAATTGATTTTATTGATAGTCGATTCGGCTGGGCAGTAGGGGGAAACGGAACAGTAATCAACACCGAAAACGGGGGCGAAAGCTGGAGTATAGCGAAAACCGGATTTACTGATTACCTCACCGATGTTTTTTTTGTAGATAGTTTGAACGGTTGGATTATCGGGTACGACGGAAGGATTCTTTATACCAATGATGGGGGTAATAAATGGGAGGAACAACTCAAAACTGATGCAGAGTTATACTCAATGCATTTTTTTGATTTGGATACCGGTTTATGTGTTGGTCAATACAGGTCATTATATAAAACTACTGACGGAGGTAATATTTGGGATACAGTATATTATGATGATCCTAATGCCCATCACTTACGATTTGAATCTATGCACTTTATTGATAATGAATATGGATGGATAGTAGGAAATTCAGGGATAATGTTTCTTACTACCGATGGAGGATATTCTTGGAATCAGAAGGAGTATGGTGGTTATGCACACTTGTACACAGTTCATTTCCGGGATAGAAATAACGGAATAATCGGCGGGCAAAGTGGAATTATTCTAACAACCAGTGACGGGGGCAATAATTGGACAGAAAATAGAGCAGAGCCCTTGGATCACAATATTAAATCAGTTTATCAGTTTAATAATGGAATTAGGTGGGTATTTGGTCCTGCCGGATCAATTTATATTTCTGATGAGAATGGCGAAAATTGGGAGAACAAATACCCATCATATACTGAAGATATAAAATCCCTCACATTTATTAATTCGATGAATGGATGGGCTGCAGGGCCAAGTGGTGTAATTCTTAAAACAACAAATTCCGGTGCAAATTGGATTGGTGTACCGTCCGGTACCAGTTACCCTATAAATTCAATTCATTTTCCTGTTAAGAATATTGGTTATGCTGTAGGTATTTACGGTACGATCCTTAAAACGACCGATAGTGGTGAATCATGGGAACTCAAGAATGCAAACGAGTACTTGCGTCAGGAAAGTGTACACTTTATAGATGAGAATAATGGTTATATAGTAGGTTACGCGGGTACAATTCTGAAAACTACTAATGGTGGTGATAGCTGGACAAGATATGATAGTGATGTGTTTTATTTAAGATCGGTTTATTTCAATAGCGATTCTACTGGTTGGGCTGTCGGGCTTAATGGAAATATTTTATCAACAAATAACAAAGGCGAATCATGGGTTGCTGAAGATAGTATTACCTCGAATTGGTTAGAGTCGATATATTTTTCAGACTATAATAATGGGTGGATTGTCGGAAGTTTTGGAGCCTGCTTTAAGACAACCAATGCAGGGAAGGAATGGCACAATATAGAAATTGGTGAATCCTCCTTTCTTAATAACGTTTACTTTTTGGATAATAAGGTTGGCTACATTGTTGGACAACAAGGTACCATATTAAAGACAACTAATGGTGGTGATAACTGGGTCAACTTATCAAACAATACTGAAAGAACTATAAATTCAGTTTGTTTTGTAGATGAGAATAATGGCTGGATTGCTGGTAGTGATGGACTTATAATGAAATGGAATTCTCCTAATGTGACTTCTATAAGCGAATCAAAAAAAACAGAATTGCCAGAAATATTTTCACTAGATCAAAATTATCCTAATCCATTTAATCCAAATACAAATATTAGTTTTTCAATATCAAGGCAAGCTTTCGTATCGTTAAAAGTGTTTGATTTATTAGGAAAAAAAATTAAAACATTGTTTGAAGGAAAATTAGCAGTTGGTAAACACGCAATAGTTTTTGATGCAAGTAATTATACAAGTGGTGTTTATTTTTATGTATTAGATAATGGAGCGTCTAGGATTTTTAAGAAGATGTTGTTAATCAAATAAGGAAAATCTTCCGGTTAGTTAAATGCCAAAACGTCAGAAATCAGTTAAGTTAAAACTGAGAGTAAGCGGAAAAGAAATTACTAACCGGAGGATATATGTATCAGACAAATAAAATTTTATATGATCGCTCATTGGAAAAAACGCCTGAACAACTTTTCATTAACTCATTACGGAAAGAGTATGAACTAAGTCCGGCAGAGAGTAAAGGTATACTTGAGCTAGCAAAGAGTTGCCTGTTTGGTAATTTACCCGAATTGATGGGACAACAAAAATATTTATGTGCTTCAAGGCGAGCGAAGCACGGACGAGCGTTGAAAGAACAAGAAAAACTTGAAATATGCCTAACCCTGGACGGTGGTATAGAAGACCTTGATTTGTTGCGGGTTGAAGGATCAAAAGCTCTGAGGCAGTTGAAAATATTGAGGATAAGCGATGAAGCCTATTATCAGGGAGGCTTATTAACACAAGAGGATATAGGTCGACTTCTACAAGTAAGTTCGAGGACAGTGCGTTCAGATATAAGAGAATTACAGAAGGACGGCAACCTGGTAAGAACTAGGGGCAATGAACAAGACATAGGCAGAGGTCTTTCGCACAAGAGTAGAATAATAGAATTATATGTAAGCGGCTATACTTATGATGAAATAATAAGAAGGACAAGACATAGCGGTCATTCAATAAAGAGATATGTAAAGAGCTTTGGTCGCTTATTGTTAATCAAGAGTCATGGAATAAAAGATGTAAGTGAAGTAAGCAGGCTTCTTCATATAAGCGAGCGCTTAACAAAAGAGTATTTGTCTATCTACAGGAAGCATAAGCAAGGAGATCATTGGCCAAAGATTTATCAGGAATTGCTAGAACAGTTGAAAGCATTATACCAATCTAAAAAAAAGAGCGGCAAGTTGATCGGGAAGGAGGAGGTAATATAATGCAAAAGCAAACGGGCAACAGATATGATTCAATACCGAAGCGCAGTTTTTTTAATGTTATAGTAAAGTTGTTGGAAGATAATTACAAACTGATAGGCAGCAGAAAAGTAATCACAATGATAGCCGAAGACATAGTAGAAAAGCATAAGGAGTTTTACCCGGAGATAGAAAGACGAGGTTCAGGTCAGATAGTTTGGCAGACGACATCATCGACGGAGAGGAAACCGAACTACGGCAAGAAGGCATAAGATTATCAAGTAAAGACGGTATTCTTACCACTTGTAACCAAAGAAGATGTAGAGAAGAGGATAAGAAGTTATTATGGAAAAGGAAATTATGATAAGCAGGAAAAACGAGATATAGCAGCAATGGCGAGGCTTGTAAAGAGCGCATATCAACAAGGTGGAATATTAAGTGGCGCGGAGTTAAGCGTGTTACTAAACCGTTTGTTATCGACAATAGGCAGATATATAAAGAAGTACCATGAAACCAATAAAGACATTCTTCCCACTAAGGGAATGATGCTGGATCAGGGGAGTAAGCCGACACATAAGGGAAGTATAATAAACCTATACGAGCAGGGATACCCTGAGGTTGATATAGCAAGAATAACAAACCATTCAATAGAGTCAGTGGGAAGGTATATAAAGAATTACAAGAACGTCAAACTGCTAATGGAAAAGGGTTTTAACCTGATAGAGATGGTAAGGATATCGGGAATGGGTCGAAGCACGATAATACAGTATAGAGACTTGGTAGAATTATATCATAAGGAGTTGGGCAGTGAAAGATGAAATTAAAATGCGCGAAGGTAACTACGGTCGGGCTAAGCCCTCCCTGCGTTACCTTCAGAAAAGACTTGAAGATATTGCAATAATAATTAACAAAGGTTATTTTAGCGTTGACTGCCAAAATGACCTACCGGAAGATTTTCCTAATAGTAAATGACAGCAGTCACTAGAGTAGAAATCCCGATGTCCTTTATCGGGGTTGATACTCAAATAACAATAATCAAACAGACAAGAAACATCACAGACAAGAAACATCCATGTCTCAATGCATTGAATTCATTGTGCTCTTTTTGATTTGACATTTATTATTCTTCAAAGCCCGGCATGTGTTACCATTTACAATTCATTGAATTGTTTAAAAAAGCCTAACCTATATATTGTTTCAATCCTTGCTCCTTATTCTGCTTGTCCTGACTATATCAGTCTCGACTCCAAGCGTCTTGACTATAACATTCTTGGCTCTAGCAGTCTTGGTTCTAAAAATCTTTTTATCTCCGATTCCACGTCTTTTTATAAAGAATCTAATTGCTTGAGGTTAAAGCGATTGTTGGTTATTTTTAATGCTGACATTTCCCCATGGGCATAAATGACTTTCAACGCTAAATGAATAATGAAACACGACTATAGTTGTCTAAATATAGAAATTGAAATTAGTCTATAACTGGAAAAAAAGTTATACTTTTCTACATATGGAAGAACATCTTCTAATAATAGAATAATTAACAACCCGGTACGGGTTAATAATATGTTATGCATTTGCAAGGACTAGTTTATTAACAAATAGATAGGTAAATGGTTGAATGAAAAACACGCTTAAAGTTTTCTTCATAATATTATTCTTAGTCCTACTGGCATCATTGGGATATCTTTTTTATTTGTATATACTACCACGGTGGGCAATGATATTATTCTACCTATATTTTCTTATCGGAATTGTTTTTTATATTCTATCAAGTATCATATTTTTCAAAGATTTGTCTAAATCAAAAAGCATTAAAGATGAACTGCTTGGTTCTATTGCAAAAGTATTTGATAAGAAAAAAATTATTTCTCAATTTAGAAGTTTTATCAGTACAACATTTACTTTAATTGAATTGGCTATACTATGGCCAATTGAAATTATTATTGGATTGATTATAGGACAAAAAAGGCAAATCAAAAGTCCCAAGGATGCGATGCTATACAATTCAATTGAATTAAAAGATCCATATCATTCAATTTTTGCATTTTCTATTATTATTATAATTTATATCCTTGGTCAGTTGGGCCTAAATGGACAAGGATATGGTCAAATATTAATCATTATTTTTGGTCTAAGTGTTGTATCACGCCATATTCATTATACTTTCGAAATTGAAGGATTGCCAACGAGATTAAGAAGAACTTCGACAAATCCATATTTAATCTTTGTCATGATTATTTTATTCGATTTTTTAAGTCTAATTCTATCATGTGTTTTAATAGTATCTGGGTACAATATTAAATTGATTTCCCTCGTAGATTTGGAAACAACCAGTTCTATTTTATTTCGTTTTCGTGAGTATTTTAGATTTGTTTCGGGAGAGAAGCTAATAATAAATGAAGTACTAGTAAGTATTTTTGGTTTATTTTTCTACTTGGCATTACTAAGAATTCTTTTGCGTTTTAAGGAGTTTAAAAAACAGGATGTGGATTACCATTGGTTGGCAAATAAACAAAATATGCTCGGAAATTTTTCTAATGCCCTTAGAATTCTTAAAAACATAAAAACCAAAACAATAGTTACAGAATTATACTCGATAATCGGATTAATTGGAGTTAATGAATTAGAACAGGCAGAAGAACGAGCTAAATCATTTATAATTCAAAAAGGGGATAACCCAGATAAGAATAAAGTATTCCAAGTATTGATTGACGCATGTGTCATAGACCCTATCCCTAAAAATATTGTATTATCTGTGTTAAAGAGGGCGATAGAGCAAAAGGTAGACGATGTTCGTATTCAGGATGCAGTTGGCCTATTCTCATTATCAAATGAAGAATATGTATCAGTATTGCATGACCGATTATCCCCCATTAAGGCAGAATATCCATTAGCTTTTGCTAATTTAAATATTAATATGGGCAACTATTTAGAGGCACAAAATACCCTTGCCTCTGCCACCCCAGGTACAGAACTAGAAGAAATTGTTCGCCTCACAATGAATGCTAGAGCTACCTTGAGTAATAATGATACCAATGAAGATGAAGATTCCATATTCTTAAATGATTGGTTAAAAATAAATATGCCAGTAATTAAAAATTTGTTAACTAATTTGGATAATGCATGGGAAAAGGCCATTATATTTGGACAACTATTGTTCATTCGACATGTTGTCACATCTATGGCTGAAGAATGGGAGCAAGAGCTCATTTACATATTGGATCAAATAAAAAGTCAGGTTGATGGTAATCAGGTTGCCGAGACAATGGTAAAATCAATGGAGCTGCGGTGGAAAAACATTTCTGATAATTAATTATGTGAAGTTAATTGTTATGCATAATTGCCACGCCGTTTTGCAACATGAAGTCACGTAAGTGGCTGTTATCATCGTCTTTAAGATAGATAACCGGATGTTCTGCCACCTGTAGTTTAACGGGACATGCACGGGAAAATAGACTCCTAAATTCTTGAGCTGTGTGAAGGGAAACTTTCATAGCTTGTCCCGCAGATTTCAATGCGGTACACAGTTCTTAGGGGGCTTGGAGATGGCGACGTCTCCCGGCTGCCCGGTATAAAGCTAAATTTACATTTGCTGTTTCTTCTCCCAGTAAAATCCTTGTACTTATCGTTGTTAGATTGTGGACTATATAACAAATTTACTTTACGTCAGCAACAATTGATTTAGCTCAGTATCAGTAGGTAATTCTTTATCTATTCGTTTTCCTGTAGCACAATGATAGGCTAGGCACTTCATTTGTTTTTCGAGAACACCCTTCATCATGGGTCTCATAATAAAAAATCCCATCAGCCAACCAAATGGACCTCCTTTAACAACAAAATCTGATGATATTGATAGTTCAGTGATCTTTGAATCAATTTCTTTTACTCTCATTTCAGCATTCATATATTTTAATGGGTAAGAAAAATCTGAAAGTTTCATTCTGAATCCTTCACCTTCTTGGTAATCTACTATCTCTTCGACGAGGCTTGTTCCATCATAAAAAGTACACAATCTTTTTGTCCCAAGTCCTGACAATTTATCTCCTACAATTGGTGATGTTTTTATTGTTGATGCATATCTTTCAACGCTACTGAAGTCTTCCAGCACTTCCCAAATTTTATTTATAGGTACATTTACTTTTAGTATCTTTTTTATTTCGTGTTTCATTTCACACTCCTTTGCATATATATGTTTTTCTGTATAGTTGTTTAATTTGCCAATAATCCTTTCATAATTACTACAATAGCAGAAGCCAGATCTTCTTCAAAATTCATTTTAAGATCTTTAAGTTTATCTTGGTTATAGACTTTAATTAGGACTTCATTATTTTTTGATCCAGCCCAAAAACTTGAGGTAGCGGCAAAACTGAGATTTAAATATTGGAAGGATTTATTCAAAGGTAAATTTGGAAAAATCCTTGAAATCTCAACGGCAAGTTGGTAAAGTAAATTTTTAGCCAAAGTCTTGAATTTTAATAGCTGATCATATGAACTATTTCTTTCAAGTGAGAGAAAAAGTATAGGTGTAAGGTCCAGAAACTTAGTATGATTTTTGTGTGAATCTACATAAGTTTTTGCAAAAGTTATTAAAGCTGTATTGCTTTTCAATTTTTTAAGACTTTTAAGGCAGTCATTTACCCATCTTTCAAATAAGTCAGAAAAAATATTTAAGAATATTTCTTCCTTAGAACTGAAATATCTATACATATTAGATTTTGTAAATCCTGCTTGTAATGCAATACCATTGAAACTAACATCATCATAACCATTATTTTTGAAGAGAGTAAATGCTGCTTCTTGAATGGCGATTTTCCTTTCGTTAATATTCTTTTCTGTTCTAGCTCTTTGCCAACTCATATACACCTCAACTATAAAAGACCACCAGACTCTTATTGTAAATATAAGAGACTGACGGTCTTTAGTCAAGTTTTAAAAAATAGTTTTACATCTATCACAGTTATTTCTTTGGTTACATTATCCATGTTACATAATTTTATATTACTGTGAGGCACTATTCTATCAATAGGAATCTCTAATGATCAGCACTAAAATTGTAAAGAAATTAGCTTTATAACCCTCCGCTGCTAATGAATCATCCCCCGACTTGATTGACTCATTCAATTTGAGGGGATAAAATGCAGCCCCCGCATAAAAACTGCTGGGCAGGCTCCACGATTTGTTTGGCGATGTAAAGATTTAACACGTTGTTCTACACCGGTAGGCGCACAGGTTTGACTTTTTGTTGAAAAGCCGTACTTTCTTTTTCCACAAAGGCGATTCCTTTTGTCTTAACACAGTTGTTAACAACAAGTTTTCGGCCGGTGTACAAGCAAAACATAGTTTGCGACATGCAGTGACGCAAGCGGATATTTTAATTGATATTAAGATAGATAACCGGGTGTTTCCCAGCAGTCCGCAACCTGATGAAAATTACGAGACACAGTTCTTTAGGAACTAGGATGTGGCGACATCTTCCGGCTGCCCGAAGACATAAAGATCATAGAAAATTAGTAGATTTGTGAGTAAAACAAAGTAAGTTGAAAGTTACTGCCCCAGGAGTTCAGCAACGCTTAAGCCGCTCATGCTGAAGTCTTATGACAGGTTGGAGATTTGGAATGAAATCTAACAACGAGACGGCGCATCTACAGAATCGACGCGAAGGAGTCCAATGCTAAAATCATTTCCCACAGAGATAATCACAATGATTCACGGCCGACGCGGCCGGCGCAATCTCCGTATACTGTTGCGCTTCTTTCTGGTACTCGCTGCGATGATTACCGTCTACTCAATCATGTTCCATATACTGATGCTGCGGGAGGGACATGAGCATACCTGGTTCACGGGCTTCTATTGGACGCTCACTGTTATGTCAACGCTTGGCTTCGGCGACATTACCTTCCATACGGACATCGGTCGTATTTTCTCGACTATAGTGTTGCTTTCAGGTACGACTTTCCTGCTCGTCCTGCTCCCTTTTACTTTTATAGAGTTTTTTTATCAACCATGGATGAACGCTCAGGCCGCCGCCAGAGCGCCGCGCGAGCTTCCACCCGAAACTTGCGGACACGTACTGTTGACCAACTACGACGCGGTAACAAGCGCGCTTATCCGCCGACTTGAGTTTTACCATTACTCATATGCGCTGCTGGTGCGTGAGGTGGATGACGCCCTGCGTCTGCACGACATTGGGCTGAATGTAGTTGTAGGGGATCTCGATGATCCAGAAACCTGGAAACGCACACGCGTTGAGAAGGCCAGCCTCCTCGCGAGTACTGCCAGTG
>JANQLA010000142.1 GCA_028280855.1 Melioribacteraceae bacterium
GATTTAGTTAGCTTATTCGAAATAGTTGCTGCTTCAAATTTAAATGCGCCGCCGCTTGTTGCCGCCCAAAGAGTATTTTCAGATGCTGCAATGCTCGATAAGTTTTTCATATCCGTATAGTTTTGCCACTGACCAACTTCCTGCGCTGTTATAGAACTAAAAACCATTACAAAGTAAAATAAAACTGCTCTATTCATTTATTCACCAGACGAAAATTAAAGAATAGTAAAAACTGGGAAAGGCTCAACTCCAAAAAATATATAATGTGGGCACAAAATTAGCAAAATTTCAAGCAGTAAAAAGTCTAAAATTCATCTTAATGCCTTTATACATCAGTCGTCATTACTGTGAAGCATTGATTTCATATCCAGGAATCTTTGATGCGTTATAAGATATTTGCCTAGGTTGTCCTCATCTCCTTTAGCGCCTCCGTGAAAATCAGACCCACCCGATTCCAGTAAACAGTACTGGTTCACAATACCGCGGTAGAAATTAATTTGATAATCATTATGCGAAGGATGTATTACTTCAATTCCGTCAACTCCGGCATTGATAAGGCTCAGTAGAACAGATTCTTTCAAATGCCCCGGATGGGCAATAAAAGACAAACCACCTGCATCGCTGATTAACTTTAGAGCGCTCTGGGGCGATACGTGAATTTTACGCTCGTAGGCTGGGCCGTTGTCACGTATGTACTTGTGAAACGCCTCGTAGTAATCAGAAACGACCCCTAGTTTCAACAGTGCCAAAGCAATGTGCGGGCGACCGATTGCCGAATCACGCGATATTTCCATTACATCATCTATAGAAATATTTATTCCGAGCAGTTTTAATTTTTCAATCATACGTTTTGCTCGGTAAATTCTTTCATCTCTGAAAAACTTCAGGTACTTTTTCAATTCGTCATGCTCAATATCAATAAAATAACCAAGCAGGTGCACTTCTTTGTCTTCAATGTCTGTGCTTAATTCAACGCCAGGTATAACTTCGATGCCGATATCATTTCCGATTTCAATAGCTTCCTTAATAGAATGTATTGTATCATGATCGGTAATACTTATTATGTTCAACCCGCTGTTCTTTGCCTTCGTAAGAAGTTCTTCAGTAGTATATGCACCATCAGAATAAATAGTATGCATATGCAAGTCGATAAGAGGTAAATTCATATTATAGGTAGGTCTCCCTGAATTTATCGAAATCTAAAATCCGTAACTTTGAGCCTTCCAGTTCGACGATACCTTTTTTAGCAAAGGAGTGCAGAGTTCGGGAAATGGTTTCGCGGGAAGTACCCGCCATGTTGGCTAAATCCTGCTGCAAAGGTAATTTTTCTATTTCTACTACACCTTGCTTAATTTTACCTATATCTTCAGCGAGTTGCAGAATTACGGTAGCTACCTTGCCTTCCGCGTCTTTTAGTGAAAGCGCTTTTATTTTCATATCGGCGGCACGAAGTCTTTGTGTTAATTCCTGTAACAAATTAACCGAAACCTCAGGATGCTCTTGCAATAAATCAAGAAAATCTTCGCGCTCAATTAAAAATAATTCAGATGTTTCCATAGCAATAACTGAAGCAGAGCGGGAAAGTCCGTCCAAAATTGCCATCTCTCCAAAAAAATCCGATTCACCCAATATGGAAAGTATTACCTCACGACCGTCATCACTCGTTCGTGATACCTTTACCTTACCGGATATAATAACAAACAAAGCGGAGCCGGAATCTTTTTCGACAAGTATAAACGAGTCTTTCTCAAATTTTCGTGTTTCTCCTATAGAAGCAATTTTTTGCACTATTTCCCTGGGTAAATCTGAAAAGATAGGTACATACATAAGACTGTCTAGTGAAGTATCCATTCTACCTCCAATTGAGTGACTGTGATCTAAATCACATTTATACTAAAAAAAACTTCGTTTAGCAAGTCTTTAATTTAAAATGATTGCTTTTAATTTAATACTTCTAATCTGCTATGGAGCCTCTTATATAGAAAGATTGTCCTGTATTTAACTAATAAACTTTATTAGCGAATATAAATTTAATTGATCAAAATAAAGGAGGCTGGTTTTACTAGATTTCAGTTTAAAAAGACTCGCTGGCATATGTCACGTCCTGATAAAGATTTTTACTCTTTTAATATCTCTTATTTATTTATCCTGAAAGTAAGGAGTGATACTAAAACTTGTTTTTGGGTAGTAGTTTGATTTTCTTATTGGCCCACGGGTTTGTATGCGTATTTACTTTATCTACTATAATACGAAATCTATTATAATACGAAAATTAATCTAATAGAATTTAATTACTGCAAAAATTTCATTAATATTAACAATTCAGTAAATGATTACGAGTTAATTTGTTAAGCGCATCGATGAATGAGGCAATATTTACCGTTTCAGAAATTACCGGGCAGATTAAACTGACCCTCGAAGAAAATTTTGCTCAGGTTGTTGTGATCGGCGAACTATCCAATTTTAAAGCGCACTATTCGGGCCATTGGTATTTCACACTAAAAGATGATAAAGCGCAAATAAACTGCACAATGTGGAAAGGTGTAAATAGTTATGTTTTTTTTACACCTGAAGACGGGATGAAAGTTGTTGTAAAAGGAAGACTATCAGTTTATCCGCCGCGCGGTTCTTATCAAATTGATGTGCGTTCTATGCAACCAGCTGGTAGAGGGGAATTGCAGGAAGCTTTTGAAAGATTAAAACAACGACTTGCCGCAGAGGGGCTTTTTGACGATGAGCTAAAAAAGCCTTTGCCGTCTTTCCCAGAGAAGATTGGTATTGTAACTCCTAGCGACGGCGCTGCATTCAGAGACTTGGTTAGCGTTGCAGAACGACGATTCCCCTTAGTCGAATTAATTATCAGGCCGACTAAAGTGCAGGGCGAAGGTGCTGCAAAAGATATTGCCGATGCGATAGCGGAATTCAACAATCGAAGTGATATAGATTTACTAATCGCTGGACGCGGTGGCGGATCACTGGAAGACCTTTGGGCTTTTAACGAGGAAGAGGTAGCACGCGCTATTTTTGATTCGCATATACCGGTTATAAGTGCTGTAGGCCATGAGATCGACTATACCATTTCAGATTTTGTAGCGGACTTAAGAGCCCCGACGCCAACAGCGGCAATGGAATTAGCGACGCCTAATTATGTCGATATAATAAACTTTATATTAGAAATTGATTCGAACTTGTATAGAGCGCTTGAGGATAAACTCAGCCATAATCGAACACTTATTGAAAGTATTTTGTCTAATTATGCATTTAAGATACCTGAAAATCTTATCGCATTAAATAAGCAAACACTTGATAACTCGGTATACCAGATAAATTCCCACTTGAACTTTCTCCTCAAAGAAAATAAAAATCAACTTGTATTAATTGATAAAATTTTGGATTCTTTTGATGTAAATAAAACTTTAAAGAGAGGATTCTCGTTAGTCAAACAAGACGACAGAATTATAAGGAAATCTAACGAACTTGATAAGATGAAAGTATTTTCAATACGGTTTATTGATAATGAGGTAAAAATAAACGAATGAGTAAAAAAGAGAAATTTGAAGAACTGCTAAAACGTCTTCAGGAAATCTCCGAACAATTAGAAAGCGAAGACTTAGGATTGGATAAAGCAGTTAAACTGTATGAAGAGGGCATTAAACTTTCTAAGCTATGCCATCAAAAACTTGAAGCCGCAGAGTTGAAAATTAATGAACTCAAAAGCGATGTTACAGCAAAATAATTTTAGAAGTATTAGAGGCACCTTTTAATGGTTGATGAGTCAAAGTATGAATTGTTGTTTAAAGTAAATTCTCCCAAAGACATTCGAGATTATGACACTGCACAACTTAAAACCCTTTGTTCAGAAATAAGGCAGTACATGGTTGATGTTATATCTCAGGTAGGCGGTCATTTTGGCGGCGGACTAGGTACGGTTGAACTAACAGTTGCACTACACAAGGTATTTAACACACCTGAAGATCAATTGGTTTGGGATACTGGGCACCAAGCGTATCCTCACAAAATTATTACCGGCAGGCGCGATAAGCTAAAAACTATCAGAAAATTTAAAGGGATTAGCGGTTTCCTGAAGAGAAGCGAAAGTGAATACGATGCTTTCGGCGCTGGGCATGCATCAACTTCAATATCTGCTGCGGTCGGTATGGCTGAAGCATTCAAAGTTAAAGGCATTGAGCGCAAAGCAATTGCCGTTATCGGCGACGGTGCAATGACTGGCGGCATGGCGTATGAAGCAATGAATAACTCCGGAGTTCGTAAAAGTAATCTTATTGTTGTTCTTAACGATAACAATATGTCGATTGCACCAAACGTCTGGCAGATCTCAAACTATTTTACTGAAATGATTTCTCACCCTGAATACAATAAGTTCAAAGGTGCTATTTGGGATTTAACCGGTAAGCTCGATAATTTCGGCGACCGGCTGCGCAGAGTTGCAGCGCGCCTGGAATCGGGAATTAAAGCAGTTATAACGCCGGGTATGTTATTTGAAGCTTTGGGCTTTAGGTATTTCGGGCCCGTTAACGGGCATAATATTGGGCAACTAGTAAAACTATTTGAACACATAAAGCCACTGAACGGGCCAATATTGGTTCATGCCATTACCGAAAAGGGTAAAGGTTATAAACCTGCGGAAGGTCATGTACAACGCTTGCATGCTTCAACTCCGTTTGATAAAATTACTGGTCAGGCACATAAAAAAGATGGACCCGTTGCCTACACGAAAATATTCGGTGACACGCTTGTTGATATTGTTAAAGAAAACAAAAACGTTGTCGGTATAACTGCCGCAATGCCGGACGGTACCGGTTTAAGCAGGCTGTCGAAGGAGTTTCCAAAAAATTATTATGATGTAGGTATTGCTGAAGAACACGCTGTAACATTTGCTGCGGGCTTAGCTACTCAGGGCGTTAAACCTGTTGTTGCTATTTATTCCTCTTTCCTTCAACGCGGGTTTGATCAAATAATACATGATGTGGCGCTTCAGAAACTAAACGTCGCATTTATTCTGGACAGAGCAGGATTAGTTGGAGCTGACGGACCTACTCATCACGGAACGTTTGACCTTACGTATCTGCGTCTGATACCCGACATTGTTATTATGGCACCTAAGGATGAAGCTGAACTTCGCAATATGGTTTATACTTCGGTTGAATATAATGACGGACCAATTGCGTTAAGATATCCGCGAGGTAACGCACTTGGGGTGAAGTTAGAGGAAGATTTCGGATTAATTCCAATCGGCAAAGCCGAGACTTTGCGCGAAGGCACTGACGTTGCAATATTGGCAATAGGTAGTATGGTTGATTATGCATTAAAGTCCGCAAATTTATTAGAAGAATCGGGAATACATGCTTCGGTGATAAATATGCGTTTTGTTAAACCGCTTGATACAGACTTGCTCGATGATATTCATAAACGATTTGATAAGATTGTAACAATTGAAGAAAACTCTATTGTTGGCGGCTTCGGTTCGGCCATACTTGAGTACTACAACGATAATAAATACAAAAACAATATACTTAAACTTGGCTTGCCTGATAAATTTGTTGACCACGGTACGCAGACCGAGTTACACAAAATGTTAGGTTTAGACCCTTCGGGTATTTTCGAAAAAATAAAAATGTTTTATCTTGGACATAAAATTCCCAAAGGGGTTGTAGCGTAGTGGAAAAAACAAAAGTAGGAATAGTTGGTATCGGCGGAATAGCCCAGGTTGTTCATCTTCCAATACTTAGTAAAATGGATACGGTTGAAATTGTTGCCGCAACCGAGGTAAACAAGAACCGTCTGAGAACTGTCTCGGAAAAGTTTGGTATCACGAAAAAATATTCAGATCATAAAAAAATGCAGCAGGAAGTTGATCTGGATGCAGCGATAATTGCTACACCCACAAATACTCATCACGATGTTTCAATCGATTGCCTTAATGCCGGCGCAAATATATTAATTGAGAAACCTGTAGCTACATCAATCGCAGAAACTAAAGATATTTGCGATTGTGCTAAGGAAAATAAAAGAGTCGCGATGGTAGGTATGAACGCACGGTTCAGACCTGACGCAATGCTGCTAAAAAGTTTGATCAACAGCGGTGAGCTTGGAGATATTTTTTATGTAAGATCAAGTTGGGCTCGTAAACAGAGCAGCAGTGAAAACTGGTTTTTGCACAAAAAGCAATCAGGTGGCGGTGTGTTGCTCGATCTGGGGATAGTATTGCTTGACTTAAGTATGTGGTTGCTTGGGTTTCCTTCACTCCATTCTGTTACTGTTCAAAAGTTTCATCATAGAACAAAAGAAGTGGAAGATTCTGCCGTTGGATTTATAAGGGGAAGTGATTCTTCGGTAATAAGTTTCGAAATAAGCTGGTCGTTTCATTCGGACAAAGATTCGTTCGGTTTAACTGCATTCGGTACTGAAGGAACAGCCCAGCTTAACCCTTTGAAAGCTTACAAAAGAATAGAATCTGGAAATATAGATTACACGCCCGCATCAAGCGGCAGCTCAAAGAATATGTATAAAAAATCATACGAAAATGAATTGAAGCATTTTATCGGCTCAATTCGCGCCGGTCATCCAGTTATTTCATCTTGCGATGATGCACTTTTAAGAATGGAGCTTATAGAAAACATTTACAAATCCGCCGAACTAAATCAGGAAATCAAATTCTAATGAACAATAAAACAAAAATTTTATTAGTTGATGACGAAAAAGATATTGTTGAATTCCTGGATTATAACCTTGCGCAGGAAGGATATCAAGTAATTACAGCATACGATGGTTTGGAAGCTCTTGAAAAAATAAATTCCAAACCTGATATAGTTATTCTAGATGTTATGATGCCCAAAATGGACGGCTATGAGGTCTGTGCTAAAATTCGTTCGATGAAAGGATTTGAAGATATTCCCATAATTTTTCTTACTGCAAAATCAGGTGAAATTGATGAAGTACACGGGTTAAATTTAGGGGCGGATGATTACATCCAAAAACCCGTATCAACAAAGAAAATTATCGCAAGGATACAAGCAAACTTACGGAAGACAGGCAGTTCGTTCGCATCGGAAAATTCAAGCAAACAATCGAAAATTACAATAGGCCCTATAGTTATTGACCATGAGAAGTATATTGTAAATCTTAATTCCGATCAGCTTGTACTTCCAAAAAAGGAATTTGAAATATTAAGTTATCTCGCCTCAAAACCGGGCAAAGTATTTCCACGTGAAAAAATTCTTAATGACATCTGGGGTAATGATGTCTATGTTGTTGAACGCACTATTGATGTTCACGTAAGGAAGATAAGAGAGAAGCTTGGCGACCACGCCGATCTCATCGAAACTGTTAAAGGAGTTGGGTATCGCTTCAAAAGTTTTGAATGAACTACATGAAAATTTGCGTTATGCCAGGGTTTTTGCCGCCGAATTTTTCTTTCTGGCCTTTCTGCTTGTTTCTTTATCAATCCTTTTCGTTGATTCATTTATCAAATTATGGTTTGTTGTTCCCTCGCTAATTCTTATTCTTGTTTTAGCCGTCATTTCGATCGGGTACAAACGTAAAGCCCAGGTTCGCATAATTCAGAAGGCAATAGATGATATGCGGAACAATGTACTAAATACCTCTGAAGAGATAGACCTTGGCACCCAGCTACCCGAACTTGAAGCAGACATAAAGGCTCTTTTCTTGAAAACCCGTTCCGATATTTCTAATCTTCAAAAGCTTGAACAAGTTCGAACAGAATTTTTGGGTAACGTTTCGCATGAATTGCGTACACCAATATTTGCTATTCAGGGTTACATCGAAACATTGCTTAATGGAGCCATTGAGGATCCGAAGGTTAACAAAAGTTTCCTAAGCAAAGCATACCATCACACTAACAACCTAAACAACCTTCTGCACGATTTGATTGATATATCTATGATAGAGTCGGGACAGATGAAAATGAGTTTTCAGTATTTCAACATGAAAACTTATTTAGAGTCGATAATACAGGACTATTCACTGCTTGCGGAAGAAAAGAACATTGAGTTATCCATGGGCGACATAGATTCCGAACTTGAATTATACGGTGACAAAATACGGCTAAAGCAGGTCTTCAACAATTTAATTTCGAATGCAATTAAGTATGCCGATGAAGGAAAGGTGGATGTATTAATAAGCGACGAGGGGGAGTCAGCCCGTATAATAGTTAAAGACACTGGCTACGGTATTTTGGAATCTGATTTAAACAGGATATTCGAGAGATTTTACCGTGTTGACAAAGACCGGTCGAGAGCGGTTGGCGGTACCGGCCTTGGTTTAGCTATTGTGAAGCACATAGTTGAAGCGCACAACTCAAAAATTGATGTTATCAGCACACCAGGTAAAGGATCTGAATTTTCTTTCGTACTTAAAAAACGATTATCGGAATAAATAAATTTCCTGAAAACTAAGTTATTGACTTAACATTGCCTTTTTGATACATTTGTAGTTCTGAATTTTAAGAAGTGGAGTTTATTATGTTCGCAGTTGTTGATATCGCAGGTAAACAATTTAATGTTGAGGAGAGCACAAAATATTATGTGCCCAAACTTAATGTAGACATAGACCAGGAAGTTACATTTGAAAATGTTTTATTATACTCCGATGGGAAAAAAACTCAAATTGGCGCCCCTAATGTTGATGGTATAAAAGTAACGGCAAAAATTCTTGAGCACTTAAAAGATGATAAAGTGATTGTCTTCAAAAAGAAAAGAAGAAAATCGTACAAAGTTAAAAAAGGTCACAGGCAGCAATTAACAAGAATTGAAGTAACTAAAATTGATAAAGGCTGAGGTAAGTTATGGCACATAAAAAAGGACAGGGATCATCAAGGAACGGACGTGATAGTAACCCAAAATTTCTAGGTGTTAAAAGATTTGGTGGAGAAAAAGTTGCCGCAGGAACGATTATTGTCCGGCAAAGAGGCACAAAATTTCATCCTGGCAATAATGTTAAAAAAGGCGGCGACGATACCTTATTTTCTATTATTGACGGACATGTAAAGTTCGAAACTAAGAGAGGTAACAGAAAGTTCGTTAGTGTTTACGCCGCCGCTTAAATTTTTATATCTTTCAAACAAAAAACCCTCCTGCGTGGAGGGTTTTTTGTGCCTAATTTTGGGCTGTTATCAGAATCCCAGCCTTTCCATATCCGATACTAATCCTTTAACGGCATTTAAAGATTTTTCAAAAGCTGCAGATTCTTCCTCGTTGAGGCTTACTTCTACTACCTTTTCAATACCGCTTGCCCCTAACACAGTCGGAACTCCAACGAAGTAACCGCCTGCATCATACTCGGTATCGAGATACGCACAAGTCGGCAGCAATCGTTTTTCGTCTTTTATAATTGCTTCGGCCATTTGAATAGCAGACGAAGCCGGCGAATAAAACGCTGATCCGGTTTTCAAAAGTTTTACGACTTCGCCACCGGCCATTTTTGTTCTGTTGACCATTGCATCTATAACTTCTTTTGCCTTTGCTTCATCTCCGTATTTTCGTTCGAGCATTTCCATAACAGGAACACCGTTTACATTAGCATAGCGTACTAAGGGTACCATCGTATCGCCGTGTCCGCCAAGTACCATAGCATTAACATCTTTTACCGATACTCCAAGCTCCCACGCAATAAAAGTCGAGAATCTTGACGAATCCAAAATACCGGCTTGCCCAATTACACGCTCGTGCGGGAAACCCGATACTTTTTGAAACAGCGTTACCATCGCATCCAGCGGGTTAGAGATGATTATTACGATTGAATCAGGCGCGTTATCACGCACAGCTTCGGCAACTTGTTTCATAATACCGGCGTTGGTGGTTAGCAAGTCATCGCGGCTCATGCCGGGTTTACGCGGCAATCCCGCAGTAACAATAACCAGGTCAGCTCCCGAAATATCTTTGTAATCATTGGTGCCATTTAAAGAAACATCAAACTGATCTACCCTTGAGGCCTCAGCGATATCTAAAGTTTTTCCCTGCGGCATATCTTCAACGATATCAAATAAAACAACGTCGCCTAGTTCTTTTTGCGCAATCAATTGTGCCAAAACACCGCCGATTTGCCCGCCGCCGATTAGAGCTATTTTTTTTCTATTCATACTTCCCTCGATATTAAATTTTGAAATGATAAAAAAACCGTTAAATGCATCTGCATGCAGTTAGATTTCGTTTAACTAAAAAGAAAGAGAATTTATTTTAATTTTATGATCAAAGTAACTTCAGTTCCTGTTGAAGTAAAATTGAATTTTATGTCGTCCAAAAACGATCTCATTATATGAATACCTCTTCCGTGATCTTTAAGAATATTTTCAGGAGCTGTAGGGTCGGGAATATTCTCAATTTTGAATCCTTCGCCTTCATCTATAAACTTTACATAAAATAATTCATCATCGTACTTAACTTCAACCTCTACCTTCTTTTTAAAATCTGCGCCGTTGCCGTGAATAATACTGTTTGAAGACGCTTCGGCAACCGATAAAGCAAGGTTGTTCATTTTATTTTCGTTAAGGTTCGCTTTTTGAGCCAACTCAACTACGAATTCTTCAATATCAGGAAGTAAATCGGGATCGCTTTGAAATACTTTCTTAAAAGTTTGGACGCTCAATTAATCTCCGGGTAAATTTTTCATAAAGTAAAAAGGCACTGTAAAAAATAGTTATTACTATAAAAAGAAATCAAGTTAATAATCGGGTTATTCGGCTATATTATTATATACTCCAACGCACATCAATAAACAGATTTGCCAGTTCTCGTTTATCGTTGTTTTCATTATTAATAAATTCGTACCAGCCTGAACAGTTTATAAAAACTGAGCTCCCGGCAAAGTATGTTATTGATGCAAGCGGTCCAACGCTTGTGTACTTTGTGTCCGAAATACGTTCCGACTTATCATTGAATTTAAAGGCTTCTAAACGAAAAATTCGTAAGCCTACTCCAAACGTAATTCCGTTATAAAAATATTCTAATTTCGGTTCGGCAAATATTTCTTCGAGGAATCGCACGGGTCTTCCCCTGAATTCGTCCCACACAAAATCACTTTGCTCGGATAATTTTATATATGCTGAAAGAGACGCACCAACATTCCTAACTATTCTAACACGCGATGAATCTTTAAAGACAAATTGCCTGAAAGCGAAGCTCCTGAAATTCGGATTCAAATCTTCGAAGTCGTAGGCAGTATAATTGGCAGATACTTCGAATTGATTAGTTGTTGTAAATCCCTTGCTTTTATAAGTGCCGCCGCTTGATAATTTAATAGTACGTTGAATATTATTGTTCGAACTCCTTTGCGAAAAAATATAGACAATTTTATTAAGGCTGCCTTCCAAAGTTGCAAACAAGCTGAAGAAAGGGGACATGCGCCTGTTGTAAGTTAAGCCGGCAATTGATAAAAGCTCGTCCCTGTCGTCAAAATTTAAGTCGCTTTGCGTATCATAAACAAGTTTCCTGTGGAACAGACTCAATGTAAATAGATCGTTCCTGCTCAGATTGAAATTTAGACCGGCTGATATTGTAGTTTGCTGAGAGCGATTATTTTTCTGTGTCTCTGATTCCTGCCGCCTCATGAATGCACTCTCGCTTGCTCCTTCGGTGAACTTAGCGTTATGTTTCTCTTCACGTTCAGAAAAGATGAGTTTCATAAACGCGCTGAAATTATGCACTCTAAAAGAAACGTTTCCAGCAAAGTCTAGTTTAAATTCTTCAATTTTCGTATCGAATATTGAAGTCGAAGTTTGTTCAAGCAATTTAAACTTTGTGTCCCTGTCAATATCACGCCAACTCGCCATGCCTTCTACACTAAATAACCAATTTGATTCCTCGGGGTTAAACCTGATAACGTCTCTAATGAAGTAATTCCGTTCGGATCTGCTTTGAATATTTTTTGTTACATCATAAGTTATTTTAGTCAAAGAATCGGTTTCAAAATAAAAATCTTTTCGCTGTTCTTTATATGAACCGCTAATAAGATTTGACAGGTTGTTTTCAAATTCATTTTCTATTCCGATTATAAATTTTCCAGCAGTATTCTTTCTTGGTGCGATATCTTCGGCTGCATAATTGGCGTAGGAGTTAATTTTAAATTCATCTGTTTTATAATCCTTAATATCGGCTTCTAGGCCGTACACCAATCCGTTATCGTTGATACCAATTTGCTTATTATCTGAATAACCTGTAAAAGGTGTAATCTTTATATTTTCTTCAGGGGAGAAGCGGGTAAAAAATGTAACGCAGTTTATTGAGGAATTGTTAATTGCCAGCGTTCGGTCATCCGAAAACTCGTTTCGTTTAAAGTTGATGCCGGTTTGAAAGACAGGAGTTAGTTTGTAAACGCTCAAGAGTGCTAATCGTTGTTCATCCCGAATGTTGTTGGTTGAGCTGCGAATCACCGATGAATTAAACACCTGGTTTAATCCGAGAAATAATTTATTGTATGTATAGCCGTATTCAACGGCTGTTTTAAACGAATGTGTATTAAGCTGCTTTTCGTATGATGATTGTATGAAATTTGTATTGTAGTGGGTTTCCGAAAACAACAAACTGTCGCCGGGAAGCTGTGCATAAACCAAGCCGCCTAATGACATCAAAAGGAATACGATCGGGTAAAATTTGGTCAAAGCCGAAAACGCCTATTGAATTATTGTGAAACTATAAACATCCGAAAAACTGTTAACTTCGGTAAAGTCCTTGGTAAATACGGCAATACGCCAATAATATTTACGGAAAGGCTCAATTGTAACTCCGTCAACATTGATTCTAATATTACTACTTATTTCCGAATTTGAAAATTCTTTTTCGTAAATAACTCCGAATAATTCGTTAGTCTGAATAAATAATTTATAAGAAGCCGGTTTCGAAACAGTTGTAATTTCGAAAGAATCAAAGTAATTAAGCGAACTGTTGTTTTGCGGAAAAACCAGGAGCGGTCTATCCAAAATTAGATCCGAAGATTCAAAGGAAGCCCTGCTTTTAAGACCGCCTTTATCAACAGCTACGATTTTATAGAAATATGTCTTAAGCATTTCCAATCCAACCGAGTCGCGGAAGTTATTGGAATTGCTAATCCCAATAAAAGTTGAATCGGAAATTACAAAATCATTTAGGGCGGCGCGATGGATTTCATATCCTTTAATATCGGTATCGAACGGAGGATACCAGCGAAGATCAAACCAGAGTTCATCGAACCAATTTTTACCGCTTACGAATAACTGGCTGGGTGTCCCGGGTCTGAACCTGTTTACGGGATTAAATGATATTAACGCTGAAGGTTCGCTTTCAAGGTCGAAGACATCAACAGCCGAAAC
The DNA here is from genome assembly GCA_028280855.1 of Melioribacteraceae bacterium. GTDB lineage: Bacteria > Bacteroidota > Ignavibacteria > Ignavibacteriales > Melioribacteraceae > PGYT01. The sequence continues at coordinate 13,322 of JANQLA010000142.1, forward strand.
TTTATAGTAATACGTTGAATCATAATCGAGGTAAAATTCTTCGAAAAAATTATTGGTTGAGTGGCTGATAGCGTCGTAGTTAATCGTATCATTTACAGACTTGAAAACATTGTAGCCTTTGATTCCTTGTTGTTGATCAGACGGCCACTCGAATCCAATCTCTCCGTCGGTCTCAAGGTATTTGCGCAAACCTATAGGCGGGTTAGGCGGAACCCCGTCATTTGCGATCGGAATTTCTTCATCGCGCTCGCATGATGTGAAAAGTAGAGTAAACAGTATGCTAAGAAG
>JANQLA010000156.1 GCA_028280855.1 Melioribacteraceae bacterium
GACTTAATATCACATTTTGGCAACCGTCGAAAATAAGCGGTACTATCGGCGGAATCAGTATTGGGCTGGCGCCATCTGCAAACTATCTTTATGGTTTTAATTTCGGGCTTGGTGGTGTACTCGCAAAAAAAGAAATGAAGGGTGTAAATATATCAGGACTAGGTACTGTTTCACAAAACACTATGACCGGACTTAACTTCGGCGGATTAGCTATCGTTTCCGAAGGACGTATGGGTTATGTAAATATAGGGGGATTAGCAGCCGTAAGCCAGGGTGGAATACTCGGGCTTAACCTGGCGGGTTTGGCCTTGGTATCAGAGGAAAGCATAAAAGGAGTAAACGTCGCTGGGTTCGCAAATGTAGCGCAGGGACATTTAATAGGAATAAACTTCGGCGGGCTTGCAAATGTAGCATCCGAAGGCATGATAGGTATCAACTTCGCCTCTCTCGCAAATGTAACTGAAGGTAATATGTATGGAATCAACTTTGGCGGCCTGGCTATTGTGTCACAGGAAAATATTTATGGACTTAATCTGGCGGGACTGGCTCTAGTTGCGGAATCATACATCAAAGGATTAAATATTGGCGGACTTGCAGTTGTTGCAGAGGATTACGGAATATTGGGATTAACTGTTGCACTGGGTAAAATTTACAGTGACTCGGAAGTAAAAGGTCTTAGTATCGGCGGATATAAAATCGAAGCGGACGAACTGATTGGATTTAACGCAGCAGCCGGCTGGATTGAAACATCAACGTTGAAAGGCGTTGGTATATCTATATTTAACGAGATTACAAGCAGCCAAACTGGTTTAACGATTGGTTTGCTTAATTATGCAGATAAATTGCAAGGTGTTCAGATAGGGCTGTTGAATATAGCAGAAAATAACAAAGGCGTTTGGAAATACATGCCGTTTGTGAATGCACATTTTTAGATTAGCGGTGAAGAACGGTTTGGCTAATCCTGCTGCTCTTCCTCAAAAAAAGGATCAGGGATACCGCTATTAATGATATAGTTTGAATAGAGGACTGTAACCATTCCGCTAATCTCGGTTTTATTATCAGCCGGTTTCTCTTCCTTCGTATCGAAATCCATAGTAATTGAAGAGGGCAACTGGAAATTACGGATGTTAAAAGTAAACTCAACTTTATCCGGAAGCCCTATCGAGAGATGATCATCATAATAAAGGTGAATCTTATTTGTGCCTGTATTTTTAGTAGTCGATTCTATCTTGCGAATTATATTATATTCGGGATCAATCCAAAGCGTAGATAAAATCAGGTCTTCTTCACTATCCGTTGGAATAATTTTTACAACCTCCGTTTTATAATTATCCAGTATTTCCTGTTTAACATATATAGCCGTGTATTCGATGTTTAAGAGCTTTGCTGGTGAGAAATTCATTCCCTGTTTTGGAAGCATTGCAAATCCTTCGCTCTCCAGCTTAACCCTATCAGGTTGTTTAAAATATATTTTCGCATTCGACTCGGGCACTTGTAAAAAGTTAACATCAACTGTTATCATTGCATCAACTTCGTAATCCGATATTTCGTCGAACTTCTGCTTAACATCTTGTAATAGTTCATTGGCATCAATGATTTGTGCCATATTGGAAGTAATGATTGAAAACAAAAAGAGTATAAAAAAATTTTTCATTGTTATAGCCTAAGAAAGAATATCTTTCTTTTTGAAAATAAATAAAGTAAGGGAAAAAAGAGCTATTATATGCGCTAGCAAGATAACTGCTGATTTTATCACTTCATCAATTCTGACCGGCTCCCTGAAAAACTCGCTCCACTTTGCCATATGCGTTACAAATAAATATGGACGCAGTTGCCTAAGAAGCTCAATGTCGATACTTGATATAATAAGGAAAATGATAATAACCGCCATACTGGCTACAATTGGTCCGATTGCATTCTCGACAAGAGAGGAGAAGAAAAACGACAGAGTCATAACGACTGTAAGGCTAAGAGTCGCAAATCCATACGCAAGGACAAAACGCCACGGGGTATCGTCAGATGCAAAAATATAAATTTTGTTTTTGATTACGATAAGTTCGCCGCTGCCGAAAATCAGCAAACTGCCTCCTAGACTTACAAGCATCAAAAAAGCAAGCAGTAAGTTAGCGTATATGGTTCCGGCGATAAACTTTGATGCTATTAATTTGAAGCGGGAAATCGGCCTCGTAAGTAGAATGCGGTATGTGCCTGCCGTAGCTTCACTTGCGAGCAGATCGCCGCCTACAAGCACTATTAGAAAAGGTATGTGTACGTAGAGCATCTGCAATACAAGCAAAGCAATCAGGTTTCCGTTAACAAAGTTTCCAACCATCTCGAAAGTATCTTTTATATTTTGAATTGCAAAATCGATAAATCGCTCTCCGGTTAAATAGATTGATAGCTGTATAATTACAACAAGAACTGCGATTGCTATAAATCCAATATAGGTACGCCACTTTCGGAATATTTTTACCAGCTCAATTTGAATCAGTGTGCTCATAATTCACTCTCCTCGGTGATTCTGAGGAAGTAGTCTTCGAGCGAACGCGTTGGAACCAGTGAATGAACTTCGATACCGCTTTCAACAAAGTGTTTATTAAGGATAGCGATTTCATGATTGTCCAACTTGAATTCGAGCTCATTACTGCCGGCTGATAACAGGTTGTTTTTCCACATTGTTAATTCGATACATGATTTTGCTTTTTGAACGTCATCTACTTCTACTTTTACTTTCATTTTTTCGGAGTTCATAAGTTCATCAACGGTTCCCTGAACAATCGTTTTACCCCTGTTTATAATTATCATTCTCGTTGCAATAATTTGTACTTCTTTTAGAATATGCGAAGAGAGTAAAATTGTTTTACCTTTGTCGCGACTGAGGTACAATATAAGATCACGGATTTCTTTTATACCCTGGGGATCCAGGCCGGTAGTTGGTTCATCGAGAATTATTAGCTCGGGGTCGTGTAAAAGTGCTTGTGCCAAACCTAGCCGTTGTTTCATGCCGTGCGAAAACGTTTTTACTTTGCTTGTATGGCGTTTTTCAAGGCCTACCATTTCAAGAATTTCCATTATTCTTTTGCGCGAAACATTTGTATTGGAAAGTTTACCTAGTATCTCAAGATTTTTATAGGCCGAGAGATACAAGTAAAAATCCGGTTTCTCAACAATAGCACCAATACGACTTAGTATTTCATAACGTTTTTTCTTGAGCGGCATACCGAATATTTCTATGCTTCCTTTAGTTGGTTTGATTAACGAAAGCATCATCCGAATAGTCGTGCTTTTACCTGCACCGTTAGGGCCAAGAAACCCGAAAACATCGCCTTTGTATACATCCAATTCAAGATTATCAACAGCGGTTAAATTCTTATACTTTTTCGTTAAGCTCTTTACTTCAATTACTTTTACCAATCAAGCTGCCCTCAATTACTTTGCAATGTGTGATATTTTTAATAATAAAATTCTTAACTAAATTATACACAATAAAATCATCAGTTAATTGTTATGTCAAGAAATCAAAAAAATTTTCGATAATAACAACTGGAATCGTCCGTTTTGAATTACAAAAATATATAATGGTTTCCAATATCCGAACTATATGGTTGAAAATAGCTCTGATTTTGCTTACAGCATTATCTCAAATACTATTTTCTTTTTCGTTAGTTAGTAATAACACGCAAAAATGGATTAATGTTCTAAATGAAAAGGCATGGCTTTTTACAAGGAATAATATAGATAGCACTATTCACTACGGATTGGAGGCGTTAAGATTAGCTGATAGTATAAACTATGTAGAAGGGCAAGTGGGGGCATTAACCAACCTTGGATTCGGATTCTATATTAAAAACAATTCCGAAAAATCAAGATTATACAGTGAAAGAGCTTTTAGCCTTTCAAAACAATTTAATCTTGTTGAGGGACAAGTTCGTAGTTTAAACAACTTAGGCCTGCTTAAATGGCGAAAGGGCTCCTACATAGAAGCACTGGCAAAATACCGCGAAGCAGTTGACCTTGCTTTGTTATCAAACGTGGAATACGAGTTATCGCGCAGTTACAATTACATGGGACTTGTATATTGGAAAGTGGGCGATTATGCAAAATCAGTTGAATTTCTTTTTAAGGCTTTGGAAATAAAAGAAAAGCTCGGCGATGATTTTGAAACAGCTCTAACGCTTAATAACCTTAGCAATGTATACAACGAAATGGGAAAGTACGATGATGCAATTACCTTTGCCAACAGGGCGCTAAAGATATCACGCGGCTCTGAAAATTATACGATAGGAAGAGCCCTGGGAAATATCGGTGTTAGCTACCTGAAAATGGGTAATTACGATGAAGCGCTAGAAAGTTTAAAGGAAGCGCTTAACGTTAAAAAGCGATCGGGCGAGGTAAAAGGCTTGGGCTATACCAATATTGATATCGGGGATATTTACGTAAAAATAGACAGCCTTGCTTTAGCTTTTGATCATTACCGGGAAGCATTACGTATAATGAGCTTGATAAATGATTCTCACGGGCTTGCAGTTACTCATAACAAGCTAGGTAAAGTATATTACATGCAAAATAAGCTTAAGCTCTCCAGGAAAGAAATTAATAACAGCATGTTTTATGCAAAAAAAGAAAACTTAACTGAAAGTATTAAAAATAATTACCTGCTACTTTCGGAAGTAGCCGAAAATGCAAATGACGCTAGAAGTTCTCTTAAGTATTTCAAACTATATACTTCGGTAAAAGATTCTCTGCTCAATGCTAATAATAATTTAAAAATTGCCGACTTGCAGGTTCGCTATCAAACAGTAAAAAAAGAAAATGAAAACGAAATACTTAGGCAAAAGAATATTATCCAGGCATTTCAAATTGCGAAGCAGAACCAATACATTATCTATATGAGTGCGGCTATTATAATTGGATTGCTAATTCTATCGGCAATTTTATATAGGAGCTACCTGGTTAAAAAGACTTCTAACTTGCTTACGGAAAAAAATAAAGAAATTGAAAAGCAGAGGAAAAGGCTGGAAGAGTTAAACAATACAAAAGATAAATTATTTTCAATAATCGCTCATGACCTTAAGAACCCGTTCCAGAATATTTTGGGTAATTCAAATTTACTTGCGGCAAGTTACGGTGAACTAACCGAGAACGAAAAACAAGACATTATTAAACAAATAGAAAATTCTTCAAAAGCCTCTTATCAGCTTTTGGAAAACTTACTACGCTGGGCGCAAGCCCAAACCGGCAACTTGCTTTATTTACCGACAAAACTCATGCTTAAAGATATTGTTTCGGATACAATAAAACCCCTTAAAAGTTTAGCTGCAGCCAAGGATATAAAAATTATTAACCGGGTAGCAGATGTAGGCATAAGCTGCGATGAGGATTTTCTTAAAACCATATTAAGAAATCTTGTGACAAACTCAGTTAAGTATACCGGTAAAAACGGTAAAGTTGAAATTACATATCAAGTTGAAAAGAATGAGAAAATAATTGGCGTAATCGATAATGGCGTTGGTATTGAAAAACATCGATTAAATTCCTTGTTTGAAATAGAGCGGTATGAATCAAAACCTGGAACATTTAACGAAAAAGGCACCGGCCTGGGGTTAATTATTTGCAATGAATTTGTCCAGAGATATAACGGTAGGATATGGGCTGAAAGTGTTCTCGGAGAAGGCAGCAAATTCTACTTTACACTTCCAAGTGATTAAGCATTCAAGTGCGCAAAATTCTACTAAATCGCACAGAAATTTATTGCGCTAAAATAGGAAATGCTATATATTTGACGCTCTGAAATTCTACTGCTAATAAGTTTGTTAGAATTCATTATGCTGGTGTAGCTCAGTTGGTAGAGCAG
>JANQLA010000267.1 GCA_028280855.1 Melioribacteraceae bacterium
CATGGGCAATTATGTGTTATACAGGATTCATTTTCGCTCTAACATATGGATTTACAGGTTTTAAAATAGCTCCCAAAATTAGGGATGATGAAACGCAAATAGGTAGTTGATACACTAATAAAAAATTCTTACTAACAATAACAATAGGAGGTTCTATGGCTTCGAAATCAATACTGGTTTTAGCTTTTCTCCTCATTCTATCTACATCCTTATTTTCGCAAAACGGTATAATTATTACTGAAATTATGTTCGATGTACCGTCCGATCTTGCAGGTGATGCAAATGGAGATGGGGCAAGAGGATCGCGCTCCGATGAGTTCGTAGAAATTTATAATTCCGGGACGGAAGCGGTCGATATTTCTGCATATCAAATTATAGAAAGAGAAGGAATACCTGTTTTTACATTCCCGATAAACACCGTGCTTAATCCCGGTCAATTTGCGGTTGTCTTTGGCGCTGTTGGAACGGCCGGTTTCGGCTCTCATATACCCGAAGGTACTTTACTGTTTGCCGTTAACGAGGGCACCGATGAAAATGTTGGATTTAACAACGGCGATGGTAAATCCAATTTATCTAACAGCAGGGACAGGGTTATGCTTGTAGATGTTTTACTGGCTGACACATTGCAGGAAGTCTACTGGGGTGGATCTTCAAGTAATCCAATGTTCCCGCTTTCAAGCAAAGGCATAAAACTTTTGACTCCAAATACGGTTTCAAGTGATTCTATTGCAGGCTCAATAGGGCAATCGGTTGCCTTGGATCCGGAAGGCAGTAATTTGTGGGAAATGCATACAATTCTTACCGGCGAAGCTGAAAACTTTTTTTCACCGGGATTAAGAGCTGTGGAAGCAACCGGTCCGCCACCTGCTACATTGATTCTTTCGGAAATAATGTTTGATGTGCCGCAGGATGAAGCAGGTGATGCAAACGGCGATGGTACAAGAGGCAGTCGTTCCGATGAATTTGTAGAAATCTATAATGAAGGAATTGTAGCGGTTGATGTCAGCGGATTCCAACTGCTTGATCGTGAAGGAATTCCGATATTCACTTTTCCAGACGGAACAGAAATTGAACCTGAACAGTTTGCCGTAGTTTTCGGCGCCGTAGGCTCGTCCGGGTTCGGGGAATTACCGCCTAATAGTTTATATTTTGCCGCTCAGGAATCGGATGAAAACGTTGGTTTCGATAACGGGTCAGGAAAATCCAACCTGTCAAACGGCGGGGACGCAATACTGCTTATTAACCCGGCTGTTGCCGATACCGTAGCCGAAGTTTACTGGGGCGATGCAGCGCCGAGGTCTTCAAAAGCGCTATTCCTGGGGGCTCCAAATACTATTACCGGCGAATCAATTAGTGGTTCAATTAGGCAAGCGGTAACCAGGAAAGTTGAAGATCCGCTTTGGGATCTGCATACAGTTGTAAGCGCTGATACAAACAGTTATTTTTCACCTGGCTCTAATGCTTCTAAAACCGCAATTCCAATAACGGGCGATCTGATAATTACCGAGGTTCAATTCGACGTACCTAGCGATTTGCCCGGGGATGCAAACGGCGATGGCGTACGCGGAAGTCGTTCGGATGAATTTATAGAACTATATAATCGCGGATCTTCCACCATTAATTTGGAAGGATATCAAATAATCGAAGAAAACGGCATTGCTGTATTTACTTTTCCGTCAGGCGCTTCGATTGAGCCAAATCAATTTGCCGTTGTATTCGGCGCTATAGGAAGCGCTGGATATGGCGCACATATTCCGGCTGGAACAGCTTTATTTGCAGTCCAGGAGAGCGATGAAAACGTCGGATTTGATAATGGTTCCGGAAAATCCAACTTGTCAAGCAGCGGCGATCTTGTAGCTCTGGTTAACCCGGCAGCAAGCGATACTCTGATGGAAGTATACTGGGGAGATGCGAATCCGTTAACGTCAAACGCAATACTTTTAGCTTTTCCAAATACGGTAGGTGGCGCTGATCTAAGCGGTAGTAGTATCAATCAATCCGTAACACATCCCCTGGATAGTGATAAGTGGGGCTTGCATTCAACAATCGCAAATGATCCTGAAAGCCTTTGGTCGCCTGGGTTAGATGTGATTGTTACTTCTGTTGATGATGAGTTTAATATAGTAAACGGGTTTAACCTTGAACAAAACTACCCGAATCCGTTCAATCCGTCTACGAAAATTAGTTTTAGTCTAAGTAAAACAGAAAAAGTTTCGCTAAGCATTTACGATGTGCTTGGCAGAAAAGTGGCTGTATTAATAAACAACGAGCAATTCGCACAGGGAAATCACCTGGTTACTTTTACTCCTTCATCGCTTGCTTCGGGAATATACTTCTTCACTTTGAAATTGAGCAAAGACAGCATTACGAAGAAAATGATTTATATTAAGTAGTAAAACAAATTTAATAACATATTGAATTGCCGATATGAAAAATTCGTTAACTATCAATAACAATACTTTTGCTCCTAAGTTACTTAGGAGCAAATTAACCCGGTTCTTTTCGGGCATCTCCGTATTTTTACTTTTAGTCTTTTTGCACAGCAACCTCTTTGCAGGCACTACGGGTAAGATTACAGGGCAAATAACGGATGCTACTACAGGAGAAGCCTTACCATTTGCAAACGTATTGCTTGTAGGAACGACTATCGGTACAGCTACAGATATAGAAGGTAAGTTCTTAATACTTAACGTAACACCCGGCACTTATTCGATAAAAGCTTCAATGGTAGGTTATACCGATAAAATTATAGAAGAAGTGATTGTTAGGGTGGATTTAACATCACAAGTTGATTTCACACTGATGGAAAGCAGCGTTGAAATGGACCAGGTAGTTGTAGTTGCTCGGAAAGAACTTATTATAAAAGACGAAACCTCCAGAACTTCCGTTTTAACAGCCGAAACTTTTGCCGAACTTCCAGTTGCAAGCTTCCAGGATGTAGTTGCCCTGCAAGCAGGATTTGTTACAGGGTCATCAGGCGAATTGCACGCCCGCGGGGGTAGAAGCGGGGAGGTTGTGTATCTTATCGACGGCGTACCTGTGCGCGACCCGCTGGCTTCCGGATTTACCGGCTCGCTAAATAAATATGCCATCCAGGAATTACAAGTTCTTACCGGCGGATTCAACGCCGAATATGGACAAGCCTTATCAGGGGTTGTAAATATTGTTACAAAAGAAGGCGGCAGCAAGTTTAAGGGGCGAATCGAGTTTACGTCCGATCAATTGAATGAATCCGTTTATCACAAAGCCGATGCACTTGCGCTTGACCAAATAGGAGTTGATAGCGAGGGCAACCTTGTGGAACGTTTAAATTCAGGAGGCGATGAACTGCTGGATGATATACCGTCAGCTTATGAAGAGCAGTCAATGGACGATACACCGGATCTTTGGCCGGATATCGATATTTTAGGAGAACTTTCGGCAATATTCAGCGGACCAATACCCTATGTAAAAAATTTAACCTATTTTATTGCCGGCAGGTACGAAAACTCTAAATTACAAGCTCCATGGGGCTTTAACAAAGTAAGGGATGTTAACGGTAAACTAACTTATCTTTTGGGTTCGGTTAAGCTTAATCTCAATCTCCAGAGATTTTACAGGATATATAAACCATACTCTCACTCCTGGAAATATTATCCGCAAGGATACGAAACCAGGAAAAGTTTTTCCTGGCGCAATAACCTTAGGATAAATCATGTGCTTAGCAGAAATACTTTTTACGAAGCGTCTGTCTCTCTTAATAAAAGATTTTTTAAACGTTACACTCCTGGCAAATATGCCGACTTTGATGACTCCGGTCTTTTAATCTCTTCTAATTATTTAAGAAGAACGAATAATGTACCCCCGTTTTGGACAAATGCGGATAACGGTAGGTTTATAAGTAACAATGTAGAAACACTATTGTTCAAATTCGATCTAAACTCACAGGTTAATGAGTTCAACCTATTAAAGGTAGGTATAGAGGTCAAACGATTTTCAATCGACAGGATTAGATTTCAGGAGCCTTACCCTGGTGGCTTTCATGGTTATGAAAACATTAACAGGCAACCTATTGAGTTTTCAGCCTACATACAGGATAAAATGGAATTCGATTCATTTATTGTTAATGCCGGGTTAAGGTTTGACTATGCGGATGTAGATGATACACGCTGGGGATCATTGAGAGAACCCGCCGGGTTTATTGATTCAAACAAAGTATGGCAGCCTACAAACGAAGTAGAAGCAGCAGCCAAAACGCAATTTAGTCCCAGGCTTGGAATTGCATTCCCGATAACCGACAATACTGTGTTTTACAGTTCTTACGGACATTTTTTCCAATTGCCGGACTACACGGACATGTATGCCTCGAGAGATCCTACTTTGGATAGGGCTATAGTTGGAAATCCCGGTATAAATGCACAGAAAACAATAGCCTTCGAATTTGGCGTTAAGCAGCAGTTGGGTTCGGATTTTGCACTGCAGGTTAGCGCTTATTTCAAAGATATCACGAACCTGACAGGAAGCACTTACCTAACGGTCTTTCCGTACGAGTATACCGTGTTTGATAATTCCAATTACGGTGGAGTTCAGGGTTTTGAAATATCTTTATCGAAAAGACCTTCTAACTATTGGTTCGCAAATCTGAACTACACTTTCTCTACAGCCAAGGGAAATGAATCCGATCCGAGGGAAGGCTTTAACGATTTTAGAAGAGCGAATGCAGTCCTAAGACCAAAACGAGTATTCTTCCTGGATTTCGATAGAACGCACGTTTTAAATGCATCGATAGGTCTTTCATTTCCTGAAAAATTCGGACCTGCAATTGGCAGCATTTACCTTTTTGAAAACGTTGATATCAATTTCATAATAAGCGCGTCAAGCGGGCTGCCTTATACGCCGCGTCCTATTGAAGAAAGCGAAGAGCTCATTGTTGAAAAAAATTCAGGACGAATGCCTTCTATAGAAAATGTCGACGTACGGATTTCGAAGCGTATCGACCTGGCAGGAACAAAGCTGTACTTGTTTGCAACAATAGACAATCTGTTTGATAAGCTTAATCCCGTTAACGTATGGAGCGCAACCGGCGATCCGTGGGATGCCGGGCCAACTACAAGCAGAACACCGGACAGGCAAAGAAATCCTAACAATATTGATGACAGGCGAGACGTAAGACTAGGAATTCGATTCGATTTCTAAGTTACATAGCAATAAAG
>JANQLA010000345.1 GCA_028280855.1 Melioribacteraceae bacterium
CCACCCTTCGTAATCGAACTTGGTACCTTTTTTTTCATCATCCCAGGAAATTATTTTGAACCAATCCTTGTACTTGGACTCTTGCTGGTTCTTAACAACATCTTTAAATGCCCACGAGTTAATACCCATATGGTTAAACACGCCGTCGATAATTATAAACATGTCTCTCGAATGAACTTCTTCAACAAGCTGTAAAAATAGTTTATCGGCTTTTGTCCATACCCAGGTAGAAGGATCATCGGGTGTTTCAGACTTTATCATTTCCATATCACCTTCCGGGTCGGGTCCAAAATAAGGATCAACATGATGATATGTTGCACCGTCGTATTTATGCAATGACGGCGCTTCGAATATTGGATTGAGGTACAAGGCGCTTACTCCGAGTTCCTGCAGGTAATCGAGCTTATCGATTATTCCCTGCAGATCTCCGCCGTATCTGCGCCGCTGAATGTTGAACCAAATATCTTTTCTATTTCCCACGGCTGCATTTTATACCAATCGGCATTCCAGGGATGAACCTGCCATGGCGATGTATGATCATGCGGCCAAGAACCTTCTATAGATTCTACAGTAGGATCGTTTGACTTATCTCCATTACGGAACCTGTCGGGAAATATTTGATACCAAATTACTTTTTTAGCCCATCGAGGAACAAACTCATCCATATTAACTTCTTCAATTTTTTGGTTATTGTTTTGATTTGTACAGTTAGCCAGGAATAAGAAAATGATAATAATAAATATATGTCTCATAACAACCTGATATTGTTTACCGCGTTTGCTTCTACTTCAAATATTCTATAGACTTTGTCGCGAGGGCGAACCTCTTGCTCACACAAAAATGTTATTTCCTCGCCTTTTAACGCTTCGTTAATTTTTATCTCGTCTTTAACAAGGGATTCTATTTTGGTTTCCACACAGCCTGTTTTATTGCCAATAATATAAATAGGACCCTCAATAGAAACTCCACCTGCTTCAAGTCTAACGTGAGCAATTTTTGATTTTTTATAATAGTTAAGAACCTTACCGATATAAGCTTTACGTGTGGTTGCAAGACTGCCGTATTTATGGGCGTAATCTTGCCCGTCGGGAGAACCGAAATAAAATCCTGTTGAAAACCCGCGGTTGTACACTTTGGTAAGTTCGTTGTACATCTCGTCTTTTAATTCCTTGGTTAGCTGTCCGTCAAAGTAAAGATCAATAGCACTTCGATAGATTGAAACAACCTTTGCTATATATTCAGGAGAGCGCTTGCGACCTTCAATCTTAAATGAAGCGATGCCCGCTTCGATTAACTGGTCGATGAATTGGATTGTGCACAAGTCCTTCGGCGACATCACGAAATCTTCACCCAGCAGAAATTCGTTCTCACCATCTGTATCATAAATTTTATAATCCCGTCTGCACGGCTGAATGCATTCACCCCTATTAGCGCTTTTATCGAAAACGGAATGACTCATAAAGCATCTCCCGCTAATTGCAACACACATAGCGCCATGAACAAATGTTTCAATTTCCATGTCCGCATTTGTTTTTATCTCTTTTATTTTTTCAAGTGTACATTCGCGCGCAAGAACAATTCGTTTAGCACCCAGTTGTTTGTACATCATTGCAGATACGGTATTTGAAACGGAGGCTTGAGTACTGATACAAAAAGGCATTTGGTGCTCGATACATTTTTGTATGACAGCCATATCCCAGCAGATTATCAAGTCAACTTTTGCTTCTTTTGCCTTCTGCAAAACTTTATCAACTTCTTCAAGCTCGTTTTCGAATACGATTGTATTTAGTGTTAGGTGTGCAGCAACATTGTTTAAATGGCAATACTGTACCACATCTTTAAGCTCGTTTACTCCAAAGTTGTTTGCTTTGGCGCGCATGTTTAATTTATCAACGCCGAAGTAAACAGCATCTGTTCCGGCATTAACCGCGGCTGTAAGCATTTGCCAATTACCCGCAGGAGCAAGTAGTTCAGGTTTCATCCAAAATAAAGCTGTGTGAAAAAATATTTTAAAAGACACCGGCAATTTGTAAATAAGATAGTATTTAAGTCAATATATCATTTCCAACTGTAATACTATTTGAAGATGAACAATTGCTTTTTATGCCGCCTAGTTATACTTTTGAAGAGTTATTAATAGGCTTCATTAATTAACATTTGGGCAAATTGGAAGATTTGAGTGATCTTGAGTTATTAGAAAAAATTTACCAAAGGGACCCGCATGCCTTAGAGCAATTGTACGATAGATATTCTCCGTTATTATATACTCTTCTTAAAAAAATTACAAAAGATGAAAAAACCGCCGAGATAATTCTCTCGGAAGTATTCGTAATTGTATGGCGTAAAATCAGTTTGTTTGATTTTAAGACCGGCAATGTATTTGCTTGGCTGACTATACTTACACGCAACCGCGCAATCGATAGTTTAAAAAGAAGCAGGCCTTCTTCCGAAGAATTGGATCATTATAACGATAAATACGAGAATTTTTTTATTGTACCTTGCCTTGATAAAAGGATCGACTCATTGGATCTTAAGACCGCGATGAGCATTAAGTCTAAAATGGAAGAAGCTCTGGAGAAATTAACCGACGCTCAAAAATATGTTTTGCACCTCTCGTTTTACGAAGGATTTAATCTCGATGAAATTGCAGTGAAATTAAATATCCCAATTGAAACGGTTCGCGATAAAGTAATGACAACTGTTCACAACCTGAGAGATAACTTAATTGGCGGATAAAGCGGTTCATCAAATAATAAGCGGATATGCTAGTGGTTGCCTCGATAAAGAAAACTTTATCCAGTTCAGGAATTATATTCTTGAAAACGACGACCTTCCAAAAGGCGAATTGGGCGAACTGCAGAATATTATATCTCTCATTCCAATGTTGCTCGACATTGATAAGCCACCCGATTCATTGAAGCCTAACTTACTTAACCGGATTTACGAAATGGAAGAAAAGGCCACTGCGGAATTAAAGCATGGGCAAACAACGCAAAAATCATTTGTTATACCCGCAACCTCCGGCCGAGAGCCCAAAGAGGTTGAGATAACTGGGCTGGAGAAAACGACAACCAGGGAACAAGACAAAAAAAAACAAACATACATTGATGATCCTATTTTAAGTCAAACACAAACCGGTAAAGAGAAAACCAAAATTAAATCCGAACGGTTACACGATATAGATAAACACGAAACACCAAAAACAAAAGTGGTTGAAACTAAGCCGCACCATTACCTTTCGCATAAAGGTTTTTCTGCATTGCCTTGGCTGTTGGCAGGTGTCTTTTTAGTTATACTAATTGTTGTTACAATTTATTTTAACAACGCTAACAACTCGCTAAATGATGAGATTGCCTCCATCAAATCACAGCTTGCAGGGTTTCAGAACGAAATCGCGTCAACCAACCAATTTGTCAATGATCATGTAGCCTTAATTGAGTTTTTTAATCACAAAAATGTTGAGATAGTAAATTTTCAGGGGTCGGATATTAACCTTGATGCATCGGGAAAGCTGCTAATTTCTTTTGAAGCCGGCGAGGGTTTGTTGCAGCTTAAGAATACTGCTCCGCTTTCGTCAAACGAAGCTTTTCAATTGTGGATGGTAAGCAAAAACGAGTCTTATTCGCTCGGCACCATAATTGCCCGGCCGGATATAGAATATTACTCCATTACTAACATACCATTCTTAAAGAAAGAAGAAATTCGAATGTTTCGCATCACAAAAGAATCGCGTGAAGGCGCTGAAATACCCCAGGGTATAACATACCTTTTTGGCGTATTCAGTACCGAAAAAGTTAATTCGAGAGGACGAAGATAAATTTATCTGTGATGCCTGTTTAGTAATACTCCCAATCCAAGCAATGTAATAAGTATCGGCCAAAACTCTAAAATCAGGAACGACACGCTATTTGCAAGACTATAAAGGTAATGATCCTTTAAAACAAAGATAAGTGAAACTGATGTACCCATAAGTATAACTGATATGAACAAGAAAACTTTTTCTTTAGAATTATCAACGAATAATAAAAAGAAGGCCGCTCCAAATGAAATTAATATCGAAGGCAAAACGGTTTTAACTGGATTCAAAATTTCAAATTCACTTACAATAAATAATATGAGACCAGCCATAAACAAAAGTGAACCCAGGATCAAAAGTCCTCTTGAGTTTCCATTCATTGATGTGATAACAAAAATTAAACCGTAAAAGAGGAGAAGGTATGTTGTGGCTACCTGAGTTTCTATTATTACCATATTGTAATTACCTAACAGAATTAGGATACCAACAACTACAAGTCCTATGCTAACAAGAAAATCCCTCGCTTTATTCATTGCTGAGTTTCCTTGTTGGAATCATTAACCAAATTATTATGTAAAGCACAACTCCTACTCCGAGGGTAACAAATGAGAATATTATCCAAATCATTCGGCACATGTTACTATCGATATTTAAGTATGCTGCAAGTCCGCCGCAAATACCGGCAATACGTCTGTTTGAATGATCTCTCAGAAACTTCTTCACAGTGCTGCCCGGTAGCGAACCGGAAGACTTTGTAAAGAAAAATATACCTGACCCAATTAGTACGCACGCCCAAAAAATTATCGGCGGTAGTCCTACGAACGTGAAATACTGAATTATTCCATAAATATTAAATGTAAAGAAAAACCCTACCAGCATTAAAGTTCCGCCAAGGAGAGTTTTTGAATTAGTCCTTCTTATTCTAACCTGCTCTTCAATATCTGTAACAATATAGTCTGCCGGTTTAGGAATAAGCATGGCTGCAATTAAGTATAATATTAATCCCCAGCCGCCGATTAAAATAGAAAGAATAAAAAGTATCCTGATCAAGGTTGATTCGATATTTAACCGCTCTGCTATTCCTCCGCATAAACCCAGGAATATTTTATCTTCGGCGGAACGGGTAAGTTTACGATGACGTGGAACATGTACAGGCAGGTAGTTAGGCCTATCATCAGTTGCTTTTTTGTTCTCATTATCCATTTCGTACCAGGGAATAACAGTTTGGACTTTCAATAAAGTACAAAGATTAAAGAAAATTTATCGGGGAAAGATATTACTTATGCTGATTAATACAAAAACAAGATTTAGTTAATGAATTTGAAAAGAGAACTTTATATTTGCGCATTACTAATTATAAGGCGGGGTGCTTTATGCATGATAAATTTATGAATGCCGCTATAGAGGAGGCGGAAAAAGGATTTAGCGAAGGCGGCATTCCGATTGGCTCTGTTCTAGTGATAGATAATGAAATTGTTGGTCGCGGTCATAACAGGCGAGTTCAAAAAGGGAGTGCAATATTGCATGCCGAAATGGACTGCTTTGAAAACGCCGGCCGGCTAACGGCTAAGGACTATAAACGAGCAACTCTCTATTCTACGCTTTCTCCATGCGACATGTGCAGTGGAACAGCGCTGCTCTATAAAATTCCTAAAATCGTAATTGGAGAAAACAAAACCTTTAAAGGTCCCGAGGAATATGTAAAATCTCGCGGGGTTGAAGTAATTGTGTTAGATAGTCCAAAGTGTATTAAGCTAATGGAATATTTTATCCGGAATAAACCGGAACTATGGAACGAAGATATCGGGGAATAAAAGGATCATCGGTCAATTATTCGGTGATATCCTGATTATTAAAATTAATTGGGGTATTTTTAGCCCCTATTTTAGACCAAATGTGCAAATTATTGACAAAAATATGTCCAAAGAGAAAATTAGCATTTTAACGTTAGGTTGTTCTAAAAACACAGTGGATTCGGAACGTCTTGCAAGTCAGCTAAAGTTTAATAAGCTTAATCTAGTTTCGGAAGCAGAAGACGCCGATACGGTTATCATTAATACATGCGGATTTATTGACGCTGCAAAGGAAGAGTCCGTAAACACTATACTTGAGGCAAGCGAATTAAAAAAACGGGGCGATATAAAAAAGCTAATAGTTGCCGGGTGCCTTTCCGAACGCTACATGGATGAGCTTAAATCCGAAATGCCTGACGTTGACAGTTTTCACGGGACCGAAGACTATGAGGGTATTTTGCGACAGTTTGGCGGTAATCTAAAAAATGAGCTTCTCGGTGAGCGCGAACTTTCCGAATCGAAACATTATGCCTATCTCAAAATATCGGAAGGATGCGATAATCCCTGTTCATTCTGCGCGATTCCTTTAATGCGAGGAAAGCATAATACCAAATCAATCGATTCGCTGGTTGACGAAAGCAAGAGACTTGCGGATAA
This sequence comes from Melioribacteraceae bacterium, assembly GCA_028280855.1. Lineage (GTDB taxonomy): Bacteria > Bacteroidota > Ignavibacteria > Ignavibacteriales > Melioribacteraceae > PGYT01. The sequence continues at coordinate 6,247 of JANQLA010000345.1, forward strand.
AGGCGTAAAGGAACTTATTATTATTGGGCAGGATACAACAGACTACGGCAAGGAGCTCTACGGTAAAAGAGTACTTGCTGATTTGCTAAACAAGCTTAGCGACGTAAACGGTATCGAATGGATTCGTTTGTTATACGCGTACCCATCTCATTTTCCCGAAGACGTTATGAAGGTAATTGCAGACAATCCAAAATTATGTAGCTACATTGATATGCCGCTGCAGCATATTTCCGACAAGGTATTGAAATCGATGAGGCGCGGTATCACAAAGCGAAGAACAATTGAACTAATCGATAAGCTGAAAGGGACTATTCCGAACTTAACTTTGCGAACAACGTTTATCGTCGGCTACCCTGCTGAAACAAGTGCTGAATTTAATGAACTTTGCGATTTTATACGGCAAACCGAGTTCGACAGGATAGGAGTTTTTAACTATTCGGTAGAAGAAAATACGCCAAGTTTCTTGCTTGGTGATCCTGTTGGCGCTGACGAAAAAGAAGAACGTAAAAGCACTATTATGGAGCTGCAAAGCAAGATATCGCTGAAAAAAAACCAAAAACTAATAGGCACGGAACAAAAAGTAATTGTTGATGGTATTGAAGGAGATTACTACATTGGCAGAACAACGCGCGATGCCCCGGAAGTTGACGGTGAGGTGCTGATTAAATCGGAAAAAGTGTTGGAAATAGGAAATTTTTATGGAGTAAAAATTTATGATTGCAATGAGTACGATTTGTTTGGTAATTTAAAGTAAGTTTTAGGGAGCCGAAATGTTCAAATATATTTTGTTTTTTGTGTTAGTTTGTTCCATTGTTTTTGCTCAGGTTGAACACTCTTCAAATAAATCAAAACCTTCGCGAGCATTTAATATTGAAATTGCCAATTACCCTACAGGTGAAGAAAATAAAACCCGTGTTGATTTCTTTATTAAAATTCCTTATTCCAATATTCAGTTTGTTAAAACCGACAATGCATATGTAGGCAGGTATAGCGTTACGATTACTTTCTATGATGAAGACGAAGAGAATGTTATTTTTGAAAGATTTTGGAATGAAAGAATTGTTTCGAACAATTTTAATGAGGCGATTTCAGTTAATAATTATAATTATAGTTACAAGTCTTTCACACTTAAACCTGATCGTTATTTTCTTACATGTGAAGTTTATGATAAGGATTCAAAAAAAAGTATGCTTTATAAAGGCTTTTGGGGAGTTTATGAATATACCGATGAAATTCAGCTAAGCGATGTTATATTTGTTGATGAAATTATTCAGGGAGAAGAAGGGCCGCAATATATTCCAAAGGTTTCTAACGAAATTACCAGCAAGGACTCTAACCTAACTTTTATTTATGACGCATACTCCGATGAGGATCGGAAAGTTGAGGTCACTTACATAATTCAGAATTCGGGAAGAGAAGAAATTTTAACCGAACAGCAAGAAGTAGACTTGAAACAAGGTATAAATAGTTTCGAGCATGAATTAAAAGGAATTTCAACCAAGCTTGGTAACTACCTGCTGAAAGTAATAGTGAATGACCCTGAATTCGGTTACGAAGAAGAAAGCAACAAACCGATTATCTCCAGGATCTACGGTTTCCCAGGATCAATTGTTGACCTGGATAAAGCAATTGAACAGATGACTTATATAGCGGGTGCGTCGGTAATTGATGAAATTCAGGAAGGAGAAACTTTTGAAGAAAAGCTAAGACGTTTCAAATCTTTCTGGAAAGCTAAAGATCCTTCTCCGGAATCGGAGTTTAATGAGATGTTAACCGAATACTACCGCCGAATTGCTTACGCCAATGCAAACTTCAAACATTATTTTGACGGTTGGAAAACAGATATGGGAATGATATACATCGTTCTCGGTCCGCCGAATAATGTTGAACGCCATCCCTTTGACCTTGATTCAAAGCCTTACGAAATTTGGGATTACTATGATATTAACAAACGTTTTGTCTTTGTGGATCAAACGGGATTTGGTGATTTTAGATTGCTGAATCAACAGTACGGCGACTGGTACAGGTATCGTCCGTAAGCTCAAACATTTCTCTTTTAGCGAATTTCTATTTCACTTATTTTTATCCTGGAAATTCGCTTTTTTTAAGCAAAGAAAAATTTATGATACTCACCGTTACAATTAATCCTCTGCTCGAAAAAAGATACATCGTAGATAATTTTTCCGTTGCTAAAGTAAATAAAAGCCGTAATGAATATTTTTATGCAGGCGGGAAAGGCATAAATGTAAGCCGGCAGTTGAATAAGCTTGCTGTTGAAAACCATGCTCTTTTATTTGCAGGCGGAAACAACGGTAAGCTGCTTCGCAAAGTTTTAAGCGATGAGAGTATTAATTTTTCGATTGTTAACACATCTAATGAAACCCGCAGCGCATCTTTATTGCTTGATGAAACCTGTAAAAATTTAACAAGTGTTTTCGGTAGTAACTCGGTAGTTTCCTCAAAAGAGGTAGAAGAGTTTAAAGAAAGATTAAAAAAAATGATTCCGAATTACTCGGTAATTATTTTTTCAGGATCGTCGCCTTGTGAAATAGCAGACGAAATTTTTCTATATGGAATAAACATCGCCAACAAATATGATAAAATAGTTATCTTGGATAGTTATGGTAAACTTCTTCCAGATTGCTTTAATAAACAACCAATGATCGTACACAATAATATCGATGAACTCGAGAAGTCGTTTAATGTAAAATTACGCAACGATGATCAGAAGATTAGTTTTCTGCAGAAGCTGGAAAAAAAAGGAATTAAAATGGCTTTTATAACCAATGGCTGCGACCCATCTTTTGCAATGAAGTTCGGGTTTATTTATAAAATAGAAAACCCGGTTATTGACGAGTTAGATTCAACCGGAAGCGGCGATGCGTTTGTTGCAGGTATAGCTTATGGACTTGAAAAGTCATTAGTTTTTGAAGAGTTTGCAATTACGGCTTCAGCCCTTGGTTCAGCCAATGCTTTAAGATGGGATGCATGTAATGTAAGTTTTGATGAACTGGGTCGATATAAAAATGAAGTGAAGCTTGAATCAGTTGGAAAAAAGATGAAACTAATAGATGACTCGCCTACTACTTAACAAATACATAGTTGTACTGCTTCTCTCTTCATCTGTCTGCGGACAAACAATAAAATCAATTAGTGTAACCGGAAACAAAACATTTTCCGAAAGCGACTATACCGGTTGGATCGGCTTTGGCATCGGTCAATCTATTACTAATATTGAGTCTGATTCAATTAATCACAGAGTTTTATCCATCCTAGCTAATAACGGCTATTTCGCTTCAACATTCAGCTACAGTATTAAATATATAGATAGCTCAAATGTAGAAATATTGCTTGCGGTTGATGAGGGAGAACCGACTTACATAAACGAAATTATTTTTAACCGTAACGATTCTTCAGCGGTTGGATTTCTTCAAACTAAGTTAAGCTTTCTGGAGGGTGAGATATTCAACAAATATGTTATTGAAGAAACTGCCTCCGAGATACTCGATTACTACGAAAACAAAGGAAATCCGTTTGCAAAGATTATTATTGAGTCTTTGGATTTTTTCGTAAATGAAGAAGACGTATCGCTGGTCGATATATATCTTTCGTTTATCTCGGAAAAGAAAAGCACAATTGATGAGATTCGAATAACGGGAAACGAAAAAACTAAAGACTATGTAATAAAACGCAATACACGAATTTCCATTGGTGATGAATATTCCCAGGATAAATTGGAACAGGTACCAAAACTTCTTAACAGGCTGCGATATTTTGAACCGGTTAACACGCCAATCTTTTATTTCAATTCGAAGGATAAAGGTGTATTGGAAATTTCGGTAAAAGAGAAAGAAACAAATTCATTCGACGGTATAGTTGGATATGTGCCTTCATCTTCAAGCAACGGCGACGGCTTTTTTACAGGCTTTATCAACATCAGCTTGCGTAATCTTTTCGGAACCGAGCGTTCTGCATTATTCAAGTGGGAAAAGGAAGACAGGGAGTCGCAGGAACTTGAAATAAGGTATTTGGAACCGTGGCTATTCGGATACCCTTTTAATATCGAGTTGGGACTTAATCAACGAAAACAGGATACTACCTATGTGCAGCGAAAGCTGGAAGCTAAAGTTGAATTTCTTGCTACGGAAGATATTTCGGCATCGTTTATAATTTCCACTGAATCAACTATACCAACAGATCCGGACAACCGAGGGTTCACGGTATTTAATTCAACTTCGTTGATCACCGGTGCAAGTCTTAAGTTTGATACCCGCGATGATGTTTACGCTCCAACGGAGGGTTTTATTTTCACAAACACGTATACATTTAGTTCAAAAAAAATAAATGGTCCGGATCAGTTTGTAACACCTTCTACAATAACATCTATTGACTTGCAAAGATTTGAATTAGCCTTCTCTTACTTTTACGAAATTTTTAACAGGCAGGTTATTGCAGCAGGTGTGCATGGAAAAGAGCTGCGCGGGGATTTATTAGAGATAAGTGATCTTTATAGGTTGGGTGGCACCAACACGTTACGCGGATACCGTGAAAACCAATTCCTAGGCAACAGAATATTTTGGTCGAACCTGGAATACCGCTACCTGCTCACTCCTCGCTCTTATGCTTTTGTATTTTTTGACACGGGTTATTATTTGCGTGATGGTGATAATGAAAAACTAATACCAAAATTAGAATCATTTAAAACGGGTTACGGTTTGGGACTTAGTATAGAAACCGGATTAGGATTAATGGGAGTAAGCTTTGCACTAGGTCAAGGAGATGCTTTCTCAGAAGGAAAAATACATTTCGGACTGTTAAATGAGTTTTAGCTAGAATTAGAACAGGCTTTCCTGCTCGTTCATGGTGTTTATAAATCTCTTTAAGCGTAACTATAAGTATCGTGATTTTATACTAATGCACTGCCTGGAAAAGAAGTGTTCCAATCATACTATAAATAACTTTGCAACATCAACAAGAAGTGAAGGTTTATTTGCCAGTGCAATCATGAACAGTTTGCGGATGGTTCTTTTCTCATCGGGTAGTGCGCGCAGTTTTTCCATAATCTTGTTAAATTCTTCATCTGTAAAATCGTAGATAACATCTTTAAACTTATCGAAACGTTCGTGCATATGACCGCGAGCTTGATGCCATTCTTCTTTATACTTATAAATATGCTGCATATTATTATTCTTAATCGCTTCACCTGCTATTCTCCCGGCAATACTCCCGCCAACCATACCGCTTGCAATACCGCCGCCGCTAAGGGGATTAACCTGGCGCGCTGCATCGCCGGTCAACATAACTCCATCGGCTATAAATTTATCCGGCGTAGTAACACAGGGAACACCGCCTGCAATTTGTGTTAATATAGATGCATTAGGATACAGTCGGTTCAAGTTCTCGGTCAGGTATGATAGCGACGATCGTTTCTTACATTCGGCACCGCTAACACCCAAGCCGACATTAGCTGTATTTTCACCTTTAGGAAAAACCCAGAAGTAACCGCCCGGGGAAACTTTTTTTCCAAAATAGAAATACAAAGTATCCTGAGCAACAGGAACATTAGCTGCCGTTACCTGGAAACAAGCCTCCATATCGCGAAAGTCAACAGTGGTATCCAGACCGGCCCATTTGCCAACCCTCGATTCTACACCGTCTGCAGCAATAACAATTTTGGATTTAATTTCCAACTGTTCACCCCGGTATTCGACTTTTACCCCGGTTACGGTTTCATTTTCGTCGAACAATAAGTCATATACATAGGCCCTGGTAACAACCTCGGCGCCGTCGGCAGCAGCTTGCTTCGCTAACTCATAATCAAATATTCTTCGTTCCAAAACGTAACCTTGAATAGATTTGAAGTCTATCACCGCTTCTATTCCATTGGGGGCAATAAAAGCAAACTTAGTAATAGTCGCGTTTATCCAACGTTCATCCGGTTCTATAAATTGAATTAGTGTTCGCCTGTTGATTGCTTCTGCGCAACGAACAGGGTAGCCCACATCCCTATCCTTTTCAAGCATAAGGACCGATACGCCTTCGCGGGCAGCATATTGAGCGGCTACCGAACCGGCCGGACCCGCTCCTACCACAATTACGTCATACTCGTTTTTCATCATTTAACCGGAACACCTTCCTTGTTAAACTTAATAACTTCGATCGGACAAGACCAAACACACTTAGCGCAATTTGTACAGCGCGGATCTATTATATTAATCTCGGCTTCTTTCAACTCTATTGCGTCTTCAGGGCAAACCCCCACACAGCAACCGCAAAAATCACATTTATTTGGTAATATTTCTATCATCAATTTGTTATTTTTTGCCATTCTAAACATGGGTAAGTCTTTCAGTTTATTGACAGTCTTTTTTCGGAAATTGCAATATATAGTTTACGTCTGTTATTCAAAAGAAAACAAAATTCTAACCATTCAGAACTATGACAAAAATCAAGTCCGCAACTATTATTATACGGCCGGTTAACTTCTTTATAATAATTCTTGCAGTGTTTATTGCCGGAGTAATAGCCGGTGCAGATTTAGAAAACCTGGGCGGATTAGCTTTAACCTCGTTAGCACTCGCTTTTGCAAGCGCTACCGGGAATGTATTTAACGATATAGTTGATTTGGAAGTTGATAAAAAAAACAGGCCAAATAGAATTTTAGTATCCGGAAAACTAACTATACGCGAAGCAAAGGTTTTGCTTGTAGTATGCTGTGTGTCTTCAATTTCTGCCGCCGCTCTTGTAAATGCAGAAGTGTTGGTTCTGAATTTATTTATTATTGCCGCTGTTTTTTTATACTCGATATTTTTTCAATACAAAATCTTGCTTGGAAATGTAATTGTATCTCTTATGACGGCAAGCGCCCTGATAGCGGGAGGCCTGGCAGTTAATAACCTCTATGCATCAATGATACCGGCCTTCTTTGCATTCGCTACGAATTTAATTAGAGAAATTATCAAAGACATGGAAGATGTTGAAGGCGACAAATCCAATGACGTAATAACTTTTCCTGTAAAGTATGGGCTTTCCAAAACTGTAAGACTAATAAATGTGCTCACCGGCTTACTTTTGATGTTAACGCTGACGCCGTATGTATTTGGTATCTACTCAATCTATTATTTGTTAATCATAATACTCTTTGTGCACGGTATTTTTATTTACATGCTTTATTCCCTGCAAAAGAATATTTCAAAAAGTAATCTTGGAAAGATGAGCAATCTTGTTAAACTCAACATGGTTATTGGATTAATAGCAATTTATATTGGCAGTTAAATTTATAATTATGTGAAAGTGTCCTTGAAAAATTTTGATAACAAATATTTATCCGGTAAAACAAAGTTAATAGCCGGTGTTGATGAAGCAGGGCGCGGTCCGCTTGCAGGGCCGGTAGTTGCTGCGGCAGTAATATTCGCTCCCGACGTTTTAATTGATGAAGTTGACGACTCGAAAAAATTAAATGAGAAAAAGCGAATAGAGTTGTATGATTCCATTTTAGACTCTTGTGTAAGTTATGGTGTTGGAGTTGTTGATCAGGATGAGATTGATAAAATAAACATTTTACAGGCCACATTATTAGCAATGCAAATGGCCGTTAAACAACTTACTCCTCAACCGGACTATATTCTGATCGATGGTAATAAAACGTTTAGTTATGAAGTGCCGACAGAGCCGGTAATAAAGGGCGATTCCAAATCCTTTGCAATTGCCGCTTCATCAATTATTGCAAAGGTTACCCGTGACAGAATCATGAAAAAAATGGCAAAAAAACATCCCGACTACCTTTGGCACAAAAACAAAGGCTATGCTACACGTGAGCATATTAATGCAATTAAAAAACACGGGGCTACGAAACTCCACCGTAAAACATTTTTGGGAAACATACTTTCCGATGAACAATTAAAAACAACTTTCGGATAAATATTTATTTTTTAATTAAACTTTACGAAGTGCATGACGCAATCAACAAAAAAAACCGGCAACAAAGGCGAGGATTTAGCAGCTTCTATCCTTGTTAAAAAGGGTTATCAAATAGTTGAGCGTAATTACAGGTACGGTAAAGGCGAGATAGATTTAATAGCGAAGGACGGTGATGTGCTTGTGTTTATCGAAGTTAAAACGCGAAAAAATCTTGAGTACGGCCCGCCTGAATTAGCAGTTACAAAAGGCAAACAACGGCAAATAAGAAAAATTGCCGAGGCTTATTTATACGAAAAGGAAATAACCAACTCGGACTGCCGAATGGATGTTATCGCAGTGCAATTCTATCAAAACCAGAAACCTAGAATAAATCACATTGAGAATGCTTTCTAACATTGATGATCAAACCTAAATTTTAAAGCAATTGCTTTAATTTTTTCCAGAAGGTTTGCTGAAATTAAAATACTATTTAAAGGTATCCTTCTAATTACTTCAAGAGACAATTAAATTGAATCTGTTGAACTTTATACATACAATAATTAGAAATTCAAGTAGTCTGGAGTTGCACGTAAACAGCAGATTTTTCAAAAAATTTTATAACCAAAAATTTACTCTACATATCAATTAGTACATTATGATATCTTATATCATGTTGTAAAACTTTGGATAATAGCAGTGAATTAAACCACAATTTTTTAGAAATATTATATTGCTATTTATAATAGTCGTTTTATTATTAGTAACTATAGAAAGCCTAAATTAGCTTATCATAATAAAATATGATAGGTAAATATTAATATCTTGACTTTATCTTGTACAAGAGGTATAATTAGAATAAGATTTTGAGGTTCTTTTTAATTAATAAATACTATATACTAATTTTTAAATATTTGTTTTATATAAATTTACCTTGTCTTCCAATGATTAAGTACTAAGCTATAACGGTGCTAGACAAGATTGATATAACTCAAAAAAATAAGTCGTCTACTTGTAGATTTATCATTGGCAATTGGGAACTATAAATAAATTCAAATACAAATGATTAGATATCTATAACAAGAGGTCATATATACTTAGTAAGATATGATTTCGTAACAGTATATAAAAATCCCGTTTGGAACAAATATAATTAACTAAAAAACTCATCTATATCTGGAGAAAAGTTATGAAAATTTATCTATTTAGGTTTATTGCAGCTATCATAGTCTTTTTATCTACTAATAATACCTTATTATGTCAGGAAAATTTTGTTTGTGGATTTGAAGATCAGCAAAGCCTAAAAAAATCTGTTGGTTTAGCGGCAATAAGTTCGATTCCAACTTCAGGAACGCTTAAGGTGTTAGTCATTATGTGTAAGTTTAAGGATGATACTTTTGATTTATCACCTCATACAGACCCATGGCCATCTTCCCATGTAGGTATGCCTTCCTTCGCAAATTCACTTTTGTCCCCAACTGTTCAAGAATCTTACCCTGACCCCAGCCTTAGCGGTTACTTCCATGATATGTCACATGGTGCTCTTGACATAATCGGTGACGAAGTTTTTTACGAACCTCTGCTTAATCAGTCCGACTATTTTCCGTCCAGTGGAAGAGATATCGGAGATTTGAGTGAAGAGATAATAAGAGGTGTGGATGGATTGGTAGATTTCAGTGATTATGATAATGACGGTGATGGTGTGGTTGATATGATAATGATATGTTTCAGATTTGCGAATACGTTAGCTTTAGACCCAAATTTTCCTGAAAAGTATAATGGGGTTGCTTCTTTAACAGGTTTTACAAATTTTGGGAGCGGTAGTTCAATTACATTGGATGGAACAATTATCGAGGCAGGTACATTTGGTTCAGGCACGTTTTCTGAAGCTTGTGCTAGCATACACGACGCATTATCAGTAAACATACACGAATTTGGTCATTATTTATTCGGGGCTGGTCACTATGAAGGAGTAGGGTTTCACGGAGTTATGGATGGAAGTGGTACTGGTATAATGCATACATACGAAAAGGAAATTTTAGGCTGGATAACTCCAACAGTTGTAAGCTCAGATACGTCAAATGTTTCAATAACTGATGCAATTTCGAATAATTCAGCTTATAAGATATTTACAGGTTCGGGCGGTGAATATTTCTTAATTGAAAATCATCAAAGATTGAATTTCTATGAGAATTCTTTTTTAAAACACAATGGCGGAGCCTTAAGAAGTCCGGGGACAGGGTTGTTAATTACGCATATTAGACCAGGAGTAAGTAAAGCTCAGCAATTGGATATTGAAAGTGCTTTTGGAAGATGGAATTGGCAAAAGAGCGGTACCAGATATGTTTTTCCTTTTGCAGTAAATACTGAAAATCCCACCGGTGGTGAAGATAAACTTGATTTGAGAAGAAAAAGCACAACATCAGGTACACAAACTCATCCGGATTTTTTGGGCTCTCAAGATGACTTCTTCAACAAAGGCGGTAAAGAAATGTTTTATCCCTGGTCCAATCCGAATACTTCTCCGGATGCAAGTAGTATTGCTGTTGAAATAGTTGATAAGACCGGGAATAATATCATAGTAAATTTTCATGTTGGGAATGCACCTCCTGCAAAACCAACTAATCTACAGGTCGCTTCTGTAAATAATCGTCCCAGGTTGACATGGGATGCTAATTCAGAACCTGATATAGCCGGTTATTACGTTTTCAGAAGTGAAAACGGAGGAGCAATGCAGTATATTGCCTCAACTATCAGGAATGATTACACTGATAGTGATGTGTCCACCAACTTACCGTATGATAACTATGATTACAAAATCAAAGCGAGAGATACTGCTGGTAAGACGTCTCTTTACAGTGATGCCGTTTCAATTAAGGGTATAATGCCGAAAATAAACAATCAAAATGAAGTTCCGGAAGTTTTATCATTGGAAAAGAATTATCCGAATCCTTTTAATCCTTCAACTAAAATTAATTTCTCAATCCCAAAAGCGCAGAGTGTAAAACTTAGTGTTTTCAATGTTCTCGGTCAAAAAATTATTGAATTAGTAAACAACAATTTGGAAGCTGGAAGTTATTCGGTTACATGGAACGGTGATAGTCAATTCGGTCAAAAGGTTAACTCGGGAATATACTTTGCTATATTGGAAGCTGAAGATAGACAACTCGCTCAGAAGATGATTTTGAGTAAATAACTAACAAAAGTAACTAAAAAAACTTAACTACTGAGCCCTGCCTGAGAAGGCGGGGGCTTCTTTTTAAAAGCGTTAGCTTTCCAAAAAGCCATTTGTTCTGCTTCGATTTTTTTAATCTCCAGAGGAAGGTAAACTCCGTATAGCTGGTTACCCAAAAAGCGGGGAACATCAAAATCTACAAACAATGCAAAGATTACTTGTTGTTTTAATATGTTTTCCCGATTGGTTATTAAATATTTGCTTGAAATAAAGCAGTAACTTAAGAAGAACTCCCCCGAGGAGTAAAATATCCCAATGACTGGTTAATAACGTATTCAGAAAAATGACAAAAAAAGACTTTCGAGATAGACGCGGAGGATTAGAACGGTTAGTGAAAAAAAGAATGAAAAAGTAGCTGAAGGACATATTAACAATAGATGTTGTAATAAATACTTAAAAACTCAAATGCAAGGCTCAGTTGTAATTTACTATGATAAATTTGAAGAAGAAAATCGTGGAACTGCTTAAAAGGATATTTAACCAGCACAAATAGTAGAAGCAAATTGTAAACAATATCAACTAATGCTTTTTAGCATTGATCATCAAATCCACGTATTAGAAATTTCCCTATCCAAAGACTGACCATTAATATTTCTGTAATCTACTGATAATTAGTTATTTATGTTTTTTTCTTTCTTATAAGTTTTACAAAGCTTGCTTTGAACATTGGTTACAGGATTGCAAGTGCAGAAGGTAAACCCATTGTCCGTCTCCATGCTGCAAGTTGCCCCAAATGCATTGCCTCGTGATTAACACACATAAAATAAATTATGTCTAGTAATGACGGCATGTAACTATTGAAACGCCATTTTATATTTTCATTTAATTTATTTTCATCAACATTTTTTAATAGGTCTTTTACTTTATTATGCTGGAGTTCCAATTCATTTATTAATAATTCTTTTGAAGGATACTTGTTTTTATCAGCGTCAGGTTTGCGCGGATCTCCGGGACCTCTACGCAAAAAGAGGTCAACCCAATTATCCGGCATTATAAATTTTGCACCCAGGTCTTCCGCTATTAATGCACTGCCCGAAGCCAAATGTCCGATGGTAAAAGCCGGGTGATTGTCGAGTCCGTTTGAAGGAACTGCTGTCATTTGATCTTCGTTTAAGTCTTCCACGAGTTTCTTCGCGTAATCCAGGTTAAAGTCGTACTGGTTTACAATTGGTTTTAGAATTGAATCATACATAGTTTACCATTTGTTTTGCGAATTGCTGTCGTTTCAGAAATTTGCTTCCGGGATTTTCATAAGTTTGTAACCCACAGCTATGAACCAAATGATATTAAGAATTAGACCAAAGAATGCTGCCATAAAAGTCGCTTCATGGTTATCTGCGTTTTTTTAGTTTGATAAAGGTTATAAAATAACATTAGAAAAAAATACGGGATATCTTATAAAAAAACAAAATTCACTAATCCCTTATGCGTAGATGCCCTATCAGGTCACAAATATAAAGTGAAAATGCGATTAAAGTTATACTTTTATTACCTGCAACAA
>JANQLA010000389.1 GCA_028280855.1 Melioribacteraceae bacterium
AAATTGATGGACTAATCCTTCATGTAAATAGACTAAACGATAAGCTTAAAGAAAACCTCCTAGATCGCGGATATTCACTCTGCATAATAGATTCATCAAACGACATAAAATGTATTCTTAGTAAACAGGAAGTATCAATAGTTCCCGGTCGTATATCGGTGCTGACTTCCGGTACAACGGGTGATCCAAAATTAATTTCGCATACCTGGAATACAATATTTACTCAAGCTAAAAATCGTTCCTGTCAAAATCTCAATTGGCTAGTCCCTTATACTCCTGGTTCTTACGCATGGTACCAATTAATTACAATGTGGATGTTTGTTCCGAACCAGGATATTACATTACCGACAAATACTGATCCGGAGGCAATGTGGGATGCTGCGGTTTTATCCGGAGTAAATGCGATTAGTTCTACTCCGACACTCTGGAGGTATTTACTTTATAAAAGGTCAGGGGACCAATTAAAGAAATTATCGTTCAAACAAATTACGCTGGGGGGTGAACCAGTTCAACAACCATTACTAAATGATCTGCATTCTCTATACCCTGAAACAAAAATTACACAAATTTATGCGTCTACCGAAGGCGGGGCTTCAATTATAGTTAATGACGGAAAAGAAGGTTTTCCGATAGAATGGCTTAATAGTGAAGATAGTAAGAACAGACCTTCCCTAAAAGTTAAAAATAGGATTCTGTTAGTAAAATCACCTTATCAATCAACTGATTTTGAAGGTTGGTATTGTACAAACGATAGAGTAGAAGTTCGTGAAGACAGAGTTGTAATTGTAGGACGAGCTGAAGACGGTTTCTTAAACATCGGCGGAAATAAAGCGAATGCGCGTAATATCGAAGAGCAGTTACTGAATCATGAAGATATTTACTGGTGTCGTGTGTTCGCTAAAAAAGCTCCAATAGTTGGGGAACTTGTCGCGGCAGAAGTAGTTGCAAACGGATCAACAGCAGGGAAATCCGATTCGGAATTGGAAAAAGTTTTTACTGAATATTGTATTGATATCGGTATGAACGATTGGATGATTCCAAGGCTGTGGAGATTCGTGGAAGATATACCATTAAACGCCAATCTAAAAAGTGAATTAAAAAAATAACAAGATGACAAATAGTAAAAAAATAGTAATAATATCAGGCGGTTCAAGAGGTTTAGGGTTTGACATGGTTAAGTTTTGTCTTGATAACGGTTTTGGTGTCGCAACCTTTTCGCGTACAAAAAGTGATGATATTACGCATCTCGAAAACAAGTATAATGATTCGCTAATCTTTGGAGAATTTGATATAAACGATAGCAGCGCAATGCAATCATTTATAAAAGAAGTCGCGAAAGTTGGCAATATACATGCTTTAATAAACAATGCCGCAATTGGGCAGGATCACCTTTTGGCAAATATGTCGGTAGATGTAATCAATAGAATTATATCAACTAATTTAACCTCATCTATTTTGTTAACCCGGTTGGTTCTAAAAAGAATGATGTTAGCCAATAATGGAGGGAGAATTATTAATATATCCTCCATTTGCGGAACACGCGGATTTACAGCGCTTACAGTTTATTCTGCAACAAAAGGTGCAATGGACGCATTCACAAGATCTTTGGCACGTGAAGTTGGTGAAAGAAATATTCTGGTAAACTCAATTGCACCGGGGTTTTTCTCATCGGAAATGTCTGCTGTTTTAACCGACGAACAATTGGGCACAATTGTACGGAGAACACCAACCGGACGATTAACTGAACCAAAGGATGTTGTTGCTGCATTAAACTTTTTGTTGATAGAAGAAAGTAACATTACGGGTCAAACCATTTACGTGGATGGTGGAGCGGGAGTTTAATATGGTACAAAAAACAATATTACCCGATGGCTGGGGCGAAGCGTTATTATATGAAGAAAGAACAGGAGTAATGAGATGCCCAAGGTCTTATGATAACTCCGGCAAGCAATTGATATGGCATAATAATTTTAACGATGTATATAAAACCAGTTGCGATGTTGAGTCAATCGATCAACCTCAAAATTATTTAATGGGATACTACCAATTTTCAAGTGCGAATGATTTTTTCGCATCATGGGTTGCCACGGAAGCATCTGCAAAGCTTTTTGATATTCCAATACTTTATTGGTTAAAAAATTATGGAATGATAAAGAAAGCAATTCCACTCGGAAGGTGCATAATACTTAAACACAACGATTCGGAATATGAATTACTAACTATCCGGAGCGAAGAACAAACACGTTACATGGCTTTCGCGAAAATGTTGAACTACGACTTAATAAAGAATATCAATTAAATGATGATACAGGATTATTTTAATAGCGATCCATTAGCCCCGTACTACAATCTCAATGGTTTAACAGATGTGGTGTTAACATGCGATATTGACTGGGCGCCTGAATATGCAATAGCCGACGTACTTGAACTTGTTGAAAGCTATGGCTACAAGATTTCATTTTTTGCGACTCACAAATCAGAGTTACTTCTTGAACAAAGTGAATCGTTTGAAGTTGGTATTCACCCTGATTTTACAAGGCAGAAAAGCAATTACTCGTTTGAAGATAAAATTGTCCGGCTGCTCGAAATATATCCCGATAGTCTTGGAACAAGGAGTCATAGAAATTTTTTCGGACAAAATATTAGTGACATGGCAAAAGCAGCCGGGTTAAAATATGAGGCAAGTGTATTCCTATGGAATGAGTCCTTTTGTAAAACCCACATCGATTATAACAGCATGGTTCGCTTTAGCTACATGTGGGAAGACGGTATTCACCTGGATACTAACACTCCCAGGGAAGTTTCTACTATTAATCTTAATACGCCCGGAATGAAGATATTAAACATTCACCCCATACTTATTTATTTAAACGCAGAAACAGACGATCAACGACGGGAAGTTACGAAACGATATTCCGACTTAACGAAAGCGCCGTACAATGAACTGAAGCAGTTTGTAAATAAGGGATACGGCATTAAAAGTTTTTATACGGAAATTCTGGATTATTTGAAATCGCAGAATGTCCAAACTCATTTGTTGAAAGATTTAGCGGGCATAAAACTAAGTGAAATAAAACTGCAGCAAAATGTTGCGTAAGAGGACTGGAAACTGAAATGAAAATTACTCAGGATGACAAATTGATGAGCACGAATAAAGAACTTGGTAAACAAAATAAATCAAAAACAATTGTAATGTTATGCCAGGACAATAGAATAGATAGACGGATTCTTGATGAATCAAGATCATTACAAAATGCGGGATGGAAAGTTACGGTAATTGCCGGGGCTCCTCAAACCATTGATTATAGATTAGATGAAGATACCTATCCTGATATCGAAATAGTTCGTTTGGAATTGGGATATATTCCGCAAAGAATTACCGAGCACGACGGAAAAAATCTTTTATTCAGTGAAGTTGATTGGCAAAAAATATATGTAAATCATAATCAACTTTTAGAGATTGGTTTAAATCATCCAGCTGATGTTTATGTCGCTCATGATCTGCCGCAAGTACCTATAGCTATAATACTCGCAAACCATTTTGGCGCCCACGCCACTTATGATGCGCATGAACTTTACCCGGAACAGTTTTCCAATGATCAAGTAAGAGCTAATCTTAATAGTGAAGCGGAGGCTTTTATACTTCCTTTCGTTGACAAAGTTATAATGGTCAACAAATCCGGTGCTTCGTTTATGGCTATTAAATATGGAATAGATACACCGGAGATAATACTCAATTCACCATCGCTCGATGTAAACGATTTGCCAATTAAAAACACGAATATTCTTCGAAAGAATTTAGGAATAGAAGATTCCAAAAGGATTCTTTTATACCAGGGGGGTGTTGCGCGAATAAAGAATGATGTTCGAAATCTTGAGAAGCTTATGCTCTCAATGGAGTTCGTTAAAAGTGAAGATGTTGTTCTTGTTTATATGGGTCCCGGCGGTCATGGCAAAGAAGAATTAATAAATATTGCTAAAGAAAAAGGTTTATATAAAACTCGTTTTTACTATCATGAACCAGTAACTCAAAATGAATTACTAGATTACACAGTATCGGCAGATGCAGGTGTGATTCCTTATCCGCATATTGATTTTAATACCTATTTCTGTACCCCGAATAAATTATTTGAATTCATGGTTTCCGGCATCCCTATTCTGGCTAATAGTTCGCCAGAACTAAATGATTTCGTCTCGGGACAAGGAATAGGAGTCAACCGACCAATGAAATCCATTGAAGGTATTGCTACCGCAATAGATGAATTTTTTAACTCGGATTTTAATACATACAAACAGACAGTTAAGAGACTAAGTAAAGATTACATCTGGGATGTGCAAGGAGCCAGAGTTGTTGATATTTACAATTCGCTTGTAAAGACAGAGTCACATTCTTCGCAGATTAGAAACAGAGTAGAAGAAGTTGCGACTATGTTAATGACAAAGCAAAATAATAAAATTGCAAGCGCGATTTGTAAGACATTCCTTAAATACAATTCTGATGATATTGAAATTCTCAGGCTTCTATCGAACATATATTTCAATATGGGTGATTACAATTCATCTAAGAGAGAATTAGGACGTCTGCTAAAGTTAGTGCCAGAAGATGAAGCAGCTCTATTCTTCATTAATAAAGTGAACGATTTGATATACGAACAAGAGAACGGGTTCCTGCAAGATTTGAAGGGAAGTGACTCAATCGATTTTATTATTGATGAACGAGATGAAGAAGAAAAATATGAAGAAGATAGTGCTGCTCCTACGAATGGATTGCTAGACGTTAAAATTACAGCGTGTATCTACACTCGTAACAGAGCTGGTTATCTTAAACACTCCATTGAAAGTATATTGAAGCAAAAGTATGCTGTTCATGAATTAATAATTGTTGATGATTATTCTTCAGATAATACTCAAGAGGTTGTAAACAAATGTCTTTCAGATAAAGTAAAATTCTTTACGAATAAAGAACATTTGGGAATATCAGCCTCTAGAAATATTTGTATTGCTGAGGCGAGCGGTGATTACTTGCTGTGGATTGGCGACGATGATATTCTTCTTGAAAATACAACAGACTCATACAGATCGATTTTATCAAACTCACCTGACACTGAAATTATTTACGGAAATATCCAAGTGTTCGATGATGAAACGGGCAAAGAAATTACAATCATTGAACCAAAAGATTATACTGATTCTTCTCAAAGTCTATTAGCGGATTTATTTAAAGGGAGCGGTATAACAGATGGCGGAAGCCTGGTTAAAAAATCTGTTTATGGTAATATCGGAAATTATGATATTCAATTTAATCGTGCATCAGATAACGAATTCTGGAGTAGAGCTTCTGAAAAAGCAAAATTCCATAAATGTGACGAAGTAGTTTATAAGTACCGAAAGCATACTTCAAATGTTTCATTTAGCAATACTGTTGATCGATCATTCGAATCTGTTGTCCTTCGTCGATTATTAGTAAAATACAATATTAGAGAAATATTCCCATTCTTAAATTGGCAACACGAAGAAAGCGCTAAGCAGTATGCAAATATTATTATCGCTAAAAGTTTGCACAATAATCAGGACTATCATAATGCTCTACAATATTTAAGTACGCTTGATCTCAGATCAGTTTCTGCAGAAGTATTAAACTTAGCGGCTTACACATATTTATTTATGGGCGACTATGAAGGGTTTGAATCCTTTGTTCATTTATGCAATGATAATGGCTTAATGCCGGAAGATATATTAAATAATCTTGTTAATAATTATAACAGCTATCGCGAGTTTGTAAATAAGATTGAGGAATGTATAGCAGACAACAACGTTAGCGATGTAAAGGGTTACTTCCAGGAGGCTAAAAGATTATTCGGATATACTTTCAATGTAGCTTATTGTCTTGGGGTATTATACGAAGCGTTGAACGATCAAAAGAATGCGTATCAATACTTTAAAGATGCAGTTAGAATGAACCCTCTAAATCAAAATGCCATTGTCAAAGCAGCAGAAAATGCTTTGGATGATGCTCAAAGAGATGAGATAGTCAAACTTTCAGAAAGAATATTGAAAACACCCGAATATAAATCACAAAAGGTTGAAGAAAGTAGCTATCAAGAGTTTGTTAAAAACGAAGTGCAAGTTTCCGTAATAATCCCAACATATAACCGCAAAGACAAACTAGGTGATGCGATTAAAAGCGTGTTGAATCAGACTTTTGAAGATTTCGAAATCATTGTTGTAAATGATGCCGGTGAAGATGTAACGGATTTAGTATCAAATATGGATGATGAAAGAGTCCGATTGATTAGTCACGAAGAAAATAGAGGATTAGCTGCAGCTCGAAACACAGGTCTAAGAAATGCAAAAGGAAAATATATCGCATTCCTGGATGACGACGACGTATTCTATACCAATCATCTTGATGTAGCCGTAACTGAATTGAAGAGTGGTAGTAGAGTAGTTTATACTGATGCCGTTCGAAAGTCTTATAAAATTGAAGATGGAGAATATTTGCTCACGGGAATCTCAGTCCCGTATTCAATCGACTACGATAGAAATAAATTGTTAATTGGAAATATTGCACCTGTTAACTGTTTTGTATTTGAAAAAGAACTTGTTGATAAAAGTGCCGGATTTGATGAAGAACTAAAGGTTCTTGAAGATTGGGAATTCTGGTTGCGATTATCCGGACTTGTTGAATTTAAGCATATAAAACAAAATACAGTTCAGGTTAATTGGTTTGATGATGGAAGCACTATGACATCTTCGAAAACGGAACTATTTAACTCAACTAGATCGGGTATATATAAGCAATACGAAAAAGAAATAGAGCGAATTCCTGACAGGGATGCAATTGTTGAAGAGTTTAACGCCATTTGGAGAGAAGATTTACAGACTACCAAACCACTTGCTTCAATAATTGTTTTATCCTATAACCAGGTTGAGTATACCCTAAATTTTATAGATTCTGTTTACAAGCATACCCGGACACCATATGAAGTTATTTTGATTGATAACAACAGTGATACAAAAACTAAAGAATTGCTGAAACAAAAACTGGGAAACGAGGAGCGAATAAAATTAATTTTTAATGATAAAAATGTAGGCTTCCCGATAGGCATTAATCAAGCATTACAAGTTGCTAAAGGAAGCTATAAAGTAATTGCAAATAATGACATTTTAGTAACCGACGGCTGGCTTGAACGAATGATCCGTGTTGCAGAGAGTGATGAAGCCATTGGTATTGTCGGCCCGATTTCAAATAGTGTTAGCGGCGTACAGCTTGACAAAAATGCAAAGTATGATTCTATCGAAGCGATGTACGAGTATGCAAAAAAAAATAAAGATAGAAGTCGTGGTCGATACGAGGAGTTCCCGCGGGTAGCTTTCCTTTGCACTCTTATTAAGAAAGAAGTAGTTGATAAAATCGGCGGACTTGACGAACGTTTTACACCCGGTAATTTTGAGGATGATGATTTTTGTCTCCGTGTACAATTAGCCGGCTACAAAACAATCATTGCTCAGGATGTTTTCATTCACCACTTCGGTTCCGTTAGTTTTAAGGCAAACGGGAACGAAGAGTACCTTAAGCGCCTAGAGATAAATAAGCAAAAGTTCGTTTCAAAATGGGGTGCCGATCCAGAAGAGATATGGCTTCAAGGCAAACCTATAAAAACGAGGAGCCTTAATTTCTCGATTAACACTGATGAGTTTAATCAAAATCTTGAAAGGGCTTTCGCAGAACTTGAGTCAAAAGATTATCTAATGACTCTTAACTATCTTGAAAAGGCTAAAGATCTTTTTAATGAAGCCAACTCTACAATTTCGTATCTGGATTTATTGAACCTGTTAGGCAATACGGCGCTACTATGTAATGAGCTGGAAAAAGCTAATACGTATTTTGAAGATGAATTGAAGAGTAAACCCGACTCATCCAGAGCATGCTTAGGCATGGGACAGGTATTTAACACCGCCGGAATGAATAGCGAAGCTAAGGCTATGTTGGAGTATGCTGTATTATATGATGATTGCGATTCGGTCTCTATAGAATTGCTGCGTGAAGTAAACAAAAAACTAGAATTGGAACCTGATCATAATTCTCTTATGATTAAAGAGGAGCAAAGAATATAAAACCGGTTTTGAACAAAATTATTCTGTTTAGCAAAATTAAGGTTAGGAAATGATTTCACTAAGTATGATAGTAAAAAACGAGGAAAAGAATTTAGGTGATTGCCTGGAATCAGTAAAAGGTATTGTGGATGAAATTGTAATGGTCGATACGGGTTCAACGGATAATACTAAAGAAATAGCAAAACAGTATGGTGCGAAAGTATTTGATTTCGCATGGATCAATGATTTCTCGGCTGCAAGGAATTACTCGTTGTCAAAATGTAGCGGCAATTTAATTTTATATCTTGATGCCGACGAGAAACTGTCGGAAAAGTCGATTTCCTCTTTGAAGAAATTGCAAAACGGTAATTCTAAAGAAGCATACAATTGCAAAATAATTAATATTGATGAAGTTGGAAATCGTCCGTCCGTTATGACATACGTTCGTCTTTTCCCGAAAGTAAATGGTATCGAATTTACCGGTAAGGTACATGAACAAATTGAAAAATCTTTATTGGATAGTAATGTAAAGATTGTTGATTCGGATATTGAAATAATTCATACAGGTTATAGTAAAGGGAAAGATGAACTTAAAGCAAAAGCATATCGCAACCTTGATATACTAAAAGATGAGTATGCGAAAACGAATTCATCATATTACGCTTTTCATATTGGACAGTCGTATAATATTCTTGAAGATACGAAAGAAGCCGAAGCATTCTTCAAAACCGGTATTAAAGACAGTTCGTTAAAACCGGAATACAAATCTACATCACTGCGGGTATTGTCTGTTTACGAGATTGAAAAAAATAACCTGGAGCTGGCTTTAAAGTACGTTAATGATTCAATAAAATATGATAAGGATCAACCCCTAAATTATATGGTTGCAGCTCAAATTTATGAGAAAGTTGGAAATAGTGATGAAGAGATACGATATGTAAAATTGGCATTAGACAACAACAAGAAGTTCAAAAACAGTAATTACAAGTCAGCACAAAACATTTTTGTCGATGAATACTTGATTGTTTGCACTGGTTTAAAGGCCTCACTCCAGGCGGGTTCTAAAGAGAATATCAAATATTTCCTTAATCAGATGAATTTGTTGACTAAAAGCGATAAAAATCTTGAAGTTGAAATAAACCTTTTAAATAAAATTATTGACGGGGAGTTAAATGACATAACGCCTGAACAATTGACAAAAATTACCAATAATTCCAATCTGGAATTACTGGTTGCTCTATTCAAACTCAATAAGGAAAAAGTTAATTCGAGTATTTTGTTTGAAGAATTATACGGAAAATATTCCCACAACCTTTTTGTCCTTCGAGAGTTTGGACTTTTCAATTTTAATAAAGGAGAATTGGATAGGGCTAAAATATTATTTGTTGAAGCGATCAATAAAAACGTGCCTGATCCTGCAATCTATTTTTATCTGATCTCGATTTATCTTCAACAAAACCGGCTGGAAGAACTGTCGGGAATACTAAACCTTGTGGTTGAAAGATTCGGTGACAATCAAAAGGTTTTGGAGAAACTAAACATTTTGCAAAGTAAGTTGCAACAAATGCAAGTAAGCGTAAGCTGATGGTTACTGACATTATAAAATATCGACCTGAAAAATTTTCCCTAATCAACCCCAAGCACGGATACTTGGGCAAAAATAACAACACGGAGGTATAAAATGTCAGCATTTAGAATTAACACCAACATCGGCGCGTTAACGGCCTATAACGCATTTGCCAAAGTTAGTGATCAAGCGCAGAAAGCTCAGCTCCGTCTTGCGACACAAAAAAGAATAAACAGCGTTGCAGATGATACATCCGGCTATAGAGTCGGTAAAGAGCTTGAAGGTAAGATTAACCTGATGAATTCGGCAAAAAGTAACATTGGATCCGCAAAGGACCTGTTATCAACTGCCGAATCAGCATTATCTTCAATAAACGATCTTGTAAACCGGATTAAAGCAAAAGTAGCTGATGCGAATGATCCAACAAAAAACTTAACTGTAATAGCAAATGACGTTAATGCATTAGGTGACCAAATTGGTTCAATATTCACTAACACCAAGTTTAACGATACGGCGCTTCTATCGGGCTCATCATTGCCTGCTAGTAGTAATTTCGCATTCCAGACGGGTGTTAGTGAAACAACAACAATTAATTTTGGTACACTGGATTCAATTAATCTGAGTGGTTTCAGCGGTACCGGCGCAAATGCCGGTAATGTTGCTTCAATTGATGTATCATCATTGGAGACAACGGTGCAGGATTCACTTAGTAAAATTGGTACACACCAGCAGAGGCTGGATATTAAAGACGAATATTTGACTTCTGCGGTATCAAATGCAACGGCCAGCGTGAGCCGATTATTTGATGCTGATATGGCGATGGAACAATTGAAAGCTATGAAAGCTTCGATTGGCAGCCAGGTAGCCACTTCGATGACTGCCCAGCTTAATTCATCACCACAATCAATTCTCGGATTATTTAGATAATCTAATTAATTCCGATTATTACCCCCTGGCTTACAGGGGGTATTTAATTCAACTATTTTACAATCCTTGCATCATCAATTTTTTCTCGTTTTAATTCTTCGGAGATAGAATTTGCCGTCGGATTATAAGAACTAAACTCCTCGCAAGCTTTAGCCACATTAAATGAATCGAAACGGGACTAAAGTCCTATTCTTTCTTTTTATTTAATCTGTTTGCTAAAGCAAACGGAAATTTTTATTTATAAAACTTATGTAGAAGCCTTAAAAATTTTTGGTTAGTAGATCATCAAACAATAGATTCAAAGAGTTTATGAAAATGGGGTGCCATGCGAATTTTGGTTTTGAATTTAAACTAAAGACAAAACAATTTTCTTGAAGAACTTAATTATCATACAACTCCTGATTCTATTGGGACGACAGTACCTGCGTTACTTTTTATAACGGTTTTACCGGTTTACTACACGGTGTACAGTAGCAGAGTATGCGTTGCGGCTTCTTGAAAAGATACCAAAGATTTCCCCGGGGTTACGTATGCAACCAAATAAAGTTTTTATAGAACGCTAAACTTTGTTTCAAACACTCCGATAATGTAGTTGAGAAAAGAATCTCATTTAATTAACCACCAAGTAAGGATGCTTGGGTATTTAACAAAACACGGAGGTACATTATGGCTTTTCAAATCAACACAAACGTCGGCGCGTTAAAAGCTTACAACGCATTAGCAAAAGTTAACGCACAAGCCCAGAAAGCTCAACTACGTTTGGCTACCGGTTCAAGGATAAATTCGGTTGCAGACGATACATCTGGTTACAGGGTAGGTAAAGAGCTTGAAGGTAAAATTTCATTAATGAAATCTGCTCAGGGTAACATTGGTTCCGCTAAGAATATGTTGTCTACCGCTGAATCAGCGCTATCGGCAATCAACGACTTAGTTAACCAAATTAAAGGTAAAGTAGCTGATTCAAATGATCCTACTAAAAACCTGACTGCTTTGGCAAATGACGTTAATGCTCTTGGCGATGAAATTAACGCGATATTTACAAACACTAAATTCAATGATACTGCATTGATGTCAGGTGCTGCATTGCCGGCAGGTAGTAACTTTGCATTCAAAACAGGTGTAAGTGAAACTACTACAATCAACTTCGGTACGTTGAACACTGTTGACACTACTGGTTACTCAGCTAACGGTGCTACATCAGGTAACATTACTTCTGTAGATGTTTCTACTCTGGAAACAGCAGTTCAGAATGCACTCGGTAGTATTGGTAACTATCAACAAAGACTTGATGTTAAGGATGAATACTTAACCTCTGCAATTTCTAATGCGACGGCTAGTGTAAGCCGATTGTTCGATGCTGATATGGCCATGGAGCAATTGAATGCAACCAAAGCTACTATAGGATCGCAAGTTGGTACTTCGATGGTTGCTCAACTTAATTCTGCTCCGCAATCAATTCTTGGATTATTCAGATAATTACCATAATCCGAATTAGCCCCCGGTTTGCCGGGGGTTTTTTTAACAAAAGAGGTTTAATTTAAATGTACAATACAGCAGCTTCTCATACACAGCAAAGAATTAACCAATATTTAGTTAAAGAAATAATGGATGCTTCTCCCCAGCAGCTCCTCTTAAAAATATATGACTTTGCAATTCTAAATTGCCAGCGTCAGGATATGGTTAAAACGAACAACGCCATTCAGGAACTTATTAACAGCCTTAATTTTGAAGATGAGTCCGCAAGGGAAATATCCATCGGGTTATTAAGACTATACCAGTTTTGCCAGGAACAAATGCGCAAAAAAGAGTACGAGATTGTATACAAGATATTATCTGAGCTAAGGGATACCTGGCGAAATGCATTTAACTTATAAAATTAAGTTGGCATTAAATGAGTATTTTATCTACATCGAGTATAAACAACCTAATCTATAATTACGAATCGCGGGAGAGAAACAAATTAATTTCTCCGCTCGAAAGTCGCAAAAGTATTTATGAGAACAGAAATAATTCCTACGGTGATCTTAGCTCTAAATTAGCTTCATTAAAATCATTGCTTACTAACTTTAAGCTTACGGGCAGTGAATCTATATTTTCCACTAAATCAACAACTACTTCGAATTCCGAATTTATTACGGCATCGGCTACTACTTCGGCTGCGGCAAGTTCTTATGAGTTGTTTGTTAATCAAATGGCTAAAAGTGATTTGGCTGTTTCTCATGAACTTTCTTCCGACGCTTCAAACGCCGTAACAGGAACGCATTCATTTACAATCAAAACAGGTGACGGCTCAACAGGCGAATACATTAGTAACATTGAGGTGGATTTTGAAGCCGGCGAAACGAACCAGACAGTGATGGAGAAAATTCAGAATGCAATTAATTCTGATAAAGCCGTTGTTACTTCGAATAATAAAACCGCAGCAGATAATTACATCGGCGGCACAAGCACTATTACTTTTGATATCGGTGGAACCGAAACGGAAATTACTGTAAACGGCGGAGGAACTTACGAAGAACTAATTGACGAGATTATTACTGAAATTTCGAACAATGTTAGCGGTTTGACAGCAGAGAAGGTTACCGATAGCGGGAATGTAAGCTTGAAGCTTTCAGTGGATGATTCCGATAATTACATATCCGTAACAAATACGAGCGGTTTCGATTTAGTGACTGATTTAGGCATTTCGGTTACAAAGGAAAAGGGCGCTTCAGGCATTGTAACCGCTTCGGTGTTTACCCCAAAATCCGGGTACCATCAATTTTCAATAACTTCGAAAAATACCGGGCTCGACTATCGAATAAAAGATTTAAGTGATGTAATCGGCTCTACGGCATTAAACGAACTGGGACTTAACCTGGGCGCGAGCAGAACCACGTTCGATCAATCAACTGATCCCGATACACCGGGTTTCGTATATGCAGATATAACGGATGCCAACAACCTGTTGAACTCTAAAATACGTTTTAACGGTTTAGATATTCAAAAAAATTCTAATTCTATTGATGACCTGGTTACAGGCGTTACTTTCGATCTTCATTCGAAAATGCAGGTTACGGATAATGATGTATCTATAGGTGTTGCGAATGATTGGCAGGATGTAAAATCGCAGCTCAATAGCTTCATCGAGAAATTTAACGATATTTATACATATATAAGAACAAGCAGCGAATCCAACGACGGTAAACGCGGGGTATTCTCGGGCGACTCAAACGCAAGCTCTATAATGAGCGCTCTGCAGTCTGTGGCATATTCACAAGTTAGCGGTATTCCTTTGAGCGAGGCCAGCTACTTATCGCAAATAGGAATCTCGTTCGATTATCAAACGGGACTAAAGATTTCCGACAGTGATTTACTCGAAACCAAGTTGAAAGAGAATGTAGGCGAAGTTGAAGCATTATTTAATTCAACCAGCGGAATTGCCAACACACTTTATGACAAAATTGATCCGTACTTGGGCGCCGACGGTTATTTGGCAAACGCTCAAAGCTCCCTGGATACTACGCTAAACTATTTGAACGACAGGATTGAATCGGTTGAAAACCGTATTGAGAAAAGCGCAGATGTTTTGAGAAAAAGGTATCAGCAGCTTCAAAGCCAGTTGGCAAATCTTTACCAGGCTCAATCTTTATTTTCAACCGGAGGCTTTGGCCAGGAAGGATATTTCTAATGATGCATTTACAACTGAAACTGAAAAAAATTAAAGAGCTTTACGCTGAGGTTTTATCGAGGCTTGACGGAATTACTCCCGATAATTTTGACGATACTTTTTTCAGAGCGAAATCAAATATGATTCTTGTAAATGAAATTAAAGACGAGTTAGTAGATACTTACCCGTTAACAGACTTGAAAAAATATGACAAAGAATTGCTCTTCTTAGCTAAACAAATTGAAAAACGATACGATAATGTTGTTGAAAGCTTTACAGAGGAGAGAAATATTCTCTCAGGTAAGCTTAAGTCGGTAACAAACAGAAAGAAAATAGCCAAATACTCAAGGTGAATAAATGAAAATCAATCCGCTGTCGACCAAGGTATACTTGCCCGGCGACAATAACGCAAAGACGACCAAAACCGAAGCTGTGCCGCCAAAGGACAAAATACAAATATCTAATCTGGCAAAATCTATGAACACCGCAAGTCAGGAAAAATTAGAATCAGTAAAAGCTAAAATGGAATCGGGGTTTTATAATTCCGAGGAGGTTATTAGCAAAGTGGCCGACGAAATTTTAAAAGAGATTAGCGGGGAATAAAATCTCCGCTTCCTACAAACACCTTCCTTTCCAAAATACAAGTTGAAAATTATTCCACATTTAGTAATATTTGTTAAAAATATAATATTACTTAAAAGTTGTTTATGTCGTTTGACGATGTGCAAAATAATAAGCTTAGGATGTTGGGTAAGTTAACAGCTGGACTTTTGCATGAAATTCGAAACCCGCTTTCCGCTATTAAGCTTAACCTTGATTTGGTTAAATATTACGAAAGAGAATTACCGGAAGATGTTAGTGAATCGATTACAGACTGCTGGCGAGCTACTGAAAGGATTGAGGATTTAATAGAAAATCTTCTTCAATATGCCCGGAAAAGCAATAACGAGATGGAACTGCTGTCGTTAAACCATGTTACGCAAACAACCATCCATTTATTAAAAGTTAAAGCCTCGAAGAAAAATATAAAATTAACTTGCGAACTGCAGGACCGATTACCTTTACTAAGACTAAACGAAAACAAACTACTTCAGGTACTACTTAACCTTGTTACAAATGCCGTTGATGCATGCGATAACAACGGCTCTGTTTGTGTTCGAACGTATGCACCCGAGAACGAAAATTCTTATGTTTACTGGCAGGTGTCCGATAACGGCATAGGGATTTCCGAAGACAATATAAGTAAAATTTTCGATGACTTTTTTACGAGTAAATCAACTGGCACGGGACTTGGCCTTTCCGTGTGTAAATCGTTGCTCGAAGAAATGAATGCGCGTATTGAATTTGAGAGTAAAATAAATTTCGGTACTACTTTTACCGTATCTTTTCAGAATAACAACAACAACGGAAATGAAATTAAAAATACTGATCATTGACGACGATAACCTTGTAAGCGCATCGTTAAGAAAAGCATTGATTAAACTTAACTACCTGGTTGAAGTTTGTTTAAAAGGCGGCGAATCGTACGATTACATTAAAAGATTTGATCCCGATATTATTTTGTTGGATATTTATTTAACCACGCATAACGGTATTGAATTACTTGCGGATTTTAGAAAAAGCGGGGTTAAAATTCCTATAGTTATGATAACCGGTTATGCCGATGTAAACATAGCTGTTAAGGCAATAAAATTAGGGGCGCAGGACTTTTTGCTTAAGCCTATTGACTTGGAACAGCTAAAAATTATACTTGCTAAAAACGCCGAAAAAATTGTTCTTAGCAGGGAAGTTGATAAGCTGCAATCTATTCTCGAAGAAGATACTTTATCGAGAGAATTTTTTGGGAGCAGTAAAAACATTCAAAAGATTTTAAACTATACTGAAAAAGTGGCCAAAAGTCCGGATACAACAGTATTGATTGAAGGTGAAAGCGGCACGGGTAAAGAAATGATTTCCAAGTACCTGCATCAGCAAAGTCCAAGAAATAAAGGCCGCTTTATACAAATCAATTGTGCTGCAATACCAAAAGAACTTGCGGAAAGCGAGTTATTCGGGCATGAAAAAGGAGCCTTTACCGGGGCAGCGCAAAAAACAAAACTCGGAAAATTTGAACTTGCCGACGGTGGAACCATTCTACTCGACGAGGTTGCCGATCTTTCGCTTGAGCTTCAGGTAAAATTGCTGCGCGTACTCCAGGAAAAAAGTTTTTACAGGGTAGGCGGCGAAAAAGAAATTAGCATTAATGTAAGAGTGATTGCAGCGACAAATAAAAGTCTCGAAAACGAAGTTAGGGAAGGCCGCTTTAGGGAGGATCTTTATTACAGGTTAAACGTAGCGTATATTAAAATGCCCCCGCTCCGCGAAAGGAAAAAGGATATACCTTTACTTGCATATGCTTTCCTCAACGAGTTCAGCGCCAGGTTCTTAAGCGATAAAGCAACCATATCATCAGAGGCAATGAACCTAATAACTTCATACAATTGGAAAGGTAATATTCGCGAACTGCGCAACGTAATTGAACGTGCCGTTTTACTTATGGAAAGTACCGAATTGAAATCAGAGGATTTAAGTATTCAGAGCACAGCGGCAGGCGGTTCTACATTAGTATCTTCGGATGATTTTGCGCTTCAGGTACCCGCCAGGGGAATTAAGATTGACATCGTTCTAAAAAAACTTATTGAAGAGACTCTTAAAATTACCCAGGGCAACCAGGTACAGGCTGCAAAAGTTTTAGGTCTTTCCAGATCGAAATTGCGCTATAGAATGGAGCAACTGGGGATTCAGCTTACAAAAACTATTGGCTAACTATCATTATCTTTAGTGACAGCAAACTTTGCTGTCACTACGAAAATACTATTTCACAAAAAGGTCTTTCATCGACTTGTTAAACACACCAGCCTGCAAATTAAGGGCTTGCAAGGAAAAATGCACTGTACCTCCGCTTTCTTTAAGTTTATTTACCAATTGGGAAACTTTTCTGCCCAGCTTATCATGCCTTTAGAACTACATGAGTTTTTTTGGAAGACAATGAAAAAATCATCTCGTAACATCGCCCCGTTTCCTTTAAACTTAAGTAAATCAAAAATAAGGCAGTAGGCATAAAGCTTTTTTTATTTTTTTGCTGGAAAGTCAAGATTTGTTATAAATTTTTGTAATTTTAAAAAGTGCTACCTTCGATATTCATTATGTCTTTTCGACTTACGACTTCGTTACACAGTTCAAATATCGAACAGCCAATTAATGATGAAGTTAAAGCCCGCACAAACTTTCAAGTAACACGCCTTTCCCTCGAAGTTTACATAATGTGAAAAACTGCGCAAAAAGCTAAACTGATTCGAAATTCCTCCGATAATCAGGTATGTACTTTGATTAATACAGGGAGGTAAGACTATGCGAGGGACATCGCAATTAGTATTCGCAATTCTATTTTTATTATCCGCTTTAGTAACTCTGCATTCCGCAAAGAATAAAACGCAACTGGACTTTGGTGAAGAAGAATTCCTTGCCTTTGCCGAAGTTATGCCTGAGCCGAAAGGCGGAATGAGCTCAATCGTTAAATTTATTGAGTATCCTGAAATAGCGAAGAAAACAAACCTTCAAGGCAGGGTGTATGTTTTGGCGTATATTGACGAACAGGGTAACTGCGTTGATGCGAAGGTTGTTAAAGGAATAGGCGGCGGTTGCGACGAAGCAGCAGTAAATGCAGTTAAAAAGGCAAGCTTTAGTCCCGGTAGAAACAAAGGCGTTGCCGTTAAAGTAAAGCTTTCGTTGCCTATTGAATTCAAACTTTCCTGATAGTCGATGCTTATTACTGCACTTCAAATTTCTGTAACCGCATTGTCTTATTAGGCGAAAGGCCTCTTTGCCTTTCTTTATTTGTTCTGTTATGTATGGCTGTGATAGTGAGTCAGCCGGTAAACTTCTATACAAAATTGTCGATAGTAATCATATCAAACTAAACAATATAAATAAGGAAATTTATAAACGGGGACGAGGATGAAACTACTAAAAAAAATCAAATTTGTTAGGAAAATTCAGGGAGGGTACGCAATACTTGGTTGTATTGCCGGAATGGCGTTGCTTATTCAGTATGTACAGTTAAAATCGATCAATGAAGCAAACGATGAGGTAGTAACCGAATATGTACAGCCAAAAAATCGCATTGACAACATCTACGCCAATTTCAGATCAATACAATTTATAATGCTTCAAATGTCAATGGCGGAATTCGACTCAAAATTTGCAGACAATTATGCAAAATTTAATGAAAAAAAAGCGCTCGTGGATTCTTCATTAGTCTACCTGATGAATGCTAATTTCGACCAACAGATTAAGGATCTTCTAAACGATGTTAATGATAGATGGGGCGAATATAAAATGATTGTTGCCGACGCAATTGTGAGCGCATCGGTCACTAAGAACTATGTGATGGCAGCCGATATTGCGACAACTTCCGGCGAGGAGATAGGTAGTCAAATGCTTGCAAGTTTTGATGATATATTATATTCCCTAGCTGAGAAGTCAGAGGTATTGAATAGAAATATTGACGATAGTGTTTCATCAGCCGAGATGTTAACAATTGTTACTGTAATACTTGGAACAAGTGTATTTGTATTATGCTCGCTTCTTCTTGCCCCTGCTATTTCAAAGCCTCTTAATAATCTTGGAATTGTTGTAAAAGAATTTGCACAGGGTAATTATAACAGCGAGCTTAAAAAAGAATCGACAGATGAAATTGGTGAGTTAACCGAATCGCTTTTAATTCTTAAAAACGCCCAGCTTGCCAAAATAGAAGCTGCAATAAAGATTGCCGATGGTAATATGGCAAAGGTTGAAGCCGCCTCTGATCATGATGAGCTTGCGCAAGCGTTTAATAAAGTTGTAACTACTATCGAAGATATAAATCATGAAGCCAACACGTTAATTGAAGCAAACAAACAAGGCAACCTCGAGGTACGAGGGGAAAGCAGCAGGTTTGCGGGCTCATGGAAAGAGCTCATTGAGGGGATGAACTCCATTGTCGAAACTATTATCAAACCCCTGGAAGAATCTGCCAAAGTGCTTACCGTTATGGCAGACGGCGATTTTACATTGCGAATTACCGGCACTTATAAAGGATACTACGAAAACATGAAAAACAATGTTAACCGTTTAGCCGATTCGTTAAACCAGGCCTTAAGTGAAGTAGCGGATAGTGCAGCTTTGGTAATGAATACTGCAAACGAAATTTCATCAAGCTCCGAGGAAATGGCTGCAGGTGCGCAGGAACAAAGCGCGCAATCGTCGGAAGTAGCCAGCTCGGTTGACGAGATGACAAAAACAATTATGGAAAACACCAAAAACGCTTCTTTTGCCGCTGAGACCGCAAAAAATTCGGGAGATAAAGCTAAAGAAGGCGGTTCGGTTGTAGAGGATACAATTAGCGGTATGATGCGCATTGCAAGCGTGGTTCAAAAATCGGCCAATACTGTTTCCGAACTAGGTAAAAACAGCGACCAGATAGGCGAAATAATCCAGGTAATTGATGACATTGCCGACCAAACTAACTTGCTTGCTTTAAATGCCGCTATTGAAGCTGCGCGTGCGGGCGAGCAAGGGCGCGGTTTCGCAGTGGTTGCCGATGAAGTAAGGAAACTTGCCGAACGTACCACGAAGGCAACTAAAGAAATCGCAAATATGATTGAGCAAATTCAGAAAGAAACCAACAACGCTGTAGTAAGTATGAGCGAAGGAACAGACGAAGTTAACAAAGGAAAAGACTTGGCAACAAAAGCCGGGGTTGTGCTTAACGAACTTATTTCAGGTGCGGAAAAAGTATCGGATGTTGCAGTTCAGGTTGCTGCCGCAAGTGAAGAGCAGTCCGTTTCTGCCGAACAAATAAGCAGGAATATCGAAAGTATTGCTCATGTTACAGAGCAGAGCGCAACAGGAACTCAACAAATTGCGCATTCATCTGAAGAGCTGTTAAACATGACTGAAAGGCTACAAACACTAATATCGAAATTTAAGATTGGTGAAGTAAACTCGCGTAACTACACGGTAAGGCAGAACGGGAAAATTATAGAAGCAGGATAAATACAAATAACATTTTATTATTTAATAGATAGAAAACATTATGAGCAACAAAAACTTACAATCGGATGATCCAAACTTACGGCGCGAAGAAATTGAAAAATTCTTTTACGATACGCCGGATAACGAAACTCTTAAAGATCTCGTAAAACTGATAGAAGATCCCGATAAAGGGGTTCGGAACTCGTTGGCAATTTTGTTAACAACAACCGAGAATTGTAACGCCGCACAGTACCTGGTTGAATACGTAAGTTCCGAAGACATTTCCGTTAGGAACCTTGCAGGCGATATATTACTGAAAAACGCTGACAAATCAGTTAAGGCGCTTACGAGCTACATTGATGCAGGCAATGACGACGATAAAAAATTCTGTATCGATTTACTGGG
The DNA here is from genome assembly GCA_028280855.1 of Melioribacteraceae bacterium. Classification (GTDB taxonomy): domain Bacteria; phylum Bacteroidota; class Ignavibacteria; order Ignavibacteriales; family Melioribacteraceae; genus PGYT01. Next base: position 20,700 of record JANQLA010000389.1, read on the forward strand.
ACTAATCGGTAATTCGGATTCATGCGATAAGATAATCGAAGTGCTTAAAACTAACACGGACCAAAACGTAATTCTTGCGTGTCTGGAATCACTTGGAAATCTTAAATGTAATAGTGCCACCGAATCTATTAAAAAGTTTTTTTATAAAGATGAATTATACAAGCCGACTGTCATCGAAGCGCTTGGAAAAATCGGATCGCGCGACGTGCAGGAGTTCTTTGTTGAAATCTATGAAAAGGAAGACGAACTTACTCAATATGCCATCATTGAAAGCATCGGATTAACGGGCGACTGCGATTCGCTGGGAATGCTTATTAACGAGTTGAAAAAATCCGGCTCTTTTATGATAGGCGCTTTGTTAAACTCAATATTTGAAATTAAAGAGCGAACCGGTGTTGAGGTATTGCTTGATAAAGCTACGGCAAACAAAATTATTGCCGAAATTGATACATTGGATTCCGCCTATTTGAAGCCGGCAATTAACATAATACAAAATACTCCCGATATTAATATTCTACCTATCTGCATTAAAGTACTTGGTACGGATCCAGAATTTGACGAAGACCTGAAGCAAATACTAAATGCAAATATTGAAGGAGTCGCAAAGTATATACCGGGTTACTTTTTATCCGAACCGGCTAACACGCACGACTTGCTTTCGTTTATCAAAGAATTGAATATGCTGCAGCCCGATCAAATTGCGATAATAAGTAACAACGAATACGGTAAAGCGCTTGTAGATAGCTTTAAGAGCTTGCTGATAAGTCCTAACGAGGAAATACGAGCTGTAGCCGGTGATCTGTTGTTCATATTCGATGAAGAAGAAGGTCTTGATGCAGCGGAGGTTCTTATAGAAGATGAAAATGTGTGGAATCGAATAAACTTATTGGATAATCTTTCGAATATTAGATCGGAAAGAGCAAATGTATTTATTGAAAGACTTACGCATGATGAAGATGAGATGGTAAAAGAAAGGGCTGAATTCCTTATAGATCAAAATGTTTCTAACTAAGAGCAAAGAGCACTGTGGATTATACGAATAACACACTTACAAAAAAACCGTTTTCCGGTCTGGCTGCTAACCAGGCTCTTAAGACATCACTGCAAAATGACTCTGCAACTCTCAGTATTTCAACTTTTGAGAAATGGCGCGAGTATATTTACACAAACTGTGGTATCTATTTTCAGGACAATAAAAAGTACCTGCTCGAAAGCAGGTTGCTGAAAAGGTTAAATTCGCTGAACCTTAATTCCTATGAAGAATATTTCACCTACATAAATTCCGGCGCTGGAAGAATTAGCGAACAAAAACAATTGTTTGAAGCAATAACTATTAATGAAACTTACTTTTTCAGAAATCAACCCCAACTGGATGCATTGACACAAAAAGTAATTCCGGAGATAATCAAACAAAAGCAATCTGGGTTCAATAAAAGAGTAAGAATATGGAGCGCAGCAAGTTCATCAGGTGAAGAAGCATACTCGATTGCTATCCTGATCAACGATCTAATTAAGCCGAAATACCCACAGTTTCAGTTTGAAATTGTTGGTACGGATATCAGTTATGATATGGTACAGAAAGCAAAACTCGCAACATACAAAGAGTATTCGGTAAGGAATACACCGGTTTTTTACTTAAAGAAATATTTTGAAAAAGATGGTAACCAGTTTGTTCTTAACCCTAAAATAAAAAGTATGGCACGATTTAGCGAATTGAATCTTTATGATAATGTTCGTATGAGAACCATGACCAATTTTGATGTCATACTTTGTGCGAACGTTCTAATTTATTTTGATTCTAAATCGAAAATAAAAGTAGTTAATCATCTTTACAATTCGCTTAATAAAAACGGGTATCTATTCATAGGATATTCAGAGACGCTGCATGGAATTTCGCAGGCTTTTAAACTGGTAAGTTTCCCCAAAACAATTGCATACAAGAAAGTTTAGGTTAGTTAAAATGAAAAAAAACATACTAGTAGCAGACGATTCGCCAACGATAAGGAAGTTTGTATCGTTTACACTTTCGGCAAGAGGTTTTAAGATAATTTCTGCTTGCGACGGAATGGAAGCATTGGAAAAATTGCCCGGTGAACAAATTGATCTTATAATCACTGATCTTAACATGCCAAATGTGGACGGATTTGAATTTATTAGAATAGTAAGGGGCAATGACGAATACAACAATATACCTATTATTATTCTAAGCTCACTCGGTTCCGAAAATGACGTGGACGAAGGATTGAACTGTGGGGCGAATTCGTATTTGAAGAAACCCTTCGATCCTAACCGTATAGCATACGAAGTTTCAAAATATTTGAATTGAGGATTAAAATGGACTTAAAATTTCTTATAGTAGATGACTCTTTAACAATGAGAAGAATTGTTTCAAATTCTCTTAAAAATCTGGGTTACAGTAACTTTGTTGAAGCAGGCGACGGTAAGGAAGCGCTCGACAAACTTGCCGCCGATGATTCAATTAACTTTGTAATTACGGATTGGAATATGCCTGTACTATCGGGCCTGGAATTGGTAAAAGCAATTAGAGGAGACGCTAAAACCTCCAATCTGCCGATATTAATGGTTACGACCCGGGGAGTTAAAGAAGATATTTTGCAAGCTCTACAGGCAAAAGTAAATAACTATGTTGTAAAACCGTTTACACCGCAAGTGTTAAGTGAAAAAATAGATCAAGTGCTTGCTGTAGCATAACATGCGGAGGTTATAATGCATCATCCAACAGAAATGAAGAAACTCAATAATAAATTGAGCGATTTACAAGACTTGTTTAAAGTCGGCGAAAAAATAATTCCCAGCATTCAGAAACTTATCGACTTCATGGTTGAGATAGTGCCCCTGTTAAGTAACATCAATGATTCCATAGCAGAAAGCACATCTAAAATTCCAAAAGCGTCCGATCATATTTACGATGTTACTAGCGCTACGGAAATTGCTACCACTGAAATTCTTGATAAAGTTGATGAAATAAACAATGAAGTAATTTTAGCAGAATCCGCCTATCTGAATTTTTCTGAGCGATACGAAAAAATGAACGAATTAATTTTAGAGTTAAAAGAAGTTGTCGCAGAAAATCCAGAAGCGGTAAACATCATTGATAAGATTATTGAGCTAAATGGAAACAGGGAACACAGCGAGAAAATTAAAGGTGCTATCGATAAGGTAAAGCAATACCTCCAGGAAATTACGATTACGCTCCAGGTACAGGATATAACCGCCCAGCAGCTATCATCTGTAAATCATCTAATTACTTCGGTGCAGAAGAAACTGTCGTCTCTTGTTATGGAAATTAGCGGTGACGGAGTAAGACTAGCGAATAACAGTGAGGAAGTGATTGTTCCTTCGACCGAAAATTTTGATGAAAATGCGAGTTATGTAAGGAATGACAATGCACAGGATCTCGCAAATGAATTGGTAGGAAATATTACTTCACAAGAGGAAATAGATAAACTATTTGGGAATAATGGAAGCAAATAATAAATACGCGATACTCAGCGATCCTGAAATGAAAGAGATCGTTGACAGTTTTTTAGTTGAAACTGCTGAGATACTTGAAAAACTCGACACAGATTTGGTTGCTCTCGAAAGCAACGCAGCAGATGTAGAATTGTTGAATCAAATTTTCAGGGCGTTTCACACTATTAAAGGCACATCGGGCTTTTTGGGGCTTGAACGCCTAACTTCGGTTACTCATAAGTGCGAAGACATACTTAACAAACTGCGCAAAGAGGAAATAAAGTTGCAACCTGAGTTGATGGATGTGCTGCTCGAAGCGTTTGATAAAATTAAAGAACTTGTTGAAACAATCGAACAACAAAAAAATGAAGACGTTGAAGTGGAGGCAACTATTAACAGGCTGGTTTCTACTTTAGATGCAGTTATGTCCGGTAAAACCGCAACGACTTCCTCAAAAAAAGCACCAGCTAAAAAACCAGCGGCAAAAAAAACGAGGTCGAAAAAAAGTACCACGACTGCCGCCGCTAAAAAGAATTCAGGTCTGGATAACGCCACGCAATCAACAATTCAAGATAAGGGCGAAACCGAAGCCGGGGTAAATACGGACGAACCCGTTGATTCGACACTTCCAAATGTAGAAGGTTTAGCAACGGAAGCAGACGGCGAAAACAAAGCTGATGTTGATGAAAAACCCGAACAAGAATCCCAAACAGTTCCTGATAAATCAAAATCCGGTGAACAGAGATCGGAAGAAAGATATTTAACTTCCGGTAAAACCAAAAAAGAAGATGCCAATATAAGGGTGGAGGTAGAGCGACTAGATGAATTACTTAACATTGTGTCGGAGCTTGTTCTTGGACGCAACCAGTTAATGCAGGTTAATTCTAAGATATCGCTTGAACAGGAAGGCTCGGAAGTTGCGCGTGACCTTGGAAGCGCAACCAAGCAAATTGATCTTATGACAAATGAACTTCAGCTTGTTGTAATGAAAACACGCATGGTAAAAATAGGCAAGGTGTTTAACCGTTTTCCGCGCCTGGTTCGCGATTTATCAAAAGAGCTTGAAAAAGACGTAAACCTTGTAATTAGAGGTGAAGAAACTGAATTAGATAAAACATTGATTGAAGAAATAAATGACCCGCTTGTTCACCTTGTGCGCAATTCGATTGATCATGGTATTGAAGCCGAAGAGGGCAGGGCTAAAAGTGGTAAAAGTAAGAGCGGAACTTTAACTCTTTCCGCCCGGCACGAAGGAAATAATGTTATAATCACCGTTGAAGACGATGGTAAAGGAATTGACCCAGAAGTAATAAAACGCAAAGCAGTTGAGAAAGGATTAATAACAGAGCAAAAAGCCGAAGAACTTCCCTTACAGGATGTTTACATTCTGATTTTCTTGCCCGGATTTTCAACTGCAAAAGTTGTTACGAATGTTTCCGGCAGGGGTGTTGGAATGGATGTAGTTAAAACAAATGTTACAAAGCTGCGCGGTATTATAAACGTTGAGTCAACACCCGGTGAAGGGACTAAAATGGTAATTAAACTACCTCTTACACTTGCTATTATATCCGGCATGGTAGTTCAGCTTAAAAAAGAACAGGTTATTGTTCCGCTAAGTTCTGTTGTTGAAGTTCTGCGAGTTCATACGGAAGATATATCATCAATCAATTCTAAAGAGGTTATTAAAGTGCGGGAGCGGGTAATACCGCTTATCGATATTGACAAGCATTTGTTTAGTAACGACAGCGCTAATCAGGAACAAGTATTTCAGTTTATAGTGGTAGTAGGCATAGCGGAAAAGGAATATGGAATTAAAGTAGACAGGATGGTTGGACAACAGGAAGTTGTGATTAAATCTCTTGGAAATTATCTGAAGAAGGTAGACGGTATTGCCGGCTCAACAATTATGGGCGATGGTCGTGTTATAATGATTTTAGACATCGCGGAATTAATTCAAAATATGAAACAATATGCGTAACTCGAAAATAAAAGTACTTATTGTTGATGATTCTGCTTTCATGCGGAAGTCGATTTCAATCATGCTCGAAAGCGATGAATCAATTGAGATTATAGCTACGGCTAAAGACGGACTTGAGGGCGTGGAACTTGCAAAAAAACTGCGCCCGGATTTAATTACACTTGACATTGAAATGCCTAAAATGGACGGGCTTACCGCACTAAAGAAAATAATGTCGGATTGCCCCACATCGGTTCTTATGGTTAGCTCGCTTACTACTGAAGGCGCAGAGTCTACACTTAAAGCCTTAGAACTGGGAGCCGTCGATTTTATACCTAAAGAATTATCCTACGTAAACGTAAATATAATTAAGATTAAGGAGGACCTTTTACGCAAAGTTAAAGCTATAGTAATGCAAAGACGTTCACGCGAAAGGTTTTCCAGGTTAAAGTCTATATCGAACCGAACATCCTCAACCGGTGTAAGCACACGCAACAATATTCCAAGTGGTGACTATAGAGCCATAGCGCTTGGTATATCGACCGGCGGCCCGTTGTCGCTTCAAAAAGTTATTCCTCAAATTAACTCGAATATAGATGTACCTATTTTTATAGTTCAACATATGCCGCCGCGCTTTACAAAATCTTTAGCAGACAGGCTTAACAATATGAGCAGCATTACGGTTAAAGAAGCGGAGGACGGCGAAACGTACAGGAAAGGTTGGGCTTATATTGCACCGGGCGGGAGTCATATGGTAATTAGACAGAATAAAATCGAAATCTCGGATTCACCGTCAGATACAATTCACAAACCTTCTGTTGACGTAATGATGAACTCGGTGATTGATGTTTTCAACAGGCGAACTTTAGGCATTATTATGACCGGCATGGGTAAAGATGGTCTGGATGCTATGAGAAGGCTCAAGCAAAAGAATGGCACATGTATTGCACAGGACGAAAGAACATCGGTGGTTTACGGTATGCCGAAAGCAATAGTTGAAGCGGGTATTGCCGATGCAGTTATACCACTGGATGATTTTGCGTTAAAAATTAACAAGGTATTTAGTAATGAAAGAAAACTTTGCGGAACCAATATTTAGAGAACTAGATTCAAATGCAGCCAAAAGCAGCGGAAACGTTATAAAAGCTGATGATTTTAAGATAAGCGGGTATGCGAAAGTAACAATTGAAGAAGAAAGTTTGGGTGGGGTAAAGTTCATACTGAAAAAAGATCATAATGATGACATTAAAGAAATAAAATTTATTTGTTCGTGCGGCCAAAGCAAATCAATTCTGCTCGATTACTCTGAGTAATATTTAGCTACTGTACAATAATAGCCATAAGCTATTTTCATTCCTTTCAAAATAAGGCAAATTAAACATTTTTTTGATGGCACCAGATTTGAAATTAACTTCGTTAAAAAGCGGAGTTTAGGTGTCTTCTATTAAACAACTCGAACAATTTATAAACTACACAACTGCAAAAAGCCAGGTAATCAGTAAAAACATTGCCAACATAGGTACGGAAAACTACAAAAGGGAAGACCTTGTTTTTAAAAACGTGCTTGCCGATGCACAAAGGGCAGGGACTAAAATAACAAATACAAATCATATTCAATTTGGCGGCAGCGCAAATAAATCTTTTGAAGTAGTGCTTGATAAAAATAATGAAGAAAACGCTTCGGGAATAAACAACGTTGATATTGAACAGGAGATGGCGGCGCTAGCCGAAAACACTATCAATTTCAAATTGGCGTCCCGTAAAATTTCATCCTACTATAAAACACTAAGAGCAGTTATACAAGGCAACGGAGGTGGAAGGTAATGAACATAGGAAAACATTTACCCGGATTTAAAACCAGTGCCAAGGGATTAAGTCTCCAGCGGAAAAAAATGAATCTCATTGCAGAAAACATTGCAAACGCTGAAAATACCAGGACTCAAACCGGCGAACCTTATAAACGAAAATTTATGGTGGTTTCGAACTCGGAAAATCAACTGCTAAGTAATCATTCAACCGAAGGTAATACACTCACTTTAAGAACATCGAATATTGAACATATGCGGAACAACGTGACTGCTTTAAGTGGAAAACAGGGTCACGGTTTGAACTCCAACGTAGAAGTTATTGAAGATAAAAAAGCAGGTGAAATGATTTACATGCCCAATCACCCTGATTCCAATGAGGAGGGTTACGTTGAGATGTCGAACGTGAACATTGTCCAGGAAATGGTTGAAATGATTTCGGCTACCAGGAGTTACGAAGCGAATTTAACCGCTCTTAATGCATCAAAAGAAATGGCAAAGGATTCTTTGGAGATATAATATGAAAATTGCTACTAATCCAATTGGTAATTACAGCCCTGTATACAAAAAAGCCGCAATAGTAAAAGCAAATAATCAAACAAAAGTTGAAGAAAGCAAAACAATTACATCCAATGAGAAAGCGTTCTTCAGCAAAATGTATCCTAACAATAAAGAACAAATAATGGAGCATCATTTCTATATGAAGGACGGAAATATGAAAGGAGTGGCTATAGGTTCATTATTTGACAGGAGAGGATAAAATGAAGATCGGTGAATTAACAGGTTTAAACACAAGCAAACTTTTGCACATAGAACCGAAGCAGGATAAAAAAGAAGTAAACAACTTGTTCGCAAACTTAATAAGCGAAGTGAAGGAAGCGCAGAAAGAATCAAGCGATATGACCAAACAATTTATTGCCGGCGAAAATATTGAAATTCATGAGGTGATGATAGCCGGCGAAAAAGCGAAGACAAGCTTGCAGCTTCTTATGGAAGTAAGAAACAAAGCTCTCGATATGTACAAAGAACTAACAAGAATGGGTATTTAATAAACTATGAATAAAAATCCTCTTTCCGAAGTTTTTGGAATTTTCAATAAGCTTGCTCCGCAGCAAAAAATGATTATAGGCGGTGTTTCAGTTGCGTCATTAGTACTGCTTGGTTTTTTATTTACTTTTTTGAATGAACCGAGTTACACTGTACTGCATACAAACCTTGCCGAAGACGATGCCTCCCGCGTTATTGACTTCCTGGCGGCAGAAAAGGTTCAATACAAAATTGAAGATAGCGGGCGAACCATATTGGTTCCCACGGATAAAGTGTACGAGACACGGCTTCAAATGGCAGGTAAGGGAATTATATCTTCGGGGATAGTCGGGTACGAAATATTCGATAAAAGTACAATGGGAATGTCGGAGTTCATGCAGAAGCTGAACTTTAAGCGTGCTCTCGAAGGTGAACTTTCACGAACTATTATTCAGCAAGACGGAGTTGAAGCAGCCAGGGTACACATTGTTTTTCCCCAGAAGTCAATATTTAAAGAAGAACAAAAAGAACCGACGGCATCAGTTGTATTACAGCTTTCGACCTCTTTAACAAAGGCTAATGTTAATTCAATTGTTAATCTTGTTGCCAGCAGTGTTGAAGGTTTGGCAAAAGGAAAAGTTACCGTACTTGATACTAAAGGAAACCTTTTATCAACTCAATACGAAGAAGAGGAGTTCGGGATATCGACGGGAAGACAATACGAAATTAAACAGTCGGTTGAAAAGTATCTCTCTCGAAAAGCTCAGGCAATGCTTGATAACGTTTTGGGATTTGGTAACTCGATGATTCAAATTGACGTTGAGTTAAATTTTGATCTAGTTGAAAAAACTATGCAGTCCTATGATCCCAACTCTCAGGTTGCAATAAGCGAACAAACCATAAAGAACGAGACGTCGGGTTCTAATATGGTTGATTCAAGTGCGCAGATAAGCAAAAATACAACGACAAACTACGAAATAAGTAAAACCATTGAAAAGGTTGTTCAGGGTACGGGCAACTTGAAACGTTTGACGGTTGCTGCAGTGATTAATGATGTACCTGTTCCTGTTACTGAAGACGGCCTAACGAAAATAAACTATGAGCCGCGCAGCCAGGAGCAGCTTGATAAGCTTGAAATCCTGATTAAAAATACTGTTGGCCTTAACATGGAACGGGGGGATGAGTTTTCAATTGTGAATATACCTTTCGAAACGAAGCAGGCAACAGAACTTTCAATGCCGCAGGCTTCTCCGGGTGGCAAGTTCTTCGACTTTAATAATGTAGAGAAACTGATAAACATGGGTTTGGTTTTCGCCGCTATAATTATTTCGTTGTTCCTGCTTAAAGGATTGATGAACAAACTTAAGAATGAAAAAATAGTTATCGGAACAGTAAATGGATCGGGTTCACCCAATTTAGCGCTTGCAGGGGAAGGGGATATGCAAAAAACTTTGGAATCAAGTGTTGCAAATACAAAAATGAGTAATTCTTTACCCAGGAAAAAACTTTTCCAAATAGGCGATCTTGAAGATGAGATATCTGATGAAGCACTATTAAAACAATCACAGCAGGAAAAAATTTCAAACTATGTTCAAAAGAATCCTGTAGAGGCCGCAAAATTAATAAATTCATGGTTACACGAAGATGAGTACAACTGAAACATTACCGGCTAAAAAAGAAAACATTACAAAGCTTAACGACCTATCGGGTATTCAGAAAGCTGCACTGTTATTGGTTGCGCTTGATGTTGAAACAGCTGCCGAAGTTTTCAAGTTTCTTGATCCAAACGATGTGGAGACAATATCTGCTGAAATAACGCAGGTTAAGAATACACCCTCTAAAACAGTTGATGAAGTTATGGTTGAATTCCATAGCATGGTAACCGCACGTGAATACGTTTTGGAAGGCGGTCTTGAATATGCACAAACCGTTCTCGAAAAATCTTTCGGTTATAATAAAGCAACACAGATAATTGAGAAGGTAAAGAATCTTACAACCCTAAGGGGATTCGATGTGCTAAAGCGTGCGGATTCGACTCAGTTGATTAATTTCTTAAATAAAGAACATCCTCAAACTATTGCTCTAATTCTTACTCACTTAAACCCGGAACAAACGGCTAGCGCACTTCAGGAACTCCCGCAGGACCTTAGGGTTGAGGTAGCCTTTAGGATTGCAACCCTCGGGAAAATTTCGCCTAATACACTAAAGGGAATAGAAAAAGTTGTAGATGAAATGGCCGGGCTAACGATGAGTCAATCGGTTGGTAAAATCGGCGGCACCAAAAGTTTAGCCCAAATATTAAACAGAACAAAGGTTTCATTCAGCAAAGAACTACTAGACGAACTTATGGAATTCGACAGCGATGTGGGTGTTGAAGTTAAACGCCAAATGTTCTTGTTCGAT
>JANQLA010000417.1 GCA_028280855.1 Melioribacteraceae bacterium
ATATCCTACTTCTCCTTTAACCAATGAGCCTTGTTCTCCAGGTCCGTCCTTTTCCGGATTATATTGTGTCGCCCAACCGGTTTCTCCAATTGCAATTATCTTCTCAGGATATCTTGCAGTTATATCACTATAGATACTATCCGTCCAGCTAATTGCATTCTCAAGCGTTTTTCCGTTCCATAATGCATACATATGAGCCACAATAAAATCAATTTCTCCAGCGACCTTTTTGCCTTCAGGCTTATTCCAAAAATTGTAATCATCTGCAGTGGTAACAGGAACAGTCGTATTATTCCTAACTGTTCGGATATATTTAATCACGTTTTCTACTTCCATTTTATGCCACGACCAAAAAACCATCGTTTCATTACCAACGTTTATTGCGGCAATTATATCTGAGTACTTGTTTCCTAATTCAATGCCTTTAAGAACCTGTTTAATGTTTTTTTCTTTCCGCTTGGGATATTTAGTCTCATTCTCGATCCATATTCCAAGCATTACTTTGAATGGTAAATTATTCTCTTTGATCACCTTTAGTATTCTCTCAGAGTCTTTATCTGCACCGTAAACCCTGATTAAATTCCAATAGTTGGAAATTATTTGCAGGTCTTCCAATATCTCCGATTCACTTGGTCCAATAGCGCCCGGCGCTTGCCCTTTTCTGTAGGGACCGTATGATACCGCATCGCCAATCCATTCACCCTTTAGATATGGCTTAAATTCTCTTTCAACAAATGGTTCTTCTTTATTTATATCTTCTTCACTCTTTAAGATTTGTTTTATTTGCTCAATACTATTCATATGCGTTTCTTCGTTTTTCTTTTTTTGTTCGTTTTCATTACAGGCAATTAGTAGACATGCTATCAATATTACCTTGATTAAATTTGTCATATTCATTTTCATACTCATAGATTTATTACAGCCACGTATTCTATTTTCATAAACTTATTATGTATCAATGACTTGCCCTCTCCGAATATGTAGTCATTACAATTTTCAAAAGATTGGTCTGTTGAATCGAAATTATTGCCTGCCCATACTCCACATATTGTAGTATTGAATATCATTTTCAAATTTTTAAATTCGCAGATATCCATATCAACACAATTTTCACACTGCCACTTTTCGTTTATTTCATTATCACATTCTTCCCCGGAATTAAGCAATCGTACTTTATTTTTTAGAAACTTTTCATCCCACTTTGAAGGTTTTGGAGCTGAACTTAAGGGACCACCAGGCACCCTCACTTTTTCATCAGGAGCCCAATAATAAAATTGAATCATATTCTTCTGCCAAAGGCATGCAAACGTTCCCCGCTTTTCTTCCACCTTGTATTCTCTACCGCTGCATCCCGGATTTGGATCAGTTGGGTTAGAATTAGCGCAGTTAATTCTTATTCCATCATCATTCCATTCCGAGTCACACATTTGAGGACAAGTGTGTACCGTATTATGAATTAGATTTTCACCATTGATATTTTCAATTATATCAACCTCTCCTCCACTTGGCCAATCGGTACAATTAACAGAACTTGGTGTATTGTGAAACTCTCCTTTACCGGAATAGATATTTAGTTCTTCATCAGAAATTGCGGAAATGGAATCAGTATACGTCCACTGGGTTTGATAACTTCCATTCAACCACCATGCCGGCCAAAGCCCTTTTTCTGATGGGAATTCTCCTTTAAAAACAAAAAGAATCTGCTGAGAGGTATCATTAAGATTATAATATGATTTGCTTGTCAGACGGAATGAATCGTATCCTAAGTCATCGGTTCTTGCTTTGATATAAGCGTAAACTCCATCACCCTTTTGCACTTCAATCATCTTTTCATTGACCCATAGAGACTTGTCATAATTCACAGTACCGCGAGTCGGATCATTATGAGGAAAAGTTGTAAAGAATTTCTTTTTAAAAGAATTTATATCATGTTCCGTATTCTCAAAATCAATTACGAAAAAATTATTTTCATAATTATTAGTATCCTGGGCATACTTGCTTTCTAACAATAAGAGTATTAGGAGAAAGGTGAAGACTATCGTAAACGAGTTATATTTTTCTAATTTGATCACGGTAATTTCTTTCTAAAGTTGGACTTGTACTGTTTGAACCGAGTTTGCGTCAATGGATAATTTTGCAAACTCTTCACCTATTTTTAAGTTACATTCAATTAGCTTTTTTGTTGTATTAAGCAGTTGAATGCTTAGCAGATTTTTGCTATTGATTGTAGCACAGGCGTGAAGATCATCGCTCCCAAGGCCGGCAAGCTCCAATTCTGTTTGAACAGCTTTATCACCCGGTCTTATAGTTCGGCTAAATTGTGCCAGAACATGAAAGATAGGTGTGTAGTAAACCTCCTTGGTATTTACATCGATCATAATGGGTGCGCCGCAGAAATTGCCGACGTGGTTCGGTCCGCCATCCTGATCAAGTACAATATTCCAATCGATCCATCCTTTTAACCAATGATCAATACTAACAATTATGTTCCTGGCATATCGGTGAACCGGTGTATACGCCGGATGATTTTCAATAATAACACTTTCCCATGTAGCTGTATAAGCCCAATCCGTTGCATTATCATTCCACCAGAAGTCATCATTGTTGAACCAGTTAGTCTCCTTAAATTTGCTTGGATCGCTAATACCGTTTGGTGCATCTTTTCCTAAATCGTCAATGCATCCCTCCGTATGAATAATTCCAAACTCCGGAAACTTTGCATTAACTTTTTCGAATTCTTCTTCAAAAACTTTGAAAGTACTTTCATACCAATGCACGGCAGTTCCATAAACGTATTGTGCTGCGTCATTATCACCCAGAATCACATCCGTCCAGTGTTCCAGGCCGTCCCTGTTTTGGTCATAGATAAGTAGTTTAACATCAGCGTTTTTTCCTTCCTGTAATTTCGGTCCCAAATATTTTTTTATAAAATCACGCTGGGTTTCCGGGGTAAAATGCATACTCTCCCATTGCCCGTTGTTGCCGTGCGGTTCATTCACGGGAGTTATTCCCCAGACGTCAATTCCTTCAGCTCTATATACATCTAAATATTTTACTATGTAGTCGGCATAGGTTTCTTCATATTCAGGCTTAAGCGAACCGCCCGTTCCCTGAAAGTTGTTTTCAGGTGTTCCTTTAATGAACCAGTCTTCAATATCTTTCATCCACGAAGGAGCTGTCCAGGCTGATGAGACTATTCTTAACTCATCATCTTTTTGTTTAGATTTTATTTCCAGCGCTTCTTTGATCATTGGCAGTAAATCATATTTTTCATTAACTATGCCCGGGTGATCATTTTTGCTGAATCCTTCTTTGTCCGGTTGAATACTAAAGCTCTCAAGTTTTGTGTCGCCCTTTTTATCCAAATAAGAATACTTTCCATTTACTGTAAAATCACAAGCTCCAATATGAGTTCGCGTAAGTGTGAAATTTGCACCATCTTCGCTAAATATTTTTTCCATCACTTCTTTACGTTTTTCTTCTTGGAGGTGTGCAAGTACAAATGCAGAAGATTCCGTAAACGATGTGCCTATGCCATCTATTGTCTGTTTAGTTTTTCGCGGGAATATTTCTAAAATCGTTCCTTCCGGGTTCCCTTCAACGAAGATTACATTCTCTTTTTGAGCAAGTTTGTCACCCGCTTCCGAAGTGCTGATAATTTCTTTTGTTTCAAGTTTTTTCCCTGTTTGGCACGAAATAAACAATGCCATTGCAAGTACCGTTACAGTAAATGTTGATAATATTTTTAGCATATAAATAATCTCCAACTGTATTAATTTTCCTATTTGTTCCCGCCGTATTTAATATTTCCGTTTTTGTCCCACAATCCCCAGTACGCTCCAACATCACCCTCGGCATCTACTTTCCAGGCTTCGTCAAAGCTGGAGAAATATATTATATCAACATTTTCTTCATCAGCCCACGCATATGCATTAATGAAATACCTTAGTGCATTTTCATATGAAGGTTCAGCAGCCCGCTCGGATGATCCAAGGTTTGGCCAACCCGTTTCGCTAATAATCACTTTTTTACCCTTACCGGAGTTAACTGCTATTTGATACATCCGTTTTAGGTATACAAATGAATGCTCAATTGGAATTCCTTCCCAGAAGGGATAACAGTTTGCGAGAATTACATCACACACTTCGCATAATCTTGGATGAGTAGCAAATTCATAGTAAGCATCAACATATCCTACCGGTGTGTCGGGTATTGCTTTTTTTACTTCTACTATATGATCGATAATTTCAGCTTCACTCAAATCGCCTCTTAACAATACTTCATTTCCAACTGCAATAACATCAGCATAGCCTTGCTTAGCCAACTCAATTAAACTTTTTATTTCGATTTCATTTTTTTCTTTGTCATCTCCCAGCCAGGCCCCAACAAGAGTTTTGATTCCATGCTTATGAGCCACTTTGGGTATAAGCTCGTTTCCATCAATACATGAAAAAGATCGAACCCACTTAACATGCGGGCTGAGTATTTTCATTCGATCTTCTATTTGCTCTTCAGTTAATTGGGAACCGGGTTTTTGACCTTCCAGATAGGCGCTAAAAGAAATACCGAATATACCTTCGTTTAATATTTCCATGAATAATGAATCAAGTTTATCCCGACCCTCTTGCATTATTTTATTATCTGTTAAAATTCCCCTATTTGCATGTAGAATTCCCATTATGCCTCTTGCTTATTAATAAATTAAATATTATGTACTACCATCACCGGCAATTTTGATTTATGTAAAACTTTGTTAACTGTGCTTCCAAGAGTATAATCTTCTGATACTCCTCTTCCCTTAAATCCCATAACTATTAAATCACATTTAATTTCTTCGGCAACAGCTAAAATTGTTTTTACCGGATTTCCCCTTTCAACAATTATGTTACATTGATTGACTATCTCTTCTCCAAATGCTTCGGTAATTCTATCAAGTATGATTTTCCTGGCATTTTCTATGTAGTCTTTAGCAAGGGTAAATTTTTTGTTTATTGCCGATGATCGTTCAAGACCAACATCAAAAATCAACAAATCAATTAGTTCAGTATTCAAAACATGAAGTAATGTTAACTTTGCATCATATTGTTTGCTTATGTTAATCGCCTGAATAAATACTTCTTTCCATTGTTCGGAAAATTCCGTGGCAAACAAAATGTTACTATATTTTATTTCGGGTATATGCATTTAGGCTCCAATAAAACTATACTAATAAACTACTGTTTCTTATTACCAGGTTGGTTATCACAAAGTAAAATACTCTTCCGGAATTCCTTCATAACCCCAGGCTCTAAGCTGTCTGGACCAACCGCCAAGGTTATCAATAGATATTTTAAGAGGTTTCAACGGTATAACTTCATCAACTTCTTTTTCCAGGTGTATTTTATTCACAATCGCTTCAACACCTATTTCACCCCACTTGAAAGTTGGCTGTCCCAGGAGAACCTGGACGATATTTCTTTCGATATAAACTAACTGTTCGGGCAGAGCATCAACCGCAACAATTTTATATTTACCGGGGGCAATAACGTTTAGCATTTTTTTACCAAACATCGGCCATCCGCCTACCATAGCCCATCCTTTCAAATCCGGGTGCATTTTATTAACTCTTAGCATTTCTTCTATTGCTTCGTCTTCGTTTTCAGCATGGTAGAATTCTCCGACTACTTGTATACCGGGGGTTTCCATTGCCGTTTCCTTTACTCCTTTAACCCGGTTCTGAAGGTTAGGCGCTTTTTCGCTTCCGGCAAGAATTGCAATTTTCCCTTTACCATTCAGCAGTAGGGCGAGCTCGTTCATAATAGTTCTCCCCAATTCAACATCATCGGGACCATAAAACGAAAATCTCTTAGAACCAGGAGCATCGCTGTCGAAAGTCATTACATGTAATCCACTTTCAACGGCTTCATTTATTGCAGATGTTAGCGAATCTTTATCCGAGCAGGAAACAAGAACTGCATCGTAGTTATCAGTAATCGCTTCCCTTATTTTTGTTACCTGTATTGACGGATCATCGACCTCGGGCGTATTCCAGTCAACATCAACATCGATCATGCTATATTTTTCTGATAAATTAAAGGCGGTAGTTTCAGCGCCTCTTTTCGCGGATAAAAAAACCGGATTTGAAGCACTTTTAGCTATCATTGATATTTTAATTGTTTTTGCATCATCCGGTTTCTTACCGGCAAGTTCATCAGTTACATCCTGGCACCCGCTGAAAGCTAACATTGAAATAATTACACAAAGTGAATAAACAATTTTATACGAACTCATTTTTACCGCTCCTCTTGTACCATCGCATTAAATTCAATGGTATTAAACTGGTTTAGTTGCAAGTTCCGCGTTTGACTTTTTTGCACGCCTTCTTTCTAGTTCAGTTCTTATTTCATAAGATTTTTCTTCAGTGATTTTGAAAGAAGCAACGGCATAAATAGCTATGCCTGCAGCTGCAGCGGGAATTATTACATCAACGATTCTCATCCAAAGGAATGTACTTGATGTTTGTGCGCCGCCATATTCTACAAGGAACCCGGTAGCATTAAGTAAATACCCGGATAATCCAAATGCTAAAGCCATGCCTAGTTTAACCATCCACCAATAGATTGATCCGAACATACCCTCGCGTCTTTCCCCTGTTTCCAATTCATCCAAATCGCAAACGTCTGCAATCATCGAACCCATTAAGGTGAATAAAGCGCCCATCCCTACGGCCATCATCGGTGCAGGTAATAATACTTTCCAGGGCGCCATTGGATCGTAACAAAACCACTTTAATAAACTACCGGCAAGCGTAATTGAAGTAGCGATTATAAATGTTCTTCTTTTACCAATTTTTGCAGATATCCATGTAACCGCCGCAATTGCAGCCAATGTTGAAATTGTATTTATAGTGCCGAAAAGACCCATGTACTTAGCGCCCATGTCTGTATCGCCGCCACAAACGTAGAATATTGTAATGTAAGAACTGAATGCTCCCACAAGCATGATTCCATTGAAAAGGAAAAATGTACCTGCACACAGTTTTAAGAATTCAACTCTCTTTACTGTGATAACAAGTCCTTTGAAAAACATTGCAATATTTGATTTAAGCCCGTCAAGTAGCTTCACTTTTTGTTTTTTATCATCATCAGAAGCAACGAACTTTTCCCTGCAAAAAATTGCCGGCATTATTCCCACTACTGCTACGAAGACGCCAATAACAATTGCAAGCGTTCTTGCTCCCTGAACAGAATCGGTAAAGAGCCTGTCGTTTTCCATAATTGCATAAAACCACGGAAGAGATATCCACGCAAATTGCCCCATGAAATTCATAACACCCATTAATCTCGTTCGCTCATGATAATCGGAAGTCAATTCATAACCCAGGGCTACCCATGGCGTAGCAAACATTGTATAAAAAAGATAGAATACAACCGAGCCTGCTAAGAAGAACCAGAAATAGAACATTTCGCTGTTACCTGGAGGAAGCTGCCACATTAGTGCAAACACGAGCCCAACCATAATGGCACCTATAAAGATGTAGGGTCGACGTCTTCCATATTTCGATCTTGTTTTATCCGATACGTATCCCATCACAGGATCGGTTAATGCATCTGTGAGTCTTGGTATGGCCTGTAGTGTTCCCACAAGTGCAGGATTAATCCCTAAGCCAACATTTAAAACGATAGACATAAATCCAATTGCGCCGCCGAGCAAATTGTTTACAATTGAACCAAGACCATAAGCGAACTTTTGTCCGTTTGATATCTTATCCTGAGCAGCAGTTTGATGACTATGTCCTTTACTCATTGAATCTCCTAAAATTTTTAGTAGAGATACTTACAATTGTGTAATTAGTTCGCTTTATAAACTCTTACATAATCAACCAGCATAGTCTGCGGAAAAGGAGTCTCACTAGTCGGGAATCCAACATAATTGCCTCCAACTGCAACATTAAGTATTATGAAAAAAGGCTTGTTAAAAACCCACTCACCGCTTACATCTTTTGGCGTAATCTCCTGGTAAAGTACATCATCAACAAAGAACCTGATATAATCTTCTTCCCACTCAATTGCGAATAGATAGAAGTCTGTATCAAATCTTCCTTTCTCTAAACCGTAACTTTTGGTTACCCCTGCGTCGGCTGAATAACCGGGTCCATGAACCGTTCCGTGGATTACGCTAGGCTGTTGCCCCCTGGATTCCATAATATCAATTTCACCGGTTTGCGGCCAACCGACTTCATCTACATCACTTCCCAGCAACCAGAAAGCCGGCCATATACCTGGTCCCCAGGGCATTTTAATTCTAGCTTCAAACCGTCCATAAGTTTGCTCAAACAAACCTTCAGTTTTAATACGCGCCGATGTGAATGGCTGCCCTCCAAATGCTTCTCTGCGAGCTGTTATAGCCAGGTTACCTTCACCATCCAGGGAGGCGTTCTCAGGTCTGTCGGTATCATACTCCAATTGTTGGTTCCCCCAATCGGTGCCGATATCAAATGCCCACTTAGCGGCATCTGGTAGTTGCCCTGCTGTTCCTTCAAACTCATCGGACCATGTGAGCTCCCAGTTCGGTCTTTCGGGATCAAGTGGATTTTCACACGAGACAATAAACATAATAACTAAAAAACATGTTACAAGCAGTGAAGTACTTTTATAGATGTTCATATATTTCTCCTGATACTTCATTTTAAAGTCCTTATTATTTCTTAAACCATATTGTTAGTCTACCCTGCCGGGACTAATATTTTTTCTTAACAATTTTGGATCGCTAAAAGCTTGTTCAATAGCTAATGTAGCCGCGCCTATCGCTATTGCCTTTGAGCCAAGTTGACTTGTTAACAATTGCGGTTTAGATACCGTGCTAACCAGTGAACACACACTCATTTTTTCCCGGATAGGTTCAAGAATCAAATCCCCTAGCCTTGATAGGCTTCCACCCAACAATATTTTATCCGGGTTCAACATGTTTACCAAACTGGTAATAGCAAGTGATAAATGTTCGGCAGCTTCTGTTACAATTTGAATTGCAAGGGGATCATGATTTAGAGCGGCATCTTCAATTTCAATTATTCCTGATTTACCAGTGACCAGCGGACTATCAGGGTACATTACAGCGAGAGTATTTACGCGTGCTTCCAAAGCCCAGGCTGAAATACTTGTTGCTAAACAACCTCGTAAACCGCATCCGCATTTTCTTCCATTAGGATCAACCGACATGTGACTCATCTCGCCTGCGATACCTTTTGCGCCTCTATATAATTTCCCGCCCAATATCAGTCCTGCGCCAATACCATTTGATATTTTTATAAAAAGAAGATCATTCGCATCCCGGCCGGCGCCCCACCAGTGTTCCGCAAGGGCGCCCAGGTTCGCGTCATTATCAATACTTACTGGAACACCGTACCGATTACGAAGCGCCTCAATACCGCTCCTTCCCTGCCATTCCGGGATAATTGTTTCCGAAATGTATTCGGGATGTTTGGGGTCAACAGGACTGGGGAATGAAACTCCAATGCTTAGCAGCATCTCTTCTTTTTTATCGACGGAGACTAGACATTCATCGCATAATTCATTAATTACCTTTTGCGTTCCTTCAGGATCTTTTCTAACAGGATGTTTCCTCTCTTTCCATGTAATCAACTTTCCGCGTAAGTTCGTCATTGCTACGGAAACATGAGTCGCTCCTATATCAATACCGAGCACAACTCTTGCGTCATCGTTGAATTTTAGAACAATTGGCTTTCTACCACCGCTTGATTCTCCAATTCCATCCTCGGAAAGAAAATTTAACTTGATTAAATCCTTAACAAGTTCAGTAACAGTGGAGCGGGATAATCCAAGTCTTCTCGATATTTCTGCTCTGGAGATATGATATTCGCGCCATACCACTCTTAATATATCATCCGTTAAAGAGAGTTTATTCTGATTTTCCAGTTCCTTCTTGGACGATTTGTTCAACTTATTTACTGTAGCTACATCAGTCATTTCAATCTATTATTATTTGTGAAATAGCATATTATCTAAGTAAACCGTATTTATATCTCCCGAAATAATTATTTGCGCTATACTAGATTTCGTTGTAAGATTCGCAAAATCGGTAAGCGGAATATCAAGCGTAACCCAATTACCAGTGGACAATGCCGGTACCGAACTTGTATTAAATGTCAATTCGTGCTCAACATCATCCCCGCCCTGGAAACTTCCGTCAGCTCCAAAATCAACCAACTTCACTTTTAGCGCCGCAGGTGTGTCGGATGGATCAGGAGTCCAAACTTGTAAGTGGAAGTGCGTCATTTCCGATGCATTAATTGTCTGTGATGTTGCTTCAATGCCCGCGAATGAAAGGTTTGTGTACAGTTTGACATCATTACCGGAGATTTGAATATCGGCAAGATCAGCTTCATCCCATTCTGCCGACCATGTATCAACATTCACATTAGAATAAGCATTACTAAATAAGGATACCACGTTAGCCGCATCAAATGTTGGAGTATCAGCAGGACTTGTAGGCTCAGTCGGATTACCACCGCCCCCCTCTTTATAGAAGTAAATATTATCGATGTATATGTTTGATGGATTGGTTCCTTCCTGCCCGTCAAACTTAAACTGGAAAATTTCATTTAAAGACATGCCGGCATTTGTAAATTCAGTTAGAGGAATATCATAACTATTCCAAACGCCAGGTGTAATTGGCTCCATTGACACAAGTAATTCCATTGGTGATCCGCTACTATTGATTGGAGTAACTTTAACTACAGTAGCATCTACAGTCCACATATCTATATGAAGAAACCCCATTGAAGAAACATCCTGTGAACCTGATAATTCGATTCCCTGGTAATTAAAGTTGGCATATTTAAGTGCTGCATTACCCTGGATATTTTCCGTAGTTACAACAGTTGATTGCCCCCAATCGGGGAAGAAATTTGATCCATCTGCATCAGTGTATGAGTCGCTGAATATTGATAAAACATTCGCTGCATCTTGTGTAGGGGCAGGCGCCGGTTCGG
>JANQLA010000419.1 GCA_028280855.1 Melioribacteraceae bacterium
TTTCTCTTTTTCTAACTTTTCAACTTTTTCCGAGTATAGGTTCATCAATCCTTTTAAACGTGTATTCTCCCTTTCGAAGTAAGACAATTTGTCCTTGAGGTCGTTAGATTTTTTTTCAAGCTCAAGTAAAAATTCCTCTACTTTGTTTTTGTTTGTATCTAGATGCTCTTTTGCGAGCTCAATAATGCTTTCGCTAAGCCCAATTCTTTTTGCGACTTCAAACGCATAACTTGAGCCAGGCATTCCCTGGCTAAAAATATAAGTAGGCCGTAGCTCGGAAGCATTGAACAGCATTGAAGCATTTTGAAATCCGTCTAACTCGTTGGCAATTAGCTTTAAATTTCCGTGGTGAGTAGTAGTGAGTGCGGTGGCGTTTAGATCACGCAGTTTAATGAGCACAGATGTAGCTAAAGCCGCACCTTCGGACGGATCAGTTCCGGTACCTATTTCATCAATCAGCACAAGTGAACGAGGCGTAACTTTCTCCAATAATTCTTTAATATTTGTCAGGTGGGAACTGAAAGTGCTTAAGTCATCTTCAATAGACTGACGATCCCCGATATCCATAAGCACATTGTCGAATATCCGAAAATTAGAATCCGGTTCAACCGGGATATGCAGACCGGACTGTGCCATAAGCACCATCAAACCAATTGATTTTAATACGACTGTTTTTCCACCTGCATTCGGGCCGGTAATAATAATTACATTTTGATCATCTAGTTTAATATTAAGCGGAACCGTGTTTTCACGCTTTAGCTTTTTGATTAGCAGTGGATGCCTTCCATCAATTATTTGAAATGGTTTATCACTATCAAAACCTGGAAAACTTCCGATAATCTCAGTTGAATATTTGGCTTTGGCAAAAATGGAATCCAGCTTTGCTATTGTAGTAATAGACAACAGTAGCTCTTCACTTACTGAGCCTATCTTTGCAGATACCTGTTTCAGGATGCGTTCTATTTCTCTTTTTTCAGCGAATGATAAAGACAAGATTTCATTATTCAGCTCAAGTGTTTCTTCTGGCTCAATATAAACTGTTTGCCCGGTTGATGATTCTGAATGTATGAATCCCCGCACATGCCTTTTGTGCTCGGCTTTAACCGGGATTACAATTCGGCCGTCTCGCAAAGTAACATATTCTTCCTGTACAAGCATGGAATCGGAAAGTCGTTTCAGAATACGATTAACCGCTTTTCGAAGCTTGTCGCTCTTACCCTGAATTTCCCGGCGTATCTCGTAAAGCTTATCCGAAGCATTGTCTTTTATATCGCCGCTGTCGGTAAATATCCGTCCTATAGAATGTTCAAAAACTTTATCGATGAATAGCGTATTTAAATGAGCATCCGATAGCGATGTACCTTCAGCGTAAGATTTAATGTATGTATATACTTTACGCGAAACCTGCGCTAACTTCAGTATTTCGCGTATACTGTCTATTTGTATGAGAGCGCCTTCAACGCGGGATCGAAAAATTGACTGTCGAAGATCGGGTAGATAATCTATTGGTGGTGCATCCTGTTCATTAAGTAATTCTTTAGCTTCATTAACAAAAACGCTTTCGCGGGTTATTAAAGTCTCATCACATTTGGGTCGCAATTCATCAATTAGCGATCTTCCTAAATCGGTAATACAATACTTACCTATTTCATCCAATATTTTTTTGAATTCAAGCTCTAGCAATACTTTGTCATCATTAATCAAATCTTTTTCTCCTGGTCTAGTCATCCTGGCTTTCAATATAATCTTTAATAAAATTTTCTGCTTTGGAGTTGGAGCCCATTATTAAATCAATGGAGGACGGTATAATGTTGTACGTCTTCCGGTATAGAAGAGACGATTCACGTGAACTCTTTGCCGGAATATTAAAAACATTCAGCAGCAATAAAAACGCGCTTATGATAAAGACAATCTGTACAACACCCGCAATGCCGCCCAATAACTGGTTAATAAATTTGTTAATCTTATCAAAAGGATGTACCACGCGCTTGATAATCGCAAATACAAACAGCGTTACGAAAAATATCAGGAAGCCTGATACAATTTCGGCAAGATAGATTTCATCGTTTAGAAACGGAGCAAGTATTACTGCAAGATTATTTGAAAATTCAAAGGCAAGTGCTATACCGATAATTACGCCAAGAACACCGATTATCTTTCGAACAAGCCCGTCCCTAAAGCCTAGAACAAAGCCTATTACAATAAAACCGATAATTATATAGTCAATAAAATTCAATCCTAGCCCAGAACTTTTTCAACAACATCCTTTATTAATTTTCCGTCTGCTTTTCCTTTATATGCTTGAATTGCTTTCGGCATCAGTATCTTAAAGTCTGCCTTTGTTTCAGCGCCGATTCCATCAGCCAATGCTTTAATACCTTCAAACAGCTTCTCTTCAGTAAGTTGTTCGGGCAGGTATTCACTTAAAACAACAAACTCGGCTTTCTCTTTTTCTAACAGATCACTTCGACCAGCTTTTTCATATTGTTCAATTGAATCTTTTCGTTTCTTTGCAGCCGAAGTAAGCATGCTAATTTCCTGCTCTTCAGTCAACTCTTTACCGGAACCGCTTTTTTCAAATTCCAGTATCAGCGCTCTAATTGATCTTATTGTTGCTAAACGAACTTTATCTCCACTTTTCATAGCGGTTTTTAAGTCTTCATTTATTCTTTCTTTTAAGTTCATTACAACCTCAAATTTTGGTAAACCTCAAAAAAAAAGGCAGGCTACAAAATTATAACCTGCCTAATTTACTAAAATAATACTAATTTAGATTTTCAAATACGTAGAGTAGTTAATTCTCCTGGCGTCCACTTTCCTAATTTCCTGTTGAATATCCAAAAGCACACCCATATCCGAATCTTTATCCACACGCAGGGAAACAATAACATTTGGTATTGCAACCCTTTTGTCGTACATAATTCTTCCGATTTCATCAAGAGTTACTATGTTATCGTCCAATTGTATTTTACCATCCTTGCCAACCCAAATGTACGTTACAAGTCGCTTGTTTTCAATCTTTTCAATTGATTCGGCTTCAGGCAGTTGATAATCAACTAGTACATCATATTCTTTAAGAGTAGTTGCAACCATAAAGAAAAGCAGAAGCATAAAAATAATATCGGGCATTGAAGAAGTTGGTATCTTCTGCTCGGTTTCCGCACGTTTTTTTTCAAATTGCATGTTAAAACCTCAATTATTATTTAATCGCTTCAGGTTCCGCTATAGAAATAATTTCGTAAACTTTGTCTCTTACAGCTTTTTCTTCTTCATCACCTAAATCACCATAATCGCGTCCGTATAAGTTATTCCCAACCCTGTCCTTAACCACCGCGTAAGCTAACCGAACTTGATCAAGTGTCTGGATATAAAGATTATAGTTTGTTTTTCTATCGGTCTTAATAGAAACGATTAGTTTTTTGTTTTTTGGTAAATCGAGCTTGCTTTCTATTCTCGGTATTAAATTTTCTTTTATCTGTGGAATGGCTATTATCTTTTTGTCTAGAAGAACATCTCCATTTTCGTTTACAAGTATTGCAGCCATCCTGTCTTTAGAAATCGGGACCTGTTCCTGCTCTTCCGGAGGAATATATTCAGGTAAGGCTAAACCGATTCCCGTATCAACATCGATTGTAGTAGAAACTAAAAAGAATAGAAGCAGAAGAAATACAATATCCGACATTCCGGCGTCTGGTATACTAGCGCCTCTCTTTTTTTTCTTTTTTAGATTAACCATTACATGATCTCGTTAAATTTTCCGAAAATGATTTATTTTCTTTTCATATCATACAAAGTATCAATCAGCTCTATAGAGCTTTCTTCCATATCTGCTACCAACTTATCAATGCGGGCAACAAAATAGTTATAGAATAGCTGAAGTATAATAGCAGTGACAAGACCAAATAATGTTGTTAAAAGAGCAACAGCTATTGGAGCGGCAACAACTGAAGGCGACATTTGTGCAGCAGCAGCAATAGAATCAAATGCCTGGATCATACCCTGAACTGTTCCTGTAAAACCAAGCATGGGAGCAACCGTAATAAATGTCGAAATCCATATTAATCCTCTTTCAAGGAAGCCCATTTCAATAGCACCGTAAGCCATAATAGCTTTTTCAGCAGCGTCAACGCCTTCTTCTGCTCTTAGCAATCCTGCGTGGAAAACCGATGCAATTGAACCCCTGGTGTTTTCACAAACTTTCATAGCTTCCTCAACACCGCCTTTGGTTAAGGCATCTTTAACTTTGAGGATGAATTTTTTTGTGTTCATGCTGGCTCGGGAAAGAGTCCATATTCTTTCCAGGCAGAATCCAAGACCTACAACAAGACAACCCAAAATCGGGTACATAAAACCGCCACCGGCATTAAACTTTTCTTGAAGGTAAGTAAGCACACCCGAATCTTCCGCCTGGGCAAAAACGTAGGATATAAAACCAAATATTTCTGTAATTTGCATAAGAGTTAACCTCCAATGTTGATAATTTATTATTGATCAATGTGATTAAATATTCAAAACGGGTCTGTTAATAGTATAGATTTGTCGTACAAAAGTCAATAAATAATTTTCCCCCAATATGCCATTAAATAAGCGAATCTCAGGTAGTTACCAAGAATTATGAGAGCTTTCCTTTAAGCTCAATAATATTGCCCGAAACAAATTTATAATTATTAAATAGATCGCTTATTAGGTTTCCAACATCTTGCGGATTTGTTAACAACGAAAGGTCTTTTACCCACTCCCTGTTCTCCGGTGAATCCAAAATATACGGAGCTAACGCATTTGCTGAAAGACCAATTTTCCGACCTTCCGCTGCTAGAGTTTTTACCATGTATTCCAAAGCAGCTTTTGATGCACCGTAAGCACTCTTGTTTGCTTCGGCTTGCTTAGCCGTCAATGCAGAAGTAAAACAAATTGAGCCGGACTTACACTTTGCAACAAGTTTGCTAAAATGCTTTGCTAAAAGAAAAGAAACATTGGTATTAAGGCTAAACATGAATTTCCACTTTTCGTAATCGGTCTCGGAAACAGGACTCGAGAAAAAGCCTCCAATCGAAGAAAACAAAAAATATTGTCCTTGTTCATCAACATCAATTTGTCCAAATAATTTTTCAACTTCGCTCTCATCGGTAAGATCGTTAACCTTTATTTCCAAAACATCATTTCGCGAATTGCCAAGGGTAATATCCTTACGGTCAACAAGGTAAAAACGATCGTAGTTCTTTGTTAGCATGTATTCAGTAACACCTTTTCCAAGTGTTCCGTTTGCTCCAACTGCAATTAAGTATCTTTTCATTTTATTCCTTTACAATAATAAACTTAGCGCCTACAGCGAAATGATCGCTAAAGCCGCCCAGGTAAGTGCGCCCACCGAACGTGGGGCGTGCAGCACCTTTGTAAGGCCCTGTTCTCGTAACCATTAATTCAGGTTTTATTATTTCGAAAGAATTACAGATGTAATTGAAATAAGTATCGTCAATTAGGTTTCGGGATACAATAATTTGATCGAGCATGTTCCAATTTCCCCTGAACAGGTAAGTTCCCCACCCGCGCGAGAATTCGTCGTAGGAAAGATTGTAGAATCGTTTGTCACCGTAACTTAGTGTTGAGTCACAAAAGAATTTTGCAGCTCCAAGGGTTTTAAGCAATGACTCATTCTCCGGTTCGTCATTAAAATCACCGATTATAAAAATATTTGGATTTTCTTCTTCAACATAGATTTTTTCCATGGCAGCTACCAGTGTCTCGGCTGCCCTTACCCTGTTTGGATTCGACTTCTCTTTCCCACCTCTCCGGGACGGCCAGTGATTTACAAAAGTGTGCAGAATCACATTGCTATTGACAAGCTGTAATGTTGTTTGAAATACGTACCGCGTCGGATAACCACTATCCAGTTTTACTTCATGCGAAAGAGTCTCAACGTGTTCGAATTTGTCGGCATTGTAAATTACGCCGTTATCAATTCCTCGCCGATCAAGTGTTTCGGAATACGATATCTTGTAGTTTTTATCACAGAAGTGCCGCGAAAGTAATGTATCCAGTAAGTGTTGGTGTTCAACCTCTTGAACGCCTAGAATATCAGGTCCTTCCAAATCGTTCATATACCTAATTATTTTGGATAAATTTTTTATCTTTTTATCCAGTCGATCATTCGACCATTGTTTTGCACCATCTACGAGCCATTCCGAATCTCTTTTATCGGGATCATCAATGTTATCAAATAAGTTTTCGAGGTTCCAACTTGCTATATAAATTTCGGATTCCTCGTTTTGAGAAAACGTAACCGAACCTGCAAGCATAAACAGCAATACTATTATTTTCAGTTTCATATTTGTTGATTTCGTAGTTAATTAGAGAATTGATTTATATATTCAACAGCAAGAATATATTATTCATCTGTTATTAGCAATAATCTTATCATTAAATTTCACGAGCGTTATGGCAAAATTAAAAGAGAAATTTGTAATTATCGATGCGCTGGCGTTGGCATACAGAGCGTACTTTGCGTTTATCAACAGACCGCTTTCCAATTCTAAAGGCGAGCCGACTTCGGCGGTATTCGGCTTTCTTACCCAGCTTTTTAAAATTATTGAAGATACGCAACCGGATTATTTGATGGTCGCGTTCGATTCAAAAGAAAAAACTTTTCGTCATGAATTGTATGATAAGTATAAATCTTCACGCGATGCAATGCCCGACGATATGATACCGCAGCTTCAAAGACTTAAAGATATTGTAGAAGCATTTAATATTCCCTTACTAATCGAGCCGGGCTATGAAGCAGATGATATAATAGGCGCTGCCGTTAAACTTGCCGAGCAGAAAGGTTTCGAATCAATTGCGGTCACACCGGATAAAGACTATGTTCAATTGATTACGAAAAATGTTAAGGTTGCCCGTCCGGGGAAATCCCAGGAAGAAATCGAAATTATGGATGTTGCGAGGGTTCGTGAAAAATACGGCTTCGAGCCTAAGCAGATGATTGATTACCTTGCACTGGTTGGAGACAGTTCTGATGATATTCCTGGAGTTGCCGGCGTTGGACCAAAAACGGCCACACCTCTTATAGTTGAATATGAATCAGTGGAAGGTATTTATGAGCATATTGAAGAAATACCAAAGAAAGGGTTAAAACAAAAGCTGATCGATAATAAAGAAAATGCGTTACTATCCAAGAAGCTTGCAACTATAGTGGACGAAGTGCCGACAAAAATTGATTTTGAACAAGGTAAGTTTACTAATCCTAATTTTGATCTTCTCCTGGAAATCTTCAAAGAGCTGGAATTCAAAAACTTTGGCGCACGACTGTTGAAAATCTATAACAAATCGGAAACGGCAGATGAGTTTACCGCCGATGAGATTAATGAAGAACAGAAATCATTTTCAAAAGAAAGTGTAAAATATCAATTGATTACTGATGCCCGGAAAGCTAAAAAGCTGGCAGGTGAACTTGCAGAACAAAAGCTATTTGTATTCGATCTTGAAACAGACTCCCTCGACGTTCTCGATTTAAATATTGCCGGAATTGC
This sequence comes from Melioribacteraceae bacterium, assembly GCA_028280855.1. Taxonomy (GTDB): domain Bacteria; phylum Bacteroidota; class Ignavibacteria; order Ignavibacteriales; family Melioribacteraceae; genus PGYT01. The sequence continues at coordinate 7,527 of JANQLA010000419.1, forward strand.
ATTCAGCTACGAGGCAGGCGAGGCATACTTTGTTGCTACGAATCCGTCTCAAAAAGGCGACGGTCTTTTCGACAAAAAAATTGACGACAGGCTCCCTGTTGATGAATGTTTACAAATTTTTAAAAATGTCTTTGAAAATGAAAACATTAAAAAGGTTTGCCAAAACGGAAAATATGACATTGCAGTTTTGCGTACCTACGGAATAGTTGTAAAAGGATTTTACTTCGACACAATGCTTGCAAGCTATGTTATTGATGCCGATCAAAAACACGGAATGGATGCTTTAGCGGAGCAGTATCTCAACTACAAACCGATTTCAATTTCTACTCTCATCGGTGATAAAAAAGACCCGACTAAAATCTTTGAATCGGATTTGAACGAGCTCTCGAATTATGCGTCTGAAGATTCGGATATCACTTTTCAACTATACAAAGCACTTGACAAGATTATTAAAAAAGAGAAGCTCGAAAAAGTTGGTTATGATATCGAGTTCCCTCTCGTTGATGTTCTCGAAGATATGGAACGATCAGGAGTAAAAATCGATGTAGCAGCATTGAACAAGCTTAGCTCAGAGCTTCAATCTAAGATGGAATTGTATACTACAGAAATTCATAAAATCGCGGGTGAAGAGTTTAACGTGAACTCCACCAAACAATTACAGGCAATACTTTTCGATAAGCTGCAGTTAAAGCCAACCAAGAAAACAAAAACCGGGTATTCAACGGATGCCAGGGCGCTGGAAGCTTTGCGTGGGCAAAGCGAGATAATTGACCTACTGCTTGACTACAGGCAGGTATCAAAGCTCAAATCAACAT
>JANQLA010000421.1 GCA_028280855.1 Melioribacteraceae bacterium
TTCCCCTTTGCTGTTACCGCCTACTATAAAATCGTCATACCCATCAGCGTTTATATCTCCTATTGCATCTATGATAGAAAACTTATCTCCGTGTTTTTCTCCATGTACACTGGTTAATAACGAAAACTCATCCTGGGCAGTAATGTTGCAAAATGATATAAGTATTATTAGAAGTAACATTTTTCTTTTCATAGCCATCACTCTATTTAAGAATTACTGTGTATGCTGGTCCAAACCTGTTTCTCATAAAACTACATTGCATTTAGTATTGGTATATTCATAACGCCTAATCCTCACATCCTTCAGCGCATCTCAATACCTTCCCCCGGCGAGTAAAACTTTTTGAAGAGAACAGAAGAATCACTTTGCAACTTAGAGCTATTTTCTTTAAAGTCAAGTAAATTAAAAATAAGACAAGGGGTATAAAATTATTTGTTTTAATTTTGCAGGAAAATTAGGATCTGTGATGGGTTTTTGCCCTTTAAAACTTCGATATTCGACATTTCTTGTTCAGCATTCGATATTCATCCAGGGGGTCCTCCGAACTCTGAATTCGGCACTCAGCTTCAATGTCGAATATCCAACACGGAATAATGAGTGATGAAGTTTAGGTGATTGGGATGGAGCATGCGGGACGAGGCGCGGGCACAGAACAACATAGGCGTAATACGGATAAACCTTCGAGGTTACTGCTTTTTCCTCAAAGGTTACCAGGTGTCTAAAACATTTTAAAGTGACAGTGAAGAAAAAACACTAAATTTCATTACTATAATTTTATTTGTTTCTCAGAAAACGCCGGAGAAAAATATGGCTGTAATTAGACCTTTCAGAGCAGTTAGACCCCATGAAAAAGTTGCGCATTTAGTAGCAAGCGTTCCTTACGACGTTGTTAACAGGGACGAAGCTGCCGAATTGGCAAAAGATAACCCTATTAACTTTTTGCGCGTTACACGGTCGGAAATTGAAATGGAGAAAAAAACCGACCCGTATTCAGCGGAAGTATATGAAAAAGCCAAGGAAAACTTTAACAGGATTAAAGAGGAAGCGCCTTTAACACAAGACGAAATGCCTAATTTCTATTTGTACAAGCAGCGTATGGGTGAACATTCACAAGTAGGAATTGCCGCTACTTTCAGCGTGGATGATTATGATAACGATATTATAATGAAGCATGAGAAAACAAGGCGTGTTAAAGAAGACGACAGGACGAATCATATAACTATTACCGAAGCGCAAACAGGCGCGGTATTTTTAACTTACAAGGGCGTGGATGAGATCAACAATGTAGTTGAAAAAACAATGGAAGAAACACCTGTTTATGATTTTACAGCGCCCGACGGAATACAGCACACTCTGTGGATTTTGCCTAATGACTACAACGATGTTATCCAGTTTGAAATAAGTAAAGTAGATAAACTTTATATTGCCGACGGACATCATCGTGCAGCAAGTGCAAGCCGCGCTCAAAAGGTATTAAAAGAACGAAACATCGGGCACACGGGCGAAGAAGAATATAACTTCTTTTTAGCCGTATTATTTCCCGCCGAGCAATTGAAAATATTGCCTTATAACAGGGTTGTATTCGACCTGAAAGGAATCGACGGCGAGCAATTCAAATCTTTGATCGGCAAATATTTCACTGTAACTGATGCCGAGACCCCTAACCCGGCTGAAAAAGGATTGATCTGCATGTACATTAATAAAAAGTGGTACCTACTTAAACCAAATGAAAATGTTGTGCCTGGCGAAACAGTCGGAGAAAAATTGGATGTAAGCATTCTACAGAATTTTTTGCTTCACCCGTTCCTTGATATCGATGATCCGCGTACTAACGATAACATTGATTTCATCGGGGGAATACGCGGTACTGAAGAACTGGAAAAGCTTGTTGATTCGGGCAAGGCAGCCGTAGCATTTTCAATGTACCCGGTAACTGTTGATGACTTGATTAATATTTCTAATGCAGGCGAAACAATGCCGCCTAAATCAACAT
>JANQLA010000444.1 GCA_028280855.1 Melioribacteraceae bacterium
TAATCCTGTTACGGGAAATGAAGAAATGATATGTGCTGCAACAGATTATTATGAAATACAGAAAAGCCAATTATTAAGAATAACCGATGCAACAAAAGTGTCTTCGGTTAACTTAGAAACAGGAAGATTTGCTGCATCAGTATGGACCAAAACAGGGTATCCAATTTACGTATGTGGAGACGGAATATTCAGTAACAAGACCGGAAAGTGGGAAGAAATAAAAATAGGAGTAAATTACTTTTCAAATGATATTAGGGGCAACGAGTTAAATGATTTATTTGTAATAGGGGATTTTGGATTGATAGCTCACTATAACGGTTTAGATTGGAAAATATATACGGACGTATTTAATGCCGGATATAAATCACTATCTGTCAAAGATGATATAATCGCAGCAGTTGGCCAAAGAAACGGCAAAGCAATAATTACCATTGGCAGAAGAAATTAAATAAAAAATAAAGAGGTTTAGGCCAATATTTAATTACTAAGCCGGTACCGGTGCTAGTGACACCGATACCGGTAAAACTGCATACTTATAGGGATATTTTGCTAAAACAGCCTGGCAAGCTGTAGATACGCCTTTTTGTATGCGGTTTAAGATAATAATTAATCTTTATATCGTAAACCAAAAGTTTGAGGAAGTCATGAAAAAACTAATTTTATTTTTGACAATTTTTTTACTCTTAATCCAAATTAAAACCGAAGCACAGCCGAAAGTTTCCCCGAGTATAGGAAGAAAAGTTAATATTTATACAAAGGTAGATGTTCCTTCAATCTACAAAGAAAGATCATTGCTTCAGAAAACATCAAGTATCAATATCCAACTGGTCGAATCTACGGAACATCCGCTTCCTGCTGACGTCGAGTTTGCTATGGATAAAGCAATAGATATTTGGTCATACCTAATAGATTCCGGGCAAAACATTACAATCTTTGCAGAGTGGAAAGATATGGGGTGGGATGCAGAAAATGATCAGGGTACTTTAGCTGCTTGCGGACCTACTTCATTTGTAAAAAATTTTTCGGGAGCGCCCTTTGCAAATACGCAATATCCAATCGCATTAGCTGAAGCAATATCAAATTCGAATCTAAACGGTGCAGAATATGAAATAAACGTATTCATTAATAGTAACATTAATATTGACTGGTATACGGGAACTGACGGCATACCACAGGAAAATAAATTCGATCTTGTTACCACACTATTGCATGAAATAGCACACGGATTGGGTTTCTTTGACTCTTTTGACCATTCAAACGGCTTGGGGAGCTATGGTGAGCCTTTTGATTTCTTTGAAGGATTCCCAACTATATATGACCAATATAGTGTTGTTGGCTCAGCCCATCCGTCAGTCGACAAATTAATAAGTTACGCTCAGAGTTCGGAAGAACTAGCAGCAAAATTAACAAGTAAGAACATCTATTTTGACGGCCATACAGCATATTTATCAAACAACAGTTCTTCCGCAAAGCTTTTTGCACCTGCTGTTTGGGAGCAAGGTTCCAGCATGGCGCATCTGGATGAGGATGTTTTCCCGTCAAATAACAGAAACTCGCTCATGACTCCTTATACAGACATGGCTGAGGTTGTGCATTCACCCGGAGAAGTTGGATTGGCACTTTTAGGAGATTTGGGATGGAATGTTAACAGACTGATGACAATGATCCACCCAAATAACGAGTCAACTTTGGCAAAGGGAAGTAATGTAATTATTAAATGGGCTGAAAACCTTGGGGGGAACGTAAATCTGGAATTATATAGAATCGAATCGGGAATTTCGACATATGTAAAAACAATAAATCAAAATGCTATTTTCTCAAATAAAGGTGAAAATAATTATTCATGGTTAATTCCATCTGCTCCCACAGACGTACCGGTTGGAGAATATAGAATTCAATTCACAAGTATGGGTGAAGGCATTAGTATTTCCGAGATATTTAATGTTTCCGATCAACCGCAAGTTGCTATTCCGGATATCACACCCAAAAGCGGTACATATGCTTCAACGCAAACCGTAACAATCACATGTTCAACGCCAGGCGCTCAAATTTATTATACAACTAATGGTACTGAACCAACTACATCATCTAATTTGTATTCCGGCGTGCCTTTTAATGCAACCCCGCCCGTCACCATTAAAGCTAAAGCGTTTAAATCCGGGTACGCAGCAAGCGAAACCTCTGTAGAAGTTTATCAACATGTGCCTAATGGAGTAGCAATATCGCAATTAGACAAGAACGGAATTTCGTTTGGGCAAGTAGCAATTTGGGCTATATGGGATGCCTGGAATCACTTTAATTCCGGTACAGTTACTTTAAGGCATTCCACTATGACATTAAAAGCTCTTCAGGATTATAAACCGGGAACTAATGAAAAATTTAACTTCTGGACAGATAATCAGGACAGGACTTTTCCTAAAAATTGGGAATCCATAAACACTTCTTCATCAACAAAAGAAATTAAAGCAAGATTCTTTGAGACTAAAAGTATAACCGTACAAAATGCCCTGGAAGGTTTTACTTCAATTAATGACGGATCAATATCCTTTAAAGATCCCTGGAAAAAAGACGATTTTTCAGACCAGGCTAAAGGTGTAAGAAACAGAGGAAGCAGTGCTTTAATGAACTCTCATAGCTCTCCGCTAGGCATAACAACAGGTGGTGAATTTATGGGTGTTTTATTAGATCAGGTTCAGTCTAGTGGGACATATTATTCAGCCCGGGCCCTAAACACACAGCAAATTAATGGAACAAATGCCTTTTTTGTTAATTGGACGTCCACCAGTGCGGATGTTCCCTCTCCAAACAGTTTAGAGACACCCATTGTATTCAGACAAGCCGACGCAGTTGTAAAAGCCAACTATAAAGGAACTAACTTAACAGGCAACTCCAATGCATTCACAAATTCGAGCCAGCAAAAAGCGGTAAAAACCAGTAACGGAAGGCTTCACCTCGTTTATGAGAGCCTGAATAACGTATGGTACGAAAGGAGCACCGACAACGGAGCAACGTGGGAAATTATGAACAGCGGAAATCCACTGGGCATCAGTGACTCTAAACACCCTGCAATTGACTCCTACGGCAACCAGGTAGCTATTGTATGGCAGGAAAAAAACGGTTCGGGCTGGAAGCTAAATACCGCTGTATTTGATAATGGAATTAAGAAGGTAGAAAGTACGCTTGAGACCGGTACCGATTGGAGCTTTAATACAACACCGGCGATTGCGTGGGATTACAACGCAAAAGCAGTTATTGGTTACAGGGATTATAACTATTTCGGAAACTTATCAATATGCTACAGGGTTGGTTCGTTAAGTACTTTTAATATTACATGGCACGGTACGGAAGGATATATTTCAAACAGCTCCTCAACCTCTTATAATCCTACAATAGCTGCTATTGAATCGTTTAATGATCCTGTAAAATTTCACGTAGCGTGGGAAACACAGTTTACAGTTAACTCCCGGCATATAGAATACCAAAGAATAGATGTCGCTTCAGACGGCAGCGCCAGTGTAAACGGAGCGAATTACAAGGAAATATCGGTATACAGCTACGGAACGCACTACGGACCCTATCCTACAAACGAGCATGCCTCAATAGATGTAAACACTAATGGAGAAGTACAATTAGTTTGGGTAGGGAAAAGGTCATCCGAAGCTAAAGTAATGAAAAGAACCTTGAGCAGCAGCGGTATTTGGGGTAGTAGCTTTACTTATTTTGACTTTTATTACGTTTTATACAGCCCGAATGTACGTTATGCGAGCGACGGGGATTACGTAATTGCCTGGGGAAGAAATAACGGCTTTGAGGGTAATAAATATTGGAACAGCTCAAGTCAAACAATATCATCTACAAACAAACAGGGAAGAGATATTCAGTTGTTAAGTTCCGTCAGCAGTACACAGGTAAATGCAATAGTTTTAAATACATCTGTATTACCGCATACTTTTTCAACAACAACCAATGTGCTGTCAAAAAGTACCAAAGATCAGACTCAAAAATCCAGGGAAGCAGTTGTAGTCGGTAACGGGTATTCTTACAAGTTAAGCATAGGTGAAATGTTACTGGATGAAGAACCAATAAGTTTTATAGAGATAGAAGATACTGCTGCGCTAAAATCGACTTATGATGTTTCTAAATTCGTTACGACCCAGCCGTTTAGCTTTACAAATGAATCAACATTGGAATTCACAGTATCCTCCGAAGTAGACGGAAAGGAAAAAATTGCTGCGGAGAATACGGATGATATAGAATACTTAGTTGAATTAGTGGATACGGATAGTAAAAAAGTAATAGGTTTATATGAAAAAATCGGGTTCAGCAAAAATAGCTTAACGGAATTTGAAAAACAGAGATACATAATAAAAGGGTCGGGAATTGGAAGAAAGAATGTTCAGGTACGGGTAAGTATAAAAACAAATAAGGATTTGGGTTATTCAATATCGGAGGTATTTAGGTTATCAGATGACACACTACCAAAAGCAAAAGAAAAAGAGGTAACTTTCCAGGGATTAATGAGTGTTAATGATTACCAATTGGCTCAGAACTACCCGAACCCGTTTAACCCGAGTACAATGATAAAGTATCAGTTACCGGTAAACGGTCATGTAACGCTAAAAGTATACGACGTACTCGGCAAAGAAGTAGCAACCCTAATAAACAGGAAACAGGACGTCGGCTACTACGAAGTTGAATTTGACGGATCTGGACTAGCAAGCGGAATGTATATTTACAAAATAGATGTTCAATCGGCTGACCCGTCGAATCATAAAAACTTTTCAAAAGTTAAGAAGATGTTAATGATTAAGTGATTGCCAAATCACTTAATCAGAAATCCCTTACTTCTCTTTGCGGGATTGATGATTAGATATATAAGATTGTAGGGATCGCAAATTTTGCGATCCCTACTTTTAATGGTAGGTCTGCATTAATTTTAGCCCGTCAAATTTGGTTTTATTAATGACTTGCAAAAGGTAGATAACATAAGTAAAATCGTCTGTCAAAATGAGGAATTTATGTATCGTTTAACCAGGGCTATAATTCTGGCGCTATTATTTTCGAGCATTGTTACAGCGCAAAACACATACGAATTTTTACGGTTGGATCCCAGTCCCCGTGCAGCTTCTCTTGCAGGCGGCTATGTCTCTAATAATGACGATCCAAACGTAATATTTTATAATCCTGCGGGCATTTCTTCGCTCGAAGGTAAGCCGGTTTCATTTTCTTTCTTCAAGCATTTGCTCGACATCAATTCTGCAAGTTTAGCATACTCCCAGAAAATTGAAGGCATAGGACGATTCGGCGCTGGAATACAATACATTAATTACGGCAGTTTCAAAGAAACTACCCCCACCGGAGTAGAAATTGGAGATTTCAACGCCAGTGAAATAGCCTTTTTGGTTGGTTATGCCGGGGCGATATCCGAAAACCTTGTATACGGCGCTAACATTAAATTCATTTATTCCGGCATTCAGGATTTTTCATCCACCGGCTTGGCTGTGGATTTCGGACTGCAATATTTGCTTGGCGAAAAAGGCTGGAGATTCGGACTTTCCGTTAAAAATGCCGGTTCGCAATTATCAAAATATACTAATGTTTCGGAGGATTTACCTCTTGACGTAAGTCTCGGAGTTTCAAAGATACTTCAGCATACTCCTTTCGAATTTTATTTTGCTTTCGATAAGATGAACGAGGATGTTGATAGTTTTGGCGACAGGTTCAGCAATATTAAAGCAGGTGCTGAAGTAAAACTAAGTAAAGTAATCAATTTAAGATTCGGTTATGATAACGAGCGAAGAAAAGAGTTAAAAGTAGGGACAACTGCCGGGTTAGCGGGTTTTAACCTGGGGCTTGGAATCAATACCAAAGGATATAAAATTGATTATGCGTTCAGTTCGTTAGGTTCTATCGGTGCATTTCACAGGGTTGGTATATCAACGCACCTTTAATTATCAATTAAAGCAGTCAGGCGTTCTATAGCTCTTTCGGCTCTATCGTGTGAGTCTTTGTAATCGCGGTAGTCTAGTATTTCTTCGTATTTGCGAATAGCTTTATTTATTTCGTTTTGCAGTTCGTAAAATTTGGCAATGTAAATGCCCGAATTTATTAAGAAGCCCGATTCCTCATCTTTATCAATTTCTTTTGAAATACTTTCGCACAACTTGAAATAGTACATTGACGAGTCCGCGTTATTTTTTTTTTCATAATTAACACCAATGTAATACGATGCCTCGCGCACGGCGCGTTTATTGAACCCGGGTAAGTTCTGCTTGTTTTTTTTTATAACTTCCTTAAATACTTGCGATGCATTATGATAATCGTTTTTCTTTACCCATATTCTGCCGAGAAGACTTTTAAAACGCGGGTTGTCGGGGTACAAATTCGTTAACACGGATATCTGTTCAAGCGCTTTGCGATAATTGCCTTCAAAGGAATAGTATGATGTAGCTAAAAAGTATCGCGATTCTATTTTTGCATATTTTCCGTTTTCCGCAACGTACTTAAGCTGTTTCAAACCTTCGGTTTTATTGCCTTCGGGAAATAGTATCATGAATGGTTTGACTGCCGGATATTTTTCAGGAACAACTGCAGCGTAGTAGTTATAAATACCGAAGCCAAGTTGTATATCCGGGTTAGTTGGATCAGACGCATATGCGTTATGCACAATAGGCAATGCATCTTTGCCGTCTAGTGCGGCGTTAAACCAGCTCTTGCGATACGCGTAAAGTCTTCCCCTGAACCCAAGCGCCCCGCCTTTGAAAAACAGTGCGTCAATGTTATTCGGGTTTTCATCAAGAATATTATCACAAAAATCTATTACCTCTTCAATTTTATCAATGAATTCGTCATCAAATTCTTCGTTGTTAATATCAAGCAAAATTTTCCACCAAAGGATCATGGTGTCGAAAAAGTAGCCCGATGGATGCTGTGGGTATAATTCTCTGACTGCGCTGAATGTTTCATGCGCGTGCTCAAATTTAATGTCGTAGATTTGATTAATGCCTACGGTAATAAGTGAGTCGAATTTTTCATCCGATGGAAAAACATATGACGCGAAGAAGAAAATTATTAAAGTCGGTATAGTACGAAGCGTTTTCAAAATGAGGTTGTCAAAAAAAGTTTTTGATCAATAGTTTAAGTGTTATTTTGGGATTGATTTTATACAAATATAATAAACCTTTGTTTCTTTGCGAGCGTGGCGTTAAGTTGAGCCCAAAATTTAATAATAAAATCAGCTGCTTTGTCGACTTCATACAATGCATTTTTAGAATCTTCATTTAAACAAAGAATTATTGATTTATAATGAGCCGATTCAAAAAGTTATATACCTTCGCATCTCAAAAAATAACCACTGTAATTGATAGAGCAAAGTTAACCGAACATACTTTTATGATAATAGTCGCAATTATTATCGGCATACTTGCAGGCTTTGCTGCAATAGGTATCCGGTTTATGATTGAAGAAATTTCCAGTTTATCTTTCGGCGGCAACGGCTCATTGCTCGAAAGTATTATTAATTCTCCATGGTATGTTAAAATTCTTATTCCTGTACTGGGCGGGTTTTTAGTTGGTCCGTTAATCTACTTCTTTGCGCCCGAAGCAAAAGGACACGGGGTGCCTGAAGTTATGCAGGCAATCTTATTAAAGGGCGGTAGAATTAGGCCGAGGGTTGCATTTGTAAAAGCCATCGCCTCTGCAATTACAATTGGAACAGGCGGATCAGTCGGGCGTGAAGGCCCGATAATTCAAATCGGTTCGAGTCTTGGTTCAACAGTAGGTCAGTTTTTTAAGATACCCAGCAAAAAGTTAAAAACACTTGTCGGCTGCGGAGCAGCAGCGGGAATTGCGGCAGCATTTAACGCACCGATAGCCGGGGCTTTGTTTGCCGTTGAAATTATCCTGATGGATTTTGCCGTTGCGCAGTTTTCGCCGATTGTTATTTCATCCGTTATGGCTACTGTAATATCCCACTATTACGAAGGCAACTTTGCGGCGTTCAGTGTACCGGAGTATTCGTACGCATCGCCTTACGAATTAGGATTCTATTTTATACTTGGCGCACTTGCGGGAATTGTATCGTTTGTATTTATTAAAGTGCTGTACTTCTCCGAAGAATTTTTCGACAACAAATTTAAGTTTCCCGAATACTTCAAGCCCGTTATCGGCGGACTTGGCATAGGCTTAACAGCGCTGATCTTTCCCCAGGTAATGGGTGTTGGTTACGACTCTATAAACAATGCGCTCCATGGCAGAATGGTTTGGGATATAGCATTAGCACTGGTGTTCATAAAAATATTCGCCACTTCATTAACTCTCGGTACAGGAGGATCAGGCGGTATTTTTGCTCCGTCATTATTTATGGGCGCTACATTGGGGGCATTTTTCGGCTATTTTGTAAACGCATATTTCCCGGATATTTCAGCGGGCCCCGGCGCTTACGCTCTTGTTGCAATGGGCGGTTTAGTTGCGGGCACTACGCGAGCTCCTATAACGGCTATCATTATTGTATTCGAACTTACGAATGACTATGAAATTATTCTTCCGTTAATGATTACTTGCATCATCAGTACTATTCTTTCAACTCGCCTATCACGTGAATCAATTTACACGTTAAAACTTCTTCTGCGGAATATTAATTTGAAAGAAGGTACAGAAACGAATGTTATGGAATCAATTTTTGTTAAAGAAGTTTATTCTAAAGATTACGACAGCATTAATGTTTCGGATAACTTTAGCAGAATAGTAAATAAAATTATTCGCGGCAAAGGTCCTGATTATCCGGTGATAAATAATAAAGGTGTTATTACCGGTTTAATATCAATGCATGATATTAAAGACTACTTATTTGACAGGGACTCTCTGAGTAATTTATTAATTGCCAGCGACATTGCCAATCATAACTTTGAGTGTATAACGGTAGATAACAATTGCCAGACTGCGCTGGATAAAATTTCCAAGTATAATTTAGAAGGTTTACCGGTAGTTGAAACATTTAATTCAAGAAACGTTGTAGGTATGATATGGCGAAGGGATATCCAGGATGCATATCAAAAAGAAATTGAACGACGGGAAATCACTTCGAACCTGGCAAGCAGAATAACTATGAGGGAAGAGGAAAAAACCGTTCAGTTTTTGGAAGGCTATTCAATTACCGAGATCAAACCCCCCAATTCTTTTATTGATAAATCAATTCGCGAGCTTAATATACGGGCAAGCTATGGCGTAGATGTATTATCTATCAAATCTGCTACTTCCGAAGGTGAAATTATAAAGGCAATCCCAAGTCCCGAGTATATCATTCGCAAAGAAGATACGCTGGTAATAGCGGGAGAGATACGAAGTATAAATCTGCTTAAAAATGTTGAGTGATAATAAATACTAAGTGTAGCTTCACAAAAAATAAAAAACCCGTTACAATTACCTGCAACGGGTTCAATAGATAAGTAGCATCAAAATTTATTCTCTGCCAACCTCGTCGAGATGATCTTTCTTGGCTTCCAATTGTTCTTTGGTTTCTACATTATCGGGATCCATAATAATTGCTTCGGTTGGGCAAGCGGGAATACATTGAGGCTCATCGTAAAAACCAACACACTCAGTACATTTATCCGGCACAACGTAGGTGAACTCGTCGGATAGAGCTTCTTTTTCTTCCCCGCCTAAAGACCAGGGTACGCCGGCGTCATATATAGCTATGTTAGGGCATTCAGCTTCGCATGCATTACATGCAATACAATCTTCGGTTATCTTTACAGCCATTATTTACTCCAATATTTATTCTGAACTTTGGTCTTATCAAAATTATAAAAACGCATATATAGAGTAAACATTATTTTATTTATTGCCCAGAGAAATGAGAAATTCAATCTTCTGAATATTATTTCGTTTGATAGTACCAAAGTGCCGTCTCCATTGAACATTCTTTTGTAATGCAACCCCTTATTTAGTATTTTGCGCCTCGAATTTTAAACAATCAATTTAGGCAGTATGAACTTTCAAAAAAGAACCCATACGTGTAATGAGCTTAGAGAACGCCATATTGACAGTAAGGTTCTGCTGAACGGATGGGTAGATACCAGGAGAGATTTAGGCGGAGTAATTTTTATTGACCTTAGGGATCGTTACGGAATTACCCAGGTGGTTTTTGAACCAGGATACAATGAACCGGCTCACGAAATTGCAAAAGAACTTAGAGGCGAGTATGTAATTTCCATTGAAGGCAAAGTACGTAAACGACCCGAAGGAACAGAAAATGTCGACCTGGAAACAGGTTTGGTTGATGTAATGGTGGATAAAATTATAATACTTAATAAAGCGTTAACTCCGCCGTTCCAGATTAAAGACGATCTTGATGTGAATGAAGATATAAGGCTGAAATACAGGTACCTGGACTTGCGAAGGAAAGAAATGCAGGCGAATTTATTGCTAAGGCATAAAATGTACCAGGAGGTTCGTAAATACTTCGATGAAAATAGTTTTGTTGAAGTTGAAACGCCCGTTCTAATGAAAAGCACACCCGAAGGTGCAAGGGACTTTTTAGTCCCGAGTCGATTGCACAAGGGGAGGTTTTACGCTCTTCCGCAATCACCGCAGCAGTACAAACAGTTGCTAATGGTTTCGGGGCTTGACAGGTATTTCCAGGTAGTTAAATGTTTTCGGGATGAGGATCTCCGTGCAGACCGGCAGCCGGAATTTACGCAGATAGATGTTGAGATGTCGTTTGTGGATACGGAAGATGTGTATTCAATGATGGAAGGGTTAATGAAGCACTTGTTCGCCGAGGTAAAAGGATTAGAACTGAAGACACCAATTCCGCGCCTTACTTTCGATGAAGCAATGGAAAAGTATGGAAGTGATAAACCCGACTTAAGATTCGATTTACCAATGGTAACGCTTAACGAAGTTTTTGCTAAAACGGGATTTAAGGTCTTTAAAGATACGCTTGAATCTAATGGAGTTATTACGGGACTGGTTGCCAAAGGCTGCGGTACTTACACAAGAAACCAGCTTGATGTATTAACCGACTACGCAAAAAAGCTGGGTGCCGGAGGTTTAATATGGATGCGTGTTAAGGATGATGGGCTGGAAGCTCCAATAGCTAAGTTCCTTTCGGATGAAGAGAAAGCAAATTTACGCGATGTCTTAAACGCAGAAACAGGCGATCTTATATTAATATTATCGGGTCCCAGGTTAAAAGCGTTATCAATTATGGGTAGCTTAAGATTAGAGATGGCCCACAGGATGGAATTAATTAAATCCGATTCTGAGCCTAAATTACTTTGGGTAACCGACTTTCCGTTACTTGAGTGGGATGATGAGACGCAAAGATACTATGCGATGCATCATCCTTTCACCTCTCCGAACACCGAAGATATTGAGTTAATGGATACAGAGCCGGGTAAAGTTCGCGCACGTGCATATGACCTGGTGTTAAATGGAAACGAGATAGCAGGCGGCAGTATTAGAATTCATAATTCCGTCTTGCAAGCAAAAATGTTTAAAGCGCTCGGTATCAGCAATGAAGAAGCTGAAGAAAAGTTCGGTTTCCTGATGAACGCTTTTAAATACGGCGCCCCCCCTCACGGCGGAATTGCCTTTGGATTCGACAGGCTGGCAATGTTATTTGCAGGTAAAAATTCAATTCGCGAAGTAATTGCATTCCCTAAAACCACAAGTGGCAGCTCTCTGATGGATGAATCGCCATCTGTCGTGGACGAGCAACAACTAAAAGAGCTACACCTAAAAATCAAATAAAAGAATTCAATTAAGTAGATATCTCCTAAAATATTAAGGGGATATCTGGTTATTTTTATTGGTCTGTGTGTCTTCTCGGATTTCTTTACTCCAACAGGATCTAATGTTGAGTTATGATCATAGGGGATTAATAAATCTATTTTTTCTTGGTCAGAGCGAATCGATTTGTTTTACCTATTTCCAATGGGTGCATGTTTTTCCACGATGGATGTTGATGATTCCAATTTCATGAAATATGCGTTGTTCGGGAACAGAGTTGCTGTATTTACCGATTACGTAAGTGAAGAGCTCTTCGGAAATCGGCAATATTTATCCTAAAATATTAAAATTATTTCTGGAGTGGACATTCCATCTCAAATGAGAGGAGGATTTTGAACTAATAATATGCTCCGCTTTGTTTATCCTCTGTCTTATAAAAAAGTAAAAACTACAAATTGAGCTATTTTTCGAAGTTTATTATTACAACAAATGTCACACAAAAGACAGTGTGTCGGCATATATTTCTCTATTGTTGCAGCAGATGGCATCAAAATCAAACCATATATTTTTTTACTTATTAAAGGGAGGTAAAATATGAAAAAATTAAAATTAGCATTCACGCTCCTTGTCTTTATATCCTTAGCGCTAAATGCACAAACATTTGTTGCGAAAGATGACTCGCGCAACCAGGCAACATTTGAATCAAACGCTCCGCTTGAAGATATAGTCGGCGTATCAAACGAGTTGGAAGCCGTGGCTATGATAAACCCTGCCGACCTAAGCAGTGCAAATGGAACGGTTAAAGTTAATTTAGCCGTCATCAAAACCGGAATAGATTTACGGGATGAGCACTTAAGAAGCGAAATGTGGCTAAACACTGATGAATTCCCGCACGCAACATTCGAACTGAAGAAAGTTACAGGGGCCTCAAGTTTATCCGATGGAAAATCGGCTTCTGTCAAATTACACGGTGATTTTACGGTACACGGAATAACTAAAAGTATTGTAACAGACGGTGAGCTTACCTACTTCGAAGAAAGCGAAAAAACCAAAGCCAGAATTAATGGTAACTTACTAAAAGTAACCACTGACTTTAGCATTAAGCTGGCTGATTATGGTATTACTATCCCTGATATGGTTATAGGTAAAGTTGATGATAATATAAAAGTTTCGGCTAATTTTGTAGCCAGCGATGCTGTTGCTGCAGGAAATCCACAAGATGAAGATTACTAAATGCTTAAGTAATTATTGAAATAACTCTCTTTGTTCCAGCCAAATCTTTTGCTCAACAAGTTTTGGGGAAATCCTGCGTGGTCAATAATGAATCTATACCCGAATTTGTGGAAATAATAATGACCTAAAAGCAGAAGGTTCTAATCTTGTAAAAAAATTATGGTAAACCATGAGTGCAACACGACGCGAATTGAGAGGACTAGTAGAGACACTTCCATACATATTTGTTCGTGATGAAAATGACGAACTGTTTCATCTTGTAATGATATCAATTGATGAAGACGGCAGCCGCTCTCTTTAAGCACTGTGAATACATGGATAACCGGCGATTCTTATATTAAAGCTAATAAATTAAAGAGTTTGTACGACAAGTTTAGAATTAATCTTGAATTGTTTGAAGAGCAGCGTGTGCTTAAGTTCATCAACAATATTTTTGCAGGCTATAAGAAAGAAATTTTTTAGCTATTTGATGAATGGGTGAGAAATTACTCTTTCACCAACCATCGCGATCCTTAAACACAGGTTAATCATACCTTAGCGGACCTTACTTATGACAAAGGCCACTTCTTGAACTATATAGTAGACTGTTCCAAATTACAAAATGGATATCTACAAATGGTTCTCGAAAACTGAAATCCGCTTTTAATTTTTTACTTAAAAAGACCTGTAAACCTATTCTGTACCTTATTATTACTTACAGCCATTTCTATGGCCCGCTTGTTGCCGATAAGAATTAATAACTTCGACGCACGAGTAATAGCAGTATAAAGGAGGTTACGCTGCAGCATTACGTAATGCGAAGTAGTTAGCGGCATAATAACTACCGGGTATTCGCTTCCCTGCGATTTATGGACTGTGACGGCATAAGCTAAAGTTATTTCATCCAATTCGTCTAAACCGTATTGCACCGGTTTCCCGTTGAAAGCAATATTTAACTGTTTTGTTTCATCGTCTATATTAATAACAAAGCCGATGTCTCCGTTGAATACGCCTTTATTGTAATTATTTCTCAGCTGCATAACTTTATCATTTGCTTTAAATATCCTTTCCGCTTGTTTATAAATAATAGGAGAAGGATTTATTTGTTCCTGGAACAACTTGTTTATATTATTCACACCGACCTCCCCTTTGTAAATAGGAGAAAGAATCTGAACATCTTCAACCGGATCGAAACCGAGGCGCTTAGGCATTTCTTGCTTTGTTAAATGTAATATCTTCTCGGGGATAATCGCATTATCGTGTTCGTCAATGAAAACAAAATCTGTGTTTTTCCGGTTACTAAGCGCCGGGTTTTCGCCCCGGTTTATTTTGTGTGCGTTAATAATGATGTCGCTTTCTTCGGCCTGCCGGAAAATTTTCGTTAGCCTTACCGTTGGTATTATATCTGAATTTATAAGATCCCTTAGCACATTCCCGGGCCCTACAGACGGCAACTGGTCAATATCACCGACCAACACAACTGTAGTTTCATCTTTGATTGCTGTTATAAGGTGATACATCAGGTAAGTATCAATCATCGATACTTCATCGATAATAATCAGGTCTGCTTCGAGTTTGTTAAACTTGTTGTATCCGAATGATCCGTCGAGAGGATTGTATTCCAATAGCCTGTGAATTGTTTTAGCCTGCATTCCGTTTACTTCGGTCATGCGTTTTGAAGCGCGTCCGGTTGGCGCAGCGAGAAGAATTTTTTTATCCGATGCTTTGAAGATGTCGATAATGCCTTTAAGTGTAGTGGTTTTACCGGTACCGGGTCCGCCGGTTATAATCAGTATATTTGATTGAATAGAAAGTTTAATCGCTTCGAATTGTTCTTCGGAAAAAATATTTTTTACTAGACCAAGTGATTTATCGTCGGCGGAGGTTAGCTCCCTTGGAGGCTTTGCCAAAAGGTAAATCGATTCTTCTATTCCCCGCTCTGCATGGTACAGCTCGGCAAGAAAAACATTTTCACCGGATTTAGTTATAACCCCTTCATCTTCAAGATTATTTAAGACCGGATCACCATATGCCAGATCAAAATTGAGGAGCCTTGAGCAGTAATCGATCAGATCGACTTCGGGTGAATAAACGTGACCTTTCCTGGAAATTTCACTTAATGCATAAATTATTCCCGCTTTAATGCGCGCCGGATCGTGCTCTGTAAAGCCAAGTTTTTTACCGATTTCATCGGCTGTTTTGAAACCGATACCCCAAATATCGGTTATTAACCTGTATGGATTTTCTTTAATTACTTTAGGCGCTTCATTACCATAAGTCTTATAAATCTTTATAGAATACGTGGTAGAAATTCCATGAGACTGCAGGAAGAGCATTACGTTTTTAACTCCCTGTTGTTCTTCCCAACCTTTTTTAATAACCTCCAGCTTTTTCCGGCCAATGCCCTCAACTTCCAGCAAGCGCTCAACATCTTGCTCCAATATATCCAGGCTTGCTTCGCCAAACTTTTTAATAATTTTCTCGGCTGTAGATTTGCCTATTCCTTTTATCAAACCGGAACCAAGGTATTTTTTAATTCCGGCAACAGTCGTCGGGTATGATACGTCGAAACTTTCGCATTTGAATTGTCTCCCGAAGCGAGGATGTTCTACCCATTCACCCGCGAATTCAATTTTTTCGCCAGGTGAGAATTTAGGTAAATTGCCTACAACAGTATTATTGTCTTCCATTCTAATTACGGAGTACCCGTTTTCTTCACTATAGAACATATAACGATTTACAATCCCGGTGTAAGACCCCATGAGCGGCAACGGATTAGTGATTAGATATTGTACTTAGTTTGATTATATTTTGTCTGAAAGAATAATTTTTACGAATTAGAATTATAAGTTAACGATTGTTGTGGAAAGAGTTCGAAATAAAAATCAACACTATGATGCATGGCTGCATTGGAATTTAAGCAGCCAGTGCAATTTCGACTGTGATTACTGTTTTGGTAAAACTACCCCCAATGTATCAACTATTAACTCTATAGATATTGAAAACTTATTAAAGACGCTTGGAAAAACCGGGAAGATATTTCGCATAAGTTTTACTGGCGGAGAACCGTTTTTGATTCCGAACATAATCTCTGCATGTGAAACAATAGCAAAAGTTCATTATGTGTCGTTCAATACTAACTTAGTATTGGATCGTGTTAAAGAATTCGCCGAACGAATCAATCCTGCAAGGGTGTTAAACATCCATGCTTCGTTGCACTATGATGAATTAATGTCGAAGAATCTATTTGGTAAGTATTACGATAATTATCATTTATTAAAAGAGAATGCATTTAATATTTATACCGAAGCCGTTGCGTATCCTTTAGATATTGAGAAGATTACTCATCTTAAAACAAAGATGAATTCTCTTGGTATTCCTTTTACCTATGCTCCTTACTACGGCAGTTATAATAATAAATTTTACCCCCTGCCATATTCCGATGGAGAAATATCGGCATTCAATTTAAATAAGAATCATATTGCTGCATATTCGCAGAAGGGTGCAATTTGTAACGCAGGTTTTAACGCCGCAGTTGTTTCACCAAGAGGAAATGTATTAACTTGTTTTAGTGTAAATGAAAGGCTTGGAAATATTTATAATGACTTTGCCTTCAAAGAAACGCCAACTATCTGTCCTGCAAAAAAATGCGGTTGTCCTCTTAACTTCTATGATTCCTACTTGTATAGAAAGTTAGATGATAAAACCGTTTTTACTCAGTCCTGATTTATCACCAAGATTTTTTAGACTTCTTTGCGAACCTTGTGATTTTAAATTATGATTGAACAGTAAAAGGAGGTTTAGGTAAATAATTTATTTCAATTTACTCAAAGAATTTTCCGCAAACTCAGCTGCTTCGGATGCGGGATAATCTCGCTTAAGATCTTGCCAAATGTTCATTGCTTTCGAGGTATCGCCCCGAGCAATTGCAATGGATCCCAGGTTATATAGAGCTTGTGTGTTGGAAGAATTCAATTCAAGTATCCGCATAGTTGTAAACTCCGCATTATCCAGTTGTTTGGTCTCGTAATATTCATATGCAAGCGCCATTAAAATATCGGTTCTTTCGGGATTGATCTTTAGTATACCAAGATAGATTTCAATAGCTTGTCCTTTCTTGTGAGCTTGCGATAACATTGATGCAAATTCTCTTGCACTAGCCGTGTCGCCCGGATTCGCTGCGTAAATTTCTTTTAGCTCTTTATAACGGTCCATGAAATCGGGTCTGATGTTTTCGGCGCTTGGCATATCCATACCTTTGTGAGGATTATGAATTTCATCATCAGGCATCTTTTGGTTTTCCGTTGCTTCTTTTTCAGTCAATGTATCCGAAGTCTTTTGACTAAATAAGAGAATAGATATTAAGACAATTACAATTGCTCCGGCATATATGTAAAGTGCTTTGGTTTTCATGAATCGGTCCTTAATTTTGTAAATCAAAGAAATTAATAATAACAAAAGTTTTTTATCTTAAGTCGATTTCCAAATACAAAAGATCATCATTCAATAGCGAGTCCTGGAATTGAATACGGCAAATGCGTTTAAGACATTTAGCAATAAGGTCAGGCAGCAGTACATGCATTATGCATTCATCAATTCAAATGATACTTTAATTACCTCGTAAAAACTACTATTTTTTAGTTTCCGACACATTCACTTTGCCGTAGCGAACTACCTGCATCTCAGCAGCAATGCTTATCGCAATTTCAGCAGCGGTATCTCCGCCAATCGGCAAACCGACCGGTGAATGAACATTATCCAGGTTTATACCGGGTCCTAATTCTTCAATCAACTTATTCCTCATCTTTTGTGCTTTGCTTTTGGAAGCAATTACACCGATATATTTCATATCTAATTTTCTTTCAATTAGTGTTTTTAATATATCGTAATCGAATGTATGTCCATGCGTAATTATAAGTGAATAAGAATTAGGCTTCGGTTCAAATTTCTTTGAGTATTCTAAGTAGTCAGCCAAATCAATGTTATTTGCATTTGGATTTTTATTACTGTTTGCCAACTCTTCGCGGTTATCTATCAGATTAACATAGTAACCAAGTCCGGGTAAAATTTTAACCATTTCCTGCCCCACGTGTCCACCGCCGAACAAATATACTGTTGGTGAGCTTCCATAAACTTCATAATAAATTTTCACCGAACCATTACACATCATTGGGACAACTTCCGCATCCGAATCAACAATTTCTTTTTTGTCATTCAGCAAGTATTCACGCAAACTGTTTTTATTTTCATTTATTAATTCAATCCCTTCTTCAATTACTTTTCGCTCAATTGCTCCACCGCCTACTGTGCCAAAAGATTTACCATCTGGGAAAACTATTAATTTAAATCCTGTTTTCCCTGGAGACGAACCTTTAATCTCCACTATTGTTGCCAGAACAAATGTACTGTTACTATCAATCAATTCATTTACTGTTTTCATTAAGTTCATTTCACTACCCGCTTAAAATGTATCACGAATTTATAAATACGTATTGGCAAAAGCGATTTTACAATAAGGAATTTTGCTACCATTAATTTACGATGAAATACATGACTAAGTTTTATATCTTTTAATAAAAGACTAATGGTGTTATAATGAAATCATCCGCAATAAATCATTTAACCGTATTTGTATTATTGTTATCATTTACTTTGCAAGCGCAGTTCACTGTAACGGAAGTAACGCCTTCCCGGCACTCGTTATCAGCATCGATTAATCATCAAATCATTATTAAATTCACTGAACCACTGAATACATTATCAATTACCGATACATCTTTTTCTGTCTACGGAAGATGGAGCGGAGTTCATAACGGCACTTTATCGTTTCAGAATAATAACAAAACTTTGCTGTTTGAATCGAATAAAAATTTTAATGCCGGTGAGATGGTAACTGTCTCTTTGTCAAAGCATGTTAAATCAGAATCAAACGAATCGCTTGGCGCCGGTTATAGCTACGGATTTTGGGTTAAAAGTGCTGGTGGGACTATCGATTTGTCCGAATCAGAACGCATTTCGGTTAGAACAAGATTAGAAGAATGGATACAAACTTATGGAGCTTTTGCCGGCGACTTAAACAACGACGGCTTTACCGATTTTACTGTTCCAAATGAAGTTACAAACGATATACGAATATTTTTGAACGACGGCAAAGGCAGTTATAGTGAATTTAAAAAGTATACGATACAGGAGGGTGCAAGACCAAGCACAAACGAAGGAGCCGATTTTAACATGGATGGACACATTGACTTTGCGGTGGGCAATAGTACTAATGATAAAGTAACAGTGTTTTACGGCGACGGCACAGGGTCGTTCCCAATTAAAGGCAATTTTACAGTTGGGCAAGGTGTCCGCGGATTAAGCGTTCTCGATTTAAACTGCGACGGCTTTGCCGATATTGCTACTGCTAATCGCGACGCCAGCAGTGTTTCGATACTTTTAAACGATAATAGCGGGCACTTTCTGGCATCAACATCTTTCGATACGCAAAGTAACGGTGAAACTGCAGCAGCGGCAATGGATGCTAACAACGATGGAATAACCGACCTTTTCGTTGGGTCATTGATGAGTCGCGAATTAATATTACTACTAGGTGACGGTGACGGTAATCTTAACTTATCGTCAAAAGTAGATGCGGGCGGCAACCCCTGGATGATTGCCGCCGGCGACATTGACGGAGACGGAAACGCCGATGTTGTTTCGGCAAATTCATCTACTCATAATTTTTCTGTTTCCCGCGGTGACGGTATCGGCAATTTAACTTCTTCGGAAGTATATAAATCCGGCAACTTTCCACTTGCCATTGATCTAGGCGACCTTGACGGGGATGAAGATCTCGATCTTGTGTTGAGTAATTATTCAAGTAAAAATTTTGAAATATACGAAAACGACGGGGCGGGAAATTTTACTTTAGCAAAAACATTCTTTACAAACGGGGCCGGATCATGTGCTGTACTACACGATAGAGATAATGATGGTGATCTTGATATAACCGGTATCGACGAAATTGATGATCAGCTAATTTTATTTAGTAACAATATTGTTGATATAACATCAGTAGAAAGTGAAAATACGATTCAGGAATTTCAATTATTCCAGAACTACCCGAACCCGTTTAATCCGACCACCAACATTCGTTACAGTGTTCCGGTGGTCACACTGAGTCCCGCAGGGCAGGATAAACTCCGCAAAGTGCAACATGTTACATTAAAAATTTACGACACGCTCGGTCGGGAAGTAGCAACACTCGTTAATAAACCACAGTCACCGGGAAATTATTCCGTTCAGTGGAATGGAAGCGGTTACGTGAGCGGACTTTACTTTTACGGACTAGCTCATGGGACAAAACAGATAATGAAGAAAATGTTGCTGATAAAATGATTGTCAAATCATTTTATCAGATATTCCTCGTTTCATTTGCGTGACTTGTTTTAAGCTGATCACTATTATCCGGCAATCTGTGTTACAGCGGCAGGGTGATACCGGCTTTTATTTTCTTTCTGTTAAGTGCCTAATTCAATATATTTTAGCAATCCTACAAAATTTAATTAAAGAAAATGAACAAATACCAGGCTGCTAACTGTGTTGAATGCCCCAATTACAAATCTCTTGTCGGAAAAATAAAATATTTTCAGTCGCTCTCGGAAAATATTATATCTAAAAAACCTTTAGACGAACTACTCGATGAAATTATTCTTGCCAGTAAAAGGTTGATTAATGCTAATGCCAGCTCACTGCTTTTATTCGACAAAGAAACAGAACATTTACATTTCCATATTGCTACGGGCGAAAAAGGGAAGTCGATTGAATCCAGCTTTATAAAAATCGGCGAAGGCATTGCAGGCTGGGTAGCCGAGCATAAAAAAGCATTAAAAATTGACGATTGTTACTCCGACGCCAGGTTCAACCCTGAGTTTGATATAAAAACCGGGTTTAAAACACTTAACATGTTGTGTGTGCCTATGATAAGGAAAGGCGAACTTATTGGCGTAATACAGGTTATTAACAAAATTGGTGATGAGTCTTTTACCGATCTCGACCTTGATTTCCTGAGAGCCCTTGCATCGCAGTGCGCCATAACAATTGAAAACGCCCGGCTTATTAATATCGAAATTAAATCGGAACAGATTAAATACGAACTGGATACAGCCAGAAAAATTCAGCAAAAAATATTGCCAAGACAGCTCCCCGATTTTAAAGACATTGATGTTGATATTGCCCTTATACCGGCAAAAGAAGTCGGTGGCGATTATTACAATGTTATAAAAATTTCAGATACTAAAACCTTGTTCTTCGTGGCCGATGTAACAGGGAAAAGTGTTCCTGCAGCCCTTATCGTTTCAACAATATATTCTTTCATCCAGACATTCCTTATAATAAATCAGGATGACTTTACATTAACCTCGTTTGTTGAGTCGCTTAATAAATTTTTAATCTCCTCAACAACACCCGATAAGTTTGCTACCGCCTGGTTCGGATTATACGATCATACAACTAATGAACTGGAAAGTATAAACGCCGGTCATAATCCTATTTATACTTACCTTAGCTCTTCTTCGGAAATTATAGAATTAACAGCTGGGGGACTCTTTCTTGGAAGTATCGACATGCCTTATACCTCCGAGAAAATTATTCCGCATAAGAATGACTGCCTGGTATTTTACACAGACGGTATCACGGAAGCATTAAATATCCATGAAGAAGAATACGGTGAAGAAAACTTCAAGTCGCTAATTTTTTCTGCAAAGAATAAAACATCGTGCGAAGTCCTTAACGAAATAATTGAGGATGTAAACAGTTTTAAAGGCTCGGCCGAGCAAAGCGACGACATAACATGCGGCGTGTTAAAATTCTGAACTTCGAAGTGAATCCAAATCAGAAACTATTACTTGCTTAATTTCGTTTCGTTAGTATGGATTCATTAACACAAATTACACTGGGTGCTGCAGTTGGCGAACTTACGCTCGGCAAAAAAGTTGGAAACAAAGCGCCGCTTTGGGGTGCCGTTGCGGGCACAATACCTGATCTCGACGTGCTACTCAACCCGTTCGTTAGCGAAGTTACCCAACTTTCTATTCATCGCGGATTTTCGCACTCAATTCTTTTCGCAATTCTTTGGGCTCCGGTCTTTGGTTATTTTGTATACCGAATTCACAAAAATGCCGGGGCAACTTATAAAGATTGGGTAAAGTTGGCGTTTTGGGCTACACTTACTCATTCTTTACTGGATTGTTTTACCGGCTACGGCACCCAACTCTTTTCTCCTTTTACCGACTATCGAGTCGAATTCAATACGATATTTGTGATTGACCCGATTTTTACAATACCTTTTACTGCTTTAGTTATAGCCGTTTTATTCACTTATAAAAATTATAAACGAAGAAAATTTCTTAACTATACAGCCCTTGCCCTAAGCAGTGTTTACTTATTATTCACAGTTGTAAACAAGATTCATATTAACTCGGTTTTTATGGAAGCAGCCGGTAAAAAAGGCATTGAGCACACGAGATATTTTACTCACCCAACTCCTTTTAACAATATCTTGTGGCGGGGGGTGTTTGAAACCGGAGAAGGATTTTATGAAGGGTATTATTCACTCTTCGATGATTCTCATGAAATCTCCTTTAGTCCGGTCAACAAAAACGATGCTTTGATAACCGACATTCAAAATTCGGGAACAGTTCTCGCGCTTAAGTGGTTTTCGAAAAATTATTACACTATAACTTCGGTTGGGAACGATCTGTATTTTAACGATCTTCGTTTCGGAACGCTCGGTGGCTGGATTAAACCGAATACGGATTATGTCTTTTCTTTTAGAATTATTGATGAAGAAAATGAAAAAGGGATAGAGCGGGTAAGACCAAATTTCAGAGTTGATTCTAAACTGCTCGGTACGTTTTGGAACAGAATTTTGGGAAATAAACAGTTTACCAAAATCTAAATACACACCTGACAATATAAATTACTATTTTTCCACTTATTCAATTATTGCGCATTTCATGAGTTCAACCAGGGATAAAATAAAACAAAAAACGCTTGAGCTTCTATCAAGACACGGATACATAGGCGCTTCGATGCGTTCTATAGCCGGCGAAGTTGGAATTCGTGAAAGCGCAATATACAATCACTTCGTTTCCAAGGATGAACTTGTTAATTCCGTATTTGAAGATGTCCGTTCTAAGCTTGATCTTGTTCGCTTAATTGACGACGAAATACTAGATCACTTAGATAACCCACGAAAATTTTTACTGCTGTTTACCTCAAAATTGCTTGCTCATTGGGCTAATGAAAAGCAGCGAATGATTTTCAGAATAATCCTGCTGGAAGAATTTAACACGCACGAAAACCACGTAAAAATAGAAGATGCAATATCGAAGTTAAATGAAGTCTGGGTAATAATATTTAACGAAATGATGAAATACAAACTCATAAAAAAACAAAACGTGGAGATCGTAGCCAACGAATTTATTGCACCGCTTTTCTTTATAAGACTCCGATACCTTACTTCGAACGCTAATTTAGATTTGCCGAAAGCTATTAATGAAGCCGAAACACACGTCCAATATTTTTGGCACTCCATTAAATTATAGCCT
Source organism: Melioribacteraceae bacterium (assembly GCA_028280855.1). Lineage (GTDB taxonomy): Bacteria > Bacteroidota > Ignavibacteria > Ignavibacteriales > Melioribacteraceae > PGYT01. Next base: position 23,541 of record JANQLA010000444.1, read on the forward strand.
CAACTAATGAATATTCCTTCTGCAAATAGTATCAAAGAGGCGCATGATAAAATAACCCGGTATACTCATCGAACTCCTCTGTTATCTTCATCCTCAATAAATAAAATAGCCGGAGCAAATATTGAGTTTAAATGTGAAAACTTCCAGAAAGTCGGTGCATTTAAAATGCGTGGCGCAGCTAACGCCGTGTTATCTTTAAGCAGCGATCAACTGAAGAAAGGAGTAGCTACTCATTCATCTGGTAATCATGCCGCGGCACTGTCACTTGCCGCAAAGATAAAAAACGTTCCCGCATATATTGTTATGCCTAAAACAGCGCCGTCAATTAAAAAGAAAGCTGTAGGGGAGTACCAGGGTAAAATTACATTTTGCAATCCTACACAGGAAGCGCGTGAAAAAATGCTGAATGAGGTTGTTGCCAATACAGGTGCTACGTTTATTCATCCTTACGACAATTATAAAATTATTGAAGGACAAGCAACCTGTGTAAAAGAAGTTTTTGAAGACTCGGCCAATATTGATTACATAATTTCACCAATCGGGGGCGGAGGATTGCTGAGCGGGACATGTTTATCGGCAAACTATTTTTCTCCCGCAACGAAGGTAGTTGGTGCGGAGCCTGCAGGTGCAGACGATGCTTTTAGATCATTAAGAGATAACAGAATCTATCCTTCGATTAACCCGGAAACTATTGCGGACGGTTTGCTTACTTCGTTTAGTGAAAAGACTTTCGATATAGTTAGGAGGTGTGCAGATCGAATTATTACTGCAGACGACAGCGAGATAATTGCCGCTATGCGTTTAATTTGGGATAGGATGAAAATTATAATTGAACCATCGGCCGCAATTACACTTGCAGTGGTCTTACAAAATCCCGGCATGTTTAGCGGTAAAAAAATCTGCTGTATTTTAACAGGAGGCAATGTTGATCTCCAAAAATTGCCTTGGTAATTAACGCATTTCCTTGTACGCTTACTTATATACAAAAATATTTTTCGATAATTCTTTATATTTAATTTCGAATATGAAAAAATGATTTGACTATGAATACAGCAAAAATTCTGATATCGGATGACGACCAAACTTTGTGCTACCTACTTAAAGAAGAACTTGTAAGTGAAGGTTACCAGGTGGATATTGTTTTCGACGGCAAATATGCTATCGAGAACTTAAAGAAAAAAAATTACGATGTTCTTTTGCTTGATTTGGAAATGACAGAGGTTCACGGCGAAGAAGTTTTAGTTTACGCTAATGAACACAATCCCTCAACAAAAGTCATAATACTTACTGCTAAAACCGACATTCGTACAGCTATAGACTGCATTAAGCGCGGCGCTTATGACTTTATTCCCAAGCCGTATGAATTTGGGCAGCTTCTTGTTGTAATAGAAAGGGCGCTTGAACATAAGAACCTGCAAATAAAAAATGCAATCCTTGCCAACAAGTTAAGTAAAAACGTTCCGCATTCAATAGTTGGCGAAAGTAGAACTATAAGAGAAGTTATTGGCTTGGCTGAAAGAGCGGCAAAATCCGATTCTAATATATTGCTTGAGGGTGAAACAGGAACCGGTAAAGAATTGTTCGCGGAGTTCATACATAAAAATTCTAACAGGGATTCTAAGCCTTTAGTGGCTATAAACTGCGCATCGTTACCGGATCAGTTAATGGAAAGCGAGTTGTTCGGTTATGAAAAGGGCGCTTTTACCGACGCCAAAACTTCAAAGCAGGGACTTGTTGAAATTGCGAATGGCGGTACATTATTTCTTGATGAAATTGGAGAGTTGAGTTTAACGCTGCAACCAAAGCTTTTGCGTTTTTTAGAAAAAGGAGAGTTCCGAAGGGTTGGCGGTGTTACAAACTTAACATCTAATGTTAGGGTAATTGGCGCTACAAATAAAAACCTTATGGAAGAAGCCGAAAATAAAACTTTCAGACGCGATCTTCTTTTCAGGTTGAATGTGATAACCCTGACAATTCCACCTTTACGGGAGCGAGGCAAAGATGTAATCCTGCTATCTAATTATTTTCTTCAAAAGAATTCCCCGGTTAAAAGTGTAAAAACGCTATCTGCCGATGCTGAAGTTACGATGACGAATTATTCCTGGCCCGGAAATGTTCGGGAGCTTGCTCATACAATAGAAAGAGCATTAATTTTTTCGGACAGCAGTGAAATTAAAGTTAAGGACCTGAATCTTCCGCAAAGCTCAATGGCTTCGCATAATGGTGTATACGATGCAGACGGAGAAGTTTACAGCCTTGACTTAATTGAGTTGAGCCATATTAAAAAGGTTTTAGATGAGTTTAACTGGAACCGTGAAGTAACAGCTAAGGCCCTTGGTATCGCTCAAAAAACCCTCTACTCGAAAATCAAAAAATATAATTTAAAATAAGATGGCTGATCAGGGTGCTGATTTTGTTGATTCAAAGCTATCGGACCTTTTTGAATCTTATGATGCATTAAATATTCCTATTGCGTTTGCGAACAAGAATAAAACAATCATTTGGGCATCGGAAAAGTTCGAAGAACTGGTTGATGGTGATGTTAAAGAAAAAGACTTTATAAAGCTGTTTAATATTAGTAATCATAAGTTTTTCCCCAACTCGTGCCGCACCGAAGAAAATCTTTTCTGGTCACTGAACATTTTCTATAAACACTACGAAAATCGTACTTCTTATTACGTGCTGTTTATAAACAAAAAATCCGAAGCATCCGAAAAAGTGTTGTCGCAGGTGAAGGGTATAAAATCATTTGCTCACGATATAAATAATATTCTTACAAGTATTACAAATAGCGCCGCACTGCTCAAAAACAAAAGTATACCTGGCGCAGGAAGCGTTAAACTGATTGATAATATTGAAACGGATGCGCACAGAGCAGCAGATATTTTACAACAGGTATTAACAGGCGGATTGAACAAAGAATCCGTTCGAATGAAAGTTGATTTAAATAAGCTTTTGATCGAATTATATAATTCCCTTTCGAATATGATCCGGCGAAGCATAAGCGTGGAACTGGATATTGATGAGAACCTAAGTTTAATTACGGCAAACTATTCAGATATTTACAGGGTTCTTTTAAACCTGTGTATCAACTCCTCCGAAGCAATTAGGCGTAAGGGCAAAATTAAAGTTTCTGCAAAAAATGTTTTGCGGAACGAGTTGCCGGCTGGTTATAACAGTAAAGCCAGAGCTTTTGTGAAAATTTCTGTTATTGATAACGGAAGCGGCATCCGAAAAAAGAACCTCGATAAAATATTTACACCGGGATATTCAACGAAAAATAGGCTCCGTGATTCCGGCTTAGGATTGCATATTGTAAAAAGCATTATTGAAGATCATTCCGGTGTTGTTGAAGTTAGCGGCAAGTGGCTGCGCGGAAGCGAGTTCAACATTTATTTGCCGGCCCGTGAATTATATGAAAGCTCTGACCTTGCTTCCGTTGATGACAAGACTATACTAATAGCAGATGATGAAAATTCAATACTTGAATTGCTAACCGACTTATTGGAATCCTATGATTATAAAGTGATAAACGCTTTAAATGGTGAAGAGATAATAAACGCATACCGCAATAACAATAATGTAGACTTAATGATAATCGATAGGAAAATGCCCATTATGGACGGGTTGGAAAGCACTAAACGATTGCGGCAAATGGAATACAACAAACCGATTATTCTAACGACAGGATCGCAATCCTCTGTTAAAAATCTTAATCCTGGCGAAATTTCAGTTGATAAAATAATCATGAAACCGTATGATTTTGAACAGCTTTTGATTGAGGTAAAGAAACTTCTCTGTTAGATTCTTTTCGATAAACTTCAAAAGGAGGATGGAGCAACATAAAAATTGTTATTTTAGAGATTTTTACTTTTTATATATCACCAAAATTTTCCTGGTATAGGGTTATGCGAAGCCCCCAATTAATCAGTTTTCAGATTGATTAAGGTCGACCATTTTTAAGTTATTCACATAATCCGTAATAACAGGTTTTTTAATCTGCGTAAGTTTTTCCAATACTTTAATAATCTCTTTTGCTGCGCCGTCAATAAATTCAATACGTTTTTGAATAACATCTTTTCTCAATTCATCCCTTCCAAGCTCCCTGTTTATAGCAGTCGTAGAAAGATTGATTAGAGTAAGCGGTTGTTTTATTTCGTGGTTTGCAGTAATAACGGTAGCAGCATATGTATTTATTTTCTCCAGTTCCAAAAGAACTTTTGACGATTCACTGAATTTTAAAGCTGAATTGACACGCGCTATTAATTCAGCGCGGTTATACGGCTTCTTTATATAATCAAAAGCTCCAACGGACAAGCCTTTTTTAACATCTTCTATATCGGTGAGAGCGGTTACAAGAATTATAGGAATTGATTTGGTTTCTTTATCGGCAACCAGGATTTCGCAAGCTTCAAAGCCCGACATGCCGGGCATCATTACATCAAGAAGAATCAGATCGGGTTGCTCCTCTTTCGAAATCCTGACACATGAAGGGCCGTCGTATGCAGTTATAGTCTCGAAACCTTCTCTTCTAAGCCTGTCCTCAAGTATAAAAACATTATCCGGCTGGTCGTCAACAACAAGAATTTTTTTCATAACATTTTTCTTTGATTACTTGCCAGCACTTGTTTAATTTTCAATTGCATACTCGTACTATCCACAGGTTTCGTAATTAAGTCGTCAAACCCGCTTTGTTCAATTATATGTTTGTCGTCCAGCATAGCGTGAGCAGTAAGTGCAAAAACTATAATCGATTTGAATTCTTTATTATTTCTAATTTGTTTAATTGTTTCAAAGCCGTCCATTTCCGGCATCATAATATCAAGTAATACCAAATCAGGTTTAAGAATTTCAATCTGGTTTAAGCACTCTACGCCGTTCGTGGCAAAATTAAGGTTGTACCCATAGCCGTTCAAAATCTCCGCAACAGTATAAAGAGCGTCGTTATCATCATCAACAATTAAAATCTTGGGATTGTTTTCATCATTACTTTCTGAATTATAGTGATAATTTTTTGTTTTTGCAGAAATAATATTCTGAGTAAACTTACTACCGACCCTGCCTTGTTCGTTTGATAGTTCAAACTTACTTCCGGCAGCAAAGTCTAATTCCTCGCTGATACAATCCGGTATAAATACTTCGAATTCAGAACCAACGTTTTCGGCACTTTCCAGTGATAAACGGCCGCCTAACAAATTCGCAAATCTTTTGCATATAGCCAGGCCAAGCCCGGCCCCGCTATACTTGCGGTTAATGCCCGATTCAAGTTGCTGGAATTCGCTGAATATTTTTTCCTTGTCATCCTTCGAAATTCCAACACCTGTATCGGATACTTTTACTACCAGGTTGTTAGCATCGTTTTTACATAACACCGATACGGATCCTCTTTCGGAAAACTTAATAGCATTACTAATAAGATTCAAAAGTATTTGCTCAAGTTTATCCCGGTCTGTTGTAACAATAAAGTTTTTGCTACCGTCGATTTTGAAGGTTAAAGTGAGATTTTTTTCATTCGCTAAAATATCGGTACTCGAAAATATTTCGGAAAGGAACTCGCTTATCAAAAATGTCTGCTCCGTAACTTCATATTTACCGGATTCAAGTTTAGAAAATTCCAGTATGTTATTAATCATGCTCAACAGCTTTTTACCGTTTCTTAAAACTATTTTTACACGATCTCTTGTTTTGGGCAAAGTCTCATAGTCTTTATCAATCAGTTCCGTAAGCCCGATAATTGAATTCAGCGGAGTTTTTAATTCGTGCGACATACTAGCTAAAAATTGTGACTTTACCTGGCTAAGTTCAACTGCCCGTTCGCGCTGCTCCTCAAGCTCTTCGGCTTTTTCACTTATTTCTTTATGAAGCTTTATTAATTCTTCATTTTGCCCTTTTACTTTTTCGTTCTGAAGAATATACTCATCGTTTAATTTTTTCAACTCCAAAACTAAGTTCGACATTGCATCGTAAGACATTGCGTTTTTCATGCCTACCGCCAACTGTTCGGTTATAGGCCGCAAATATTCTTTGCCCGATTTAGAGGGGTATTTTTCACTAATAAGTTCTATTATACCTATCACTTCGTCGCTGAAAACAACCGGCAGCAGCAGCAGGAACTTCACTTTTACTTCGAGACCTGTGCTTCGTATGACTGGAAAGTTCTCTTCGAATGTTGCTTCATAGAATTTTTTACTTTCGATTACATTTTTAATAAGAGAGTTTTGTTCGTCGGCTAAATTATTTTCTCTGTCGATCCCAATTGATTTTAATGTTAAGATCTCGTTATCAGTAACCTTGTAAATTGCCCCAAACTTTAGGCCGATAAAATCCAATAACTTCTGAAGCACTTCTTCGGACAAATCCCGTAGTGTAATATTCCTGTTAATTATTGAAACAAAATTGGAATACTCTTTTTCCAGCTCTTCTTTATTCTTAATATGTAAAGTCATCTCGTTAAAAATTGAGCTTAGTTCCCCAACTTCGTCCTTTGTTATTATAGGAACATTAACATCTAGGTTACCCTTGTTAATTTCCGATGTAGCTTCGGTAAGTAGGGAAATTTGTCTTCTAAACTTCGAGGTGAAAAGCAGAACAAAAATTAAAGACATCAGAATACCTGTAATAATTATTACAGGTACTATATACTTCATGGTATCGAGAAAATCTTGAAGGTCGTAATCGATATTGAATACTAAAAAGCTTAGATCTTTGCTGCTTAGCAACGTATTAGCCTTGTATTTAACGGCATAAAACTCATTGTTGGATGAAACAATATCGAAGTTATTTAAAAAGCGAAGCTCCTGCTCCGCATTAACAATTCTAGACAAATACTTGTTATTAACAATGGAATTAGAATAATAATAAGGTACGTGATTAATTATAAGCGTAACATCAGCCCTTATTTTTTCGGCAGCTTTATTAAGCCATGTTTCGTTAAGTACAACTCCGTAATAAACAATTTTATCATTATCTTCTTTATGCTCAAAAAGTAATACGTGAGGATTATTCTTAACAAATTGCAGGAAGTTATTTGACGAAAAATTCAAGTCGGCGGAACCGTTAATAAAGACCGGATTTATAGCATTCATTTCATTGACGGAGAATATAAAATCCAAATCGGTGCTGTCAATTCTGGCGGGATCGTCATTAGTATTTGCAGCATAGTTATTGAATTCGGAATTCGCTTTACCAATAACGGATTCAAGGTAAAAAACAAAGTCGTTTGCGCTGTTTAAGGTGTTTTTTTTGTTCCTATTTTCAAGTATTGAGTTTGTTAAGGAAAAAAAAATAAGGGACGAGGACGCGGAAACTATTACAACAACAAGGAATGTAATAAATATAATTCTGGCATTAATTTTCATGTTCTTCAATTTGCAAAACTTTCCTAACGGTTATAATCAGTTCATCCAAATCATACGGTTTGCTTATAAAATCGTTTGCTCCGAGTTTGGCCGAATCGATAGCACTTTGAACATCCGCGTAAGCAGTTAGTACAATTACTTTAACATAAATGCCCAATTCTTTTATTGAGCTTAATACAAAAAAACCGTCTTTGCCCGGCATCTTCAGGTCCAGTAAAATCAGGTCAACAGAGTTGACTTTTAAATAATCAATTGCCTCGTCGGCAGTATTCCTATAGTCCGAGTTAAAACCTATTTCGTTTAATTCGTCGTTTAATACGGTACAAAGATTGGTATCGTCGTCAACTATAAGAATTTTATGCATCAATTTTCTTCTTCAAATTCTTT